>NZ_JBJIAJ010000011.1:0-193178 GCF_045310925.1 Mycobacterium sp. SMC-15 | reverse complement strand
CTTCGCCGCGCTGACGGTCGCCGCGGGATTGATGGTGGCGACCCGTTGCGCCCGGCTTCGCCGCGCTGACGGTCGCCACTAGAGTTATCGGGTGACCGAGAACCCCTACCTGGCCGGTTTACGGCTGGCCGGCCGCAAGGTTGTTGTTGTAGGCGCGGGAAGTGTCGCGCAGCGACGACTTCCACTGTTGGTGGACAGCGGGGCGCAGGTGCTGGTGATCGCGCCCAGCGCCACCCCGGCGGTCGAAGCGCTGGGCGAGCGCAAGCCCGGAATCACACTGGTATCGCGTACCTACCGCGACGGGGACCTGGCCGATGCCTGGTATGCGATTGCGGCCACCAACGACCCGGAGATCAACGCCGCCATCGTGGCCGAGGCCGATCGCCGTCAGATCTTCTGTGTGCGCGCCGACTTGGCCGTCGAGGGATCTGCGGTCACCCCGGCGACCTTCGGCTACTCCGGACTGTCGGTGGGTGTGCTGGCCGGTGGCGAGCACAACCGGTCGGCGGCGATCCGCTCCGCCATCCGGGAGGCGTTGCAGGACGGCACGATCACCGTGGACGCAGCGGCGACCCCCGACGTAGTGCGCGGCGGTGTGGCGCTGGTGGGCGGCGGACCCGGTGATCCGGAACTGATCACGGTGCGCGGCCGCCGCATGCTCTCGCACGCCGACGTCGTGGTGGCCGATCGGCTCGCCCCGCCCGAGCTGCTCGCCGAACTGCCCCCGACCGTCGAAGTCATCGACGCCGCCAAGATCCCCTATGGGCGGGCGATGGCGCAGGACGCCATCAACGCGCTGATGATCGATCGTGCCAAGGCCGGCAAGTTCGTGGTGCGCCTCAAGGGTGGGGATCCATTCGTGTTCGCCCGCGGCTACGAAGAGGTCCTGGCCTGCGCCGACGCCGGGATTCCGGTGACGGTTGTGCCGGGTGTGACCAGTGCCATAGCGGTGCCGGCGCTGGCCGGGGTTCCGGTCACCCACCGGGCCGTGAACCACGAGTTCGTGGTGGTCAGTGGGCACGTCGCGCCCGACGATCCCGAATCGTTAGTGAATTGGGACGCCTTGGCGGCAATGCGCGGAACCATCGTGCTGCTGATGGCCATCGAACGCATCGAACAATTCAGCGCGGTCCTGCAAAAGGGCGGGCGACCTGCGGATACGCCGGTTCTAGTGGTGCAACACGGCACCACGCCGGCCCAGCACACGCTGCGAGCAACCCTGGCCGACGCGCCCGAGAAGATCCGCGCGGAGGGCATCCGACCTCCCGCGATCGTCATTATCGGGGCCGTCGCCGGTTTTGGGGTTTAAACAGCTCTTAATATTACTGTAGGGTAGCCGGTTATGACTGCACTCGATGATGCAGGCCGGGCGACTGCGCAGCGGTCCGACGGCGCTGCCGGGTCGGTTCCCCCGGGGCGTACCGGTTCCGATCTCATGAGCTTGACCAGCAAGTATGTGTCGTCCTGGTTGCCTTCTCGCCGCTTCATCTATGCGGTGATCGCCATCGGTGGCATGCAACTGCTCGCCACCATGGACAGCACTGTCGCCATCGTCGCGCTTCCTAAGATCCAGGACGACCTGGGACTGTCCGACGCGGGCCGCGGCTGGGTGATCAGCGCTTACGTGCTGACCTTCGGCGGCCTGATGCTGCTGGGCGGCCGGCTCGGCGACACCATCGGCCGCAAGCGCACCTTCATCAGCGGGGTCGCGTTGTTCACCATCGCGTCGGTGCTGTGCGCGGTGGCCTGGGATGCGCCCACGTTGGTGATCGCGCGACTGCTCCAGGGCGTCGGCTCAGCGATCGCCTCACCGACCGCGCTGGCGCTGATCGCCACCACCTTCCCGAAGGGGCCGGCCCGCAACGCCGCCACCGCGATATTCGGAGCGATGACCGCTGTCGGGTCGGTGATGGGCCTGGTGGTCGGTGGCGCGTTGACCGAGGTGTCGTGGCGGCTGGCGTTCGGGATCAACGTGCCGATCGGCCTGCTGATGATCTACCTGGCCCGCACCGCGCTGACCGAGACCAACCGGGAACGGATGAAGCTCGACGCTGCCGGCGCGCTGCTGGCGACCCTGGGCTGCACGGCCGCGGTGTTCGCGTTCACGATCGGCCCGGAGAAGGGCTGGATCTCGGTCTTCACCATCGGCTCGGGCGTCGTCGCGGTGTTAGCGCTCTTGGCTTTCGCCGTGGTGGAGCGCACCGCAGAGAACCCGGTGGTGCCGTTCAGCCTCTTCAAGGACCGCAATCGGCTGATGACCTTCGCGGCGATCTTCCTGGCCGGCGGGGTGCTGTTCACCTTGACCGTGACCATCGGCCTGTATGTGCAGGATCTGATGGGCTACTCGGCCTTGCGCGCCGGAGTGGGATTCATCCCGTTCGTCATCGGGCTGGGCGTCGGACTGGGTCTGTCCTCCCAGCTGGTGCGGCGGTTCCCGCCCCGGGTGCTGGTGATCGCCGGTGGCGTCGTGTTGCTGGGCGCGATGATCTACGGCTCGACGATCAACCGGAACCTGCCGTACTTCCCGAACTTCGTGACGTTGATCGTGCTCGGTGGGCTCGGGATCGGCGTGATCGTGGTGCCGCTGACCCTCTCGGCGATCGCCGGCGTGGGCTTCGACCAGATCGGTCCCACCTCGGCGATCGCACTGATGCTGCAGAACCTGGGCGGGCCGATCGTGCTGGCGGTCATCCAGGCCGTCATCACCTCGCGCACCCTCTACCTGGGCGGCACCAACATGCCGGTCAAGACGATGAATCCCGCGCAGATCGCCGCGTTGGACGCCGGCTACACCTACGGCTTGCTGTGGATTGCCGCGGTGGCGATCCTGGTCGGCGGGATCTCCCTGCTGATCGGTTACACCGCCAAACAGGTTGCGCACGCCCAGGACGTGCAGGACGCCTTCGGCAACCTGTAACTTCGCCCGGACGCGCGCCGGCGCTCCCCGCTGGGTTGACGGCGGTGACCCGCTTCGCCCGGCTCCGCCGCGCAAGCGATCCCCGCTGGGTTGACGGCGGTGACCCGCTTCGCCCGGCTCCGCCGCGCAAGCGATCCCCGCTAAGCTGACCTGCTATGGCCGCGCCGGGGGAATCCCAGTCGGCCGGCCGGTCGTTGTCGTCCAACGTGCTCGGTGTCGCCATCGTGGCGATCACCGGCATGCAGCTGATGTCGACGCTGGACGGCACCATCGTCGTGGTGGCATTGCCGCGCATGCAGGCCGACCTCGATCTGTCCGATGCCGCCAAGAGCTGGGTCATCACCGCCTACGTACTGACCTTCGGCGGCCTGTTGCTGCTCGGCGGCCGGGTGGGCGACGCCATCGGACAGAAGCGGGCGTTCATCTCCGGGGTCGGGTTGTTCACCCTCGCCTCGCTGGTCTGTGGGGTGGCCACCGACTCCGCCACCCTGATCGCCGCCCGGGCAGTCCAGGGCATGGGGGCCGCGGTTGCCGCACCGACCGGCCTGGCGCTGATCGCGACGACCTACGCGGCCGGGCAGGCCCGGAACCGGGCCATGGCGGTGTCGGCCGCCATGCAGGGCATCGGCTCGGTCATGGGCCTGGTGCTCGGTGGCGCCCTCACCGTCATCTCGTGGCGGCTGGCGTTCTTGATCAACATCCCGATCGGAATCGTCATCGTGGCCATCGCGGTGCGGCGGTTGACCGAGACCAACACCGAACGGCTCCGGCTCGACCTCACCGGGGCGCTGCTGGCCACCGGCGGGTGTACCGCGGCGGTGCTGGTATTCACCCAGGGCCCGCCCCAGGGCTGGGCGAGCCCGTGGGTGATCGGCGCCGGCGTCGCCGCGGCACTCTTCCTACTGGCCTTCCTGTTCGTCGAGCGCAACGCCGCCAACCCACTGGTGCCGCCGGCGGTGTTCGACAACCCCAGCCGGGTCGCCACCTTCGTGGCGTACTTCATGGCCGGCGGCGTGATGCTCACGGTGAGCGTGATGATCGGTCTACTGGTTCAAGACGTGCTGGGCTACTCGGCCCTGCGCGCCGGTATCTGCTTCATCCCGTTCGCGCTGGCGATGGGTCTCGGCAACCTGCTGACCAGTTGGGCGGCCGCGCTGATCGCGCCACGCTGGCTCATCATCGGGGCCGGCAGCCTGGTCTGGGGCGCCATGCTGTTCGGGTCGACGCTGGACCGCGGCGTGCCGTACATCCCCGACCTGGTGATGCTGTTCGTGGTCGGCGGCTTCGGTATCGGCGTGATCTCGGTGGTGCTGCCGCTGTGCGCGGTGGCCGAGGTCGGCCCACGCGAGATCGGCCCGGTGTCGGCGGTCACCTTGATGGTGTACAACCTGGGCGGCCCGGTGGTGCTGGTGATCATCCAGGCCGTGCAGACCTCTCGAACGCTGTACCTGGGCGGCACCACCGGCCCGGTGAAGAACATGACCGACAGCGAACTGGATGCGCTCGGCCATGGCTACACCTATTCGCTGCTGTGGGTGGCCGCGATCGCCGTGCTGGTGGGTGCGGCGGCACTGTTCATCAGGTTCTCGGCCGAACAGATCGCCCGCGCCCAACACACTCTGGAGGCTGTGGAGGCGGGGGAGCTGTAGGGGCGCCGGGCAAGTCCGCGTCTGCTCGCGGCTGAAGATAGGCTCTCGGCCTGTGATCACCCGGATGTCCGAACTGTTCCTGCGCACCCTGCGCGACGACCCCGCCGATGCCGAAGTTCCCAGCCACAAGCTGCTGATCCGGGCCGGCTACGTCCGGCCTATCGCACCCGGTCTGTACAGCTGGCTGCCGCTTGGCCTGCGGGTGCTGCGCAACATCGAGCGAGTGGTGCGCGAGGAGATGAACGCCATCGGCGGCCAGGAGATCCTGTTCCCGGCGCTGCTGCCGCGCGCACCGTACGAGACCACCAACCGCTGGACGGAATACGGCGATGGCTTGTTCCGGCTCAAGGACCGTCGCGACAACGACTACTTGCTGGGCCCCACCCACGAGGAACTGTTCACCCTGACCGTCAAGGGGGAGTACAGCTCCTACAAGGACTTCCCGGTGGTGCTGTATCAGATCCAGACCAAGTACCGGGACGAGGCGCGACCGCGAGCCGGCATCCTGCGCGGCCGCGAATTCGTGATGAAGGACTCCTATTCCTTCGACGTCGGCGACGCCGGCCTGGCCGCCGCCTACGACGCGCACCGGGCGGCCTATCAGAAGATCTTCGACCGGCTCGGTGTGCGTTATGTGATCGTCTCGGCGGTTTCCGGCGCCATGGGCGGATCGGCCTCCGAGGAATTCCTCGCCGAGAGTGCGGTCGGTGAAGACACCTTCGTGCGCTGCCAGGAGTCCGGCTACGCCGCCAACGTCGAAGCGGTGACCACCGCCCGCCCCGAGCCGCGACCGATCGATGGCTTGGCCGAGCCGCAGATTCACGACACCGGCGATACCCCGACGATCGCCACCCTGGTGGATTGGGCCAACTCTGCTGATCTGGGCCTCGGTCGCCTCGTCACCGCCGCCGACACCCTCAAGAACGTCCTGCTCAAGGTCCGCCAGCCCGATGGCGAGTGGGAGCTACTGGGCATCGGGGTCCCGGGCGACCGCGAGATCGATGAGAAGCGGCTCGGGGCGGCCCTCGAACCCGCCGAGTACGCGCTGCTCGGCGACGGTGATTTCGCCAAGCACCCGTTCCTGGTGAAGGGCTACATCGGTCCGAAAGCACTGCAGGACAACGGGGTCCGCTACCTGGTTGACCCTCGTGTGGTGGACGGCACCAGCTGGATCACCGGTGCCGATGCGCCCGGCAAGCATGTCGTGGGACTGGTCGCCGGGCGTGATTTCCACGCCGACGGCACCATCGAGGCGGCCGAGGTCCGCGACGGCGACCCGTCACCGGACGGGGCCGGCCCGCTGGTCAGCGCCCGGGGCATCGAGATCGCCCACATCTTCCAGCTCGGCCGCAAATACACCGACGCTTTTGCTGTCGACGTCCTCGGCGAGGATGGCCGGCCGGTGCGGCTCACCATGGGTTCCTACGGTGTCGGCGTCTCGCGGTTGGTGGCTGTCATCGCCGAACAGCAGCATGACGAGCTGGGTCTGCGCTGGCCGTCGCAGGTCGCACCGTTCGACGTGCATGTGGTGATCGCCAACAAGGACGACGCCGCCCGCACCGGCGCGACCGAGCTGGTCGCTGAACTGGACCGGCTTGGTCTGGAGGTGCTCTTTGACGACCGGCAGGCCTCGCCGGGGGTGAAGTTCAAGGACGCCGAGTTGCTCGGGGTGCCGTGGATCGTCGTACTGGGGCGCGGCTGGGCCGACGGCGTTGTCGAGCTGCGGGATCGTTTCTCGGGGCAGACCCGCGAGCTGGCCGTCGGTGCGGAATTGGCCGGGCAGATCATGGCCGCGGTCCGCGCTGAGGGCAGTTAACCCGGGGCCTGGGTGCACATGGTGCTGCGCGCCGCGCGCACCACGACGGCGGCCTGTTCGGGGCTGGCCCCGTACTGTGCGGCGACCTGGTCGGTCACCGAGCCCGCGGACTGGCCGGTGTAGAGCTGCCGGCAGACCTGCTTTCCGGCCAGCAGGAGCTGGTCGTCGTCGCCGGGAAAATTGCCGCGGGTTGCGTCGAGGTATCTGATGTCCTCAGAGGTGTAGGGGATCGGCCAGGCGGCGGCCGGTCCGGCACCCAACAGCACCCCTGCTCCTACTACGGTCGCGATCAGGGCACCACGCTTGTGCACCGACATCATCCCTGCTCCCTTCGCCCTGTCGAGGTCAGTCTCGCTCAGTCCTGGCCACCTGGAAAGGCCTGGGTGATCGGCCAACTCCCCAGCGCGCGGTTCCAGTGCGCGGCGAGCACGGCGCTCTGACCGAGCGCGGTCGCCGCGAATTCCCGATCGGTGGCCTCGCTGGCCTGCTCGACGACCGCACGCCAGGCCGCCGCGGTGTCGCTTTCCATCCGGACCGCCAGCCGCAGTGCATCGTTGGACGTGGTCACCGGCATGGGCAACTGATAGCCGGCAGCGGCAGGCGGCACGGCAACCGAGCGGCTGGTCAGTATCGCGATGGTGTGATCCCGGCGTTCGCGGTGCTGTCGAATGGTTGTGACCACCAGATCGTTGAATTCCGGTAGCGAGTACGCCGATACCAGCCCGTAGCCATAGACGACGCCGTGTTCGGTGGCCAGCGCATCGATCAGGGCCGCTTCGGGGCCGGAGCTCGGGCTGGGTTGCGGAGATGTCATGTCTGCGCCACCAAGGCAACTGCGTAGGAGGCCGTGCATGCCGCGGCGATGGAGGCCAGCAGCCCGGCGCGGTAACCGGACGAGGAGACCGCCAGTTTCCCGGCGCTGTCGGCGGCCTCCCGCAGCGCGCTGATCACCTGCGAGGCCGGCGGAGCGGGCGCATCCGGCGCGGCGCCGGGCGTGGTGGTCTCGGTCTCGTCCACCGGCGCCTTTCTAGAGGCGCGGGCGATCTCGGCGGCCAGTGCCCGGGCGTGCTCGGTTCGCTCCTGCGACACCTGATCCAGCGCCGCGGCCAGCGCCTTGGAGTCCGGGTCGGTCAGTGCGGCGGCGGCCGCCGCAGCCAGCTCACTGTCGCGCAGCGCCAACTGCCGTTGCGCTTCCAGGTCGTCCACGACGGGCGCCGTCGGAGCCGAGCCGCAGGCCGGCGCCGCAAGGGCCAGCAGGGCGAGCATCCCGGCGCCGGTGAGCACGCGCCGTCGGTCGATGGCGGACAGGGGGCCGGGCACCCTGACATCCTGCCATTGCCACGGCGCCGTAAGGACGCGACGTGGCCGCGAACGGGTCGCGGTACGCTGACGGGCGCTTTTGCCGGTTTGCTGTGGCTGTGTTTCCCACGGCGTATCGTTGATGACTGGTTCCCGGCCGCGCCTGGCGCGTGGGAACGCGCCGAGAAGGACAACTCAAGATGAGGAGCTCGCCGTGGCCACCGGGCTACCTTCCCAGACACAGGTGATCGAGCTGCTCGATGCTGAGTTCACCCGCGCCGGATACGAGATCGAAGACGTTGTCGTCGACGATCGGGACCCGCTCCCGCGAATCACCGTGGTCGCCGACGGCGACACCCCGCTTGATCTGGACACCGCCGCCGCGTTGGCGCGCTCGGCGTCGGACTTGCTCGACACCCTGGAATTCGACGGCCAATACGTACTTGAGGTCAGCTCGCCCGGGGTGGGGCGGCCGCTGACCACCGCGAAGCATTTTCGGCGCGCGCACGGTCGCAAAGTGGAGCTGACGCTGTCCGACGGGTCGGGTCTGACCGGTCGGGTGGGCGTCGTCGATGACGACGTCCTGACGCTGGTGGTACGCGCCGGGCGCGACTGGAACCGTCGCCGCCTGCCGCTGAGCGAGATCAGCCGAGCGGTGGTGCAAGTCGAATTCGCACCGCCGAGTGAACGTGAGTTGGAGTTGGCGGGCCGGCAGGCCCCGGAGGCGGGAACGGAGGCCGGAGCATGAACATCGACATGGCCGCGCTGCATGCGATCGAGGCAGACAAGGGCATCTCGGTTGACGTGGTCGTGGACACGATCAAATCGGCGTTGCTCACCGCATACCGCCACACCGAAGGCCATCAGGCCGACGCGGTGATCGACGTCGACCGCAAGACCGGCGTGGTGCGGGTGCTGGCCCGCGAGACGGACGCCGACGGCAACGTGATCAGCGAATACGACGACACGCCCGAGGGTTTCGGCCGTATCGCGGCGACCACGGCCCGCCAGGTGATCCTGCAGCGGCTGCGTGACGCCGAGAACGAGAAGGCCTACGGCGAATTCTCGGCGCGGGAGGGCGACATCGTCGCCGGCGTCGTGCAGCGCGACGCCCGGGAGAATGCCCGCGGTGTCATCGTGGTGCGGCTGGGCACCGAGGCCAAGGGCTTTGATGGCGTCATCCGCCCCGCGGAGCAGGCGCCCGGCGAGGCCTACGACCACGGCGACCGGCTGCGCTGCTACGTGATCGGCGTGACCCGGGGCCTGCGCGAACCGCGTATCGAGCTGTCGCGTACCCACCCGAACCTGGTGCGCAAGCTGTTCGCTTTGGAGGTCCCCGAGATCGCCGACGGGTCGGTGGAGATCGTCGCGGTCGCCCGGGAGGCCGGCCACCGATCCAAGATCGCGGTCGCCTCGCAGGTTCCCGGGCTCAATGCCAAGGGTGCCTGCATTGGCCCGATGGGCCAGCGCGTGCGCAACGTGATGAGCGAGCTGGCCGGCGAGAAGATCGACATCATCGACTACGACGAGGACCCGGCGCGCTTCGTCGGCAACGCGCTGTCGCCTGCCAAGGTGATGTCGGTGACGGTGATCGACCAGGCGGCTCGTGCCGCCCGGGTGGTCGTCCCCGACTTCCAGCTTTCCTTGGCCATCGGCAAGGAAGGCCAGAACGCCCGGCTGGCAGCCCGGCTGACCGGTTGGCGCATCGATATCCGCAGTGACACCCCCGAGACCGATACCGATGGCGCTGAGCGTGCGGCAGGTCAGGGCGTGGGCCACGAGCGCTGAGCGGGACGCGACCAGGAGCGCCCGGTAGCGCAGCGCCGGGTTGGTTCGGGTGGTTCGGGTCATCGCCGTTGTATGGGTAGACTGAGCCGTGATCCAGCGCGAGACTTCGCCAGCCGCCTCGCGGACGCACCGTTCCCCAGATGGACCGGTGCGCACGTGTGTCGGATGCCGGAAACGTGCGTTGACCGTCGAATTGCGTCGGGTGGTCGCGGTGTCAACCGAGAACGGCAACGGTGCCGTGATCGTTGACCGCGCGGGCAACCAGCCGGGGCGGGGTGCGTGGTTGCATCCCGCGTCGGAATGCCTGCACGCGGCGATTCGGAGACGGGCATTCGCGCGCGCGCTGCGAATCAGCGGTTCCCCGGATGTATCCGGGGTGGAGGAGTACTTCGAAGGAGTCGAAGATCAGCTCGCCGCCCCGGTCAACAGAACAGGTAGCGAAGAACATGAGCACACCGTGAAGTCCCGATGACCATGCGTCATAGCTAAACCCGAGGCGCGGCCCACCACCGCTGTCGCCTCATAGACAGGAGATGTAGTGGCAAAGGCCCGCGTACACGAGTTGGCCAAGGAACTCGGTGTCACCAGCAAGGAAGTTCTCGCCCGCCTGAGCGAACAGGGCGAATTCGTCAAATCGGCATCCTCAACCGTGGAAGCCCCCGTCGCGCGGCGGCTGCGCGAGTCCTTCGGCGGCGGCAAGCCCGCGCCGAAGGCTGAAGCGCCCGCGGCTCCGGCGCCCGCCAAGGCCGCTCCGGCCCCGGCGGCCACCCCGGGACCGGCGAAGCCGGCACCGGCGGCTGCCGTTCAGGGCGAGGCCGCCAAGCCTGCCGCCCCCGTCCCGGCCGCAGCCAAGCCGGCGGCCCCGGCAGCTCCAGCGGCACCGGCCGCTCCGGCCGCGCCCGCGGCCGAGACCCCGCCACCGGCCGCCGCAGCACCGTCGCCGGCGGCGCCGCCGGCGCCCGGCCCCCGGCCGGCAGCACCGGGTCCCAAGCCCGGCGCCCGCACCCCGCGCGTCGGCAACAACCCGTTCTCCTCGGCGCAGCCGGTCGAGCGGGCGATTCCGCGTCCGCACCCGCAGGCGGCGCCCCGGCCGGGAGGAGCCCCCCGGCCAGGCATGCCCCGCCCCGGCGGCGGCGCGACGCCGGGCAACATGCCCGGACGCACCAGCAACTTCGGCGCACAGGGTCGCCCGGCACGTCCCGGCGGTCCGCCGCGGCCCGGCGGCGGTGGCCGTCCCGGTGGCCCCGGTGGTCGTCCCGGTGGTCCCGGCGGCGGTCCGGGCGGTAACTACCGCGGTGGCGGTGCCGGTGGTCCCGGCGGCACGGGTGGTCCCGCAGGCGCGGGCGCCGGAGGTTTTCGGGGTCGTCCCGGTGGCGGTGGCGGCGGCGGTCGTCCCGGCCAGCGCGGTGGCGCGGCCGGCGCATTCGGTAGGCCCGGCGGTGCACCCAAGCGGGGACGCAAGTCGAAGCGGGCGAAACGCGCCGAGTACGAGAACATGCAGGCGCCGGTCGTCGGTGGTGTGCGGTTGCCGCACGGCAACGGCGAGACCATCCGGCTTGCCCGCGGCGCATCGCTGAGCGACTTCGCCGACAAGATCAACGCCAACCCGGCTGCCCTGGTGCAGGCGCTGTTCAACCTCGGTGAGATGGTCACGGCCACCCAGTCGGTCGGCGACGAGACGCTGGAGCTGCTGGGCAGCGAGATGAACTTCGTGGTGCAGGTCGTCTCGCCCGAGGACGAGGACCGCGAGCTGCTGGAGTCCTTCGACCTGACCTACGGCGAGGACGAAGGCGGCGAGGAAGACCTGCAGAGCCGCCCGCCGGTGGTGACCGTCATGGGTCACGTCGACCACGGCAAGACCCGACTGCTGGACACCATCCGCAAGGCCAACGTCCGCGAGGGCGAGGCAGGTGGCATCACCCAGCACATCGGTGCCTATCAGGTGGGCGTCGACTTCGACGGCTCCGAGCGGTTGATCACCTTCATCGACACCCCGGGTCACGAGGCGTTCACCGCCATGCGTGCCCGTGGCGCCAAGGCCACCGACATCGCGATCCTGGTGGTGGCCGCCGACGACGGCGTGATGCCCCAGACGGTGGAGGCGATCAACCACGCCCAGGCGGCCGATGTGCCGATCGTGGTGGCGGTCAACAAGATCGACAAGGAAGGTGCCGACCCGGCCAAGATCCGGGGGCAGCTCACCGAGTACGGACTGGTTGCCGAGGACTTCGGCGGCGACACCATGTTCGTCGACATCTCCGCCAAGCAGGGCACCAACATCGCCGCGCTCGAGGAGGCGGTGCTGCTGACCGCCGACGCTGCCCTGGACCTGCGGGCCAACCCCGACATGGAGGCCCAGGGTGTGGCGATCGAGGCCCACTTGGACCGTGGTCGCGGCCCGGTAGCCACCGTGCTGATTCAGCGCGGCACGCTGCGGGTCGGCGACTCGATCGTCGCCGGCGACGCCTACGGCCGAGTCCGTCGGATGGTCGACGAGCACGGCGAGGATGTCGAGGAGGCGACCCCGTCGCGGCCGGTGCAGGTCATCGGCTTCACCTCGGTGCCCGGTGCCGGCGACAACCTGCTGGTGGTCGACGAGGACCGGATCGCTCGCCAGATCGCCGATAAGCGCAACGCCCGCAAGCGCAACGCGCTGGCCGCGCGGTCGCGCAAGCGGATCTCGCTGGAGGACCTGGACTCGGCGCTGAAGGAAACCAGCCAGCTGAACCTGATCCTCAAGGGCGACAACGCCGGTACCGTCGAGGCGCTGGAAGAGGCCCTGATGGGGATCCAGATCGACGACGAGGTGCAGTTGCGGGTCATCGACCGTGGCGTCGGTGGCATCACCGAGACCAACGTCAACCTGGCATCGGCGTCGGACGCGATCATCATCGGGTTCAACGTCCGTGCCGAGGGCAAGGCCACCGAGCTGGCCAACCGCGAGGGTGTGGAGATCCGGTACTACTCGGTCATCTACCAGGCCATCGACGAGATCGAGAGCGCGCTCAAGGGCATGCTCAAGCCGATCTACGAGGAGAAGGAACTGGGGCGTGCCGAGATTCGCGCCATGTTCCGTTCCTCCAAGGTGGGCAACATCGCGGGCTGCCTGGTCACTTCGGGCATCATGCGCCGCAACGCCAAGGCGCGGTTGCTGCGTGACAACGTGGTGATCGCCGAGACCGTCACGATCTCCTCGCTGCGGCGGGAGAAGGACGATGTCACCGAGGTCCGCGACGGCTATGAATGTGGTCTGACGCTGACCTACAACGACATCAAGGAAGGCGACGTCATCCAGGCCTACGAGCTCGTCGAGAAGGCGCGGACGTAGTGGCTGATCCGGCACGGGCACGCCGGCTGGCCAAGCGGATCTCCACGATCGTCGCCTCGGCGATCGAGTACGAGATCAAGGACCCGCGGCTGGCCGGCGTGACGATCACCGACGCGAAGGTGACCGCTGACCTGCACGACGCGACCCTGTACTACACGGTGCTGGGCCGCTCCCTGGACGAGGACCCCGACTACGGCGGCGCCGCTGCCGCGTTGGAGGGCGCCAAGGGCGTGCTGCGGTCCAAGGTCGGCGCAGGCACGGGGGTGCGGTTCACCCCGACCCTGTCGTTCGTGCGGGACACCGTGCCCGACGCTGCCCATCGGATGTCGGAATTGCTGGCCGCAGCCCAAGCCGCCGATGCCGACCTGGCCCGGATACGGGAGGGCAAGCAGCCGGTCGGGGACGCGAACCCGTATCGCGAGGCACCGGGACAACCCGATGCCGACGACAGCGGTGACGGTGAGCAGTCGGGCGACTGACCCGCTGCCCACGAGTCGGCGGGTGGACGCCGCCGAAGCCGTGGAACTGCTGGCGGGCGCGAGCACGCTGGCGGTGATCTGTCATGTGCATCCCGACGCCGACACCATCGGTGCGGGGCTGGCTTTGGCGTCGCTCCTGCGACGGCGCGGCAAGGCCGTCGAAGTCAGTTTCGCTCGGCCGGCGGCACTTCCGCAGTCGCTGCAGTCGTTGCCGGGCGGTGACCTGCTGGTCGCCGCCGACGTGATGCGTCGCGACGTCGATCTGGTGGTGACGGTCGACGTCTCGAGCGCGGATCGGCTGGGGGAGCTGGGTCAGCTGGCTGTCGGACGTGAGCTGCTGGTGATCGACCATCACGCCTCGAACCAATTTTTCGGCACGGCCAATTTCGTTGATGCGTCGGCGGATTCGACGACGATGATGGTGGCGCAGCTGTTCGACGCCTGGGGTGAGCCGATAGACGCCGACGTGGCGCACTGCCTGTATGCGGGGCTGGCCACCGACACCGGGTCGTTCCGGTGGGCCAGTGCTCGCGCGTATCGGCTGGCGGCGCGCCTGGTGGAAGCCGGGGTCGACAATGCGGCGGTCACCCGCACGGTCATGGACACCCATCCGTTCGGCTGGCTGACGATGCTGTCGCGGGTGCTGGCGGGTGCGCAACTGCTGCCGGACGCGGCGGGCGGGCGCGGGCTGGTCTACGCGGTGGTCGACCATGCCGAGTGGACCGCGGCGCGGCCCGAGGAGGTGGAGAGCATCGTCGACATCGTGCGTACCACCGCCCAAGCCGAGGTGGCGGCGGTGTTCAAGGAGACCGAGCCCGGGTGCTGGGCAGTGTCGATGCGTGCGAAGGCGGCGGTGGACCTGAGCGCCGTGGCAGTGGCTTTCGGCGGCGGCGGTCACCGCCTGGCCGCCGGGTACACGGTCACCGGTACGGCACAGGACGTGGTCGCCGCGCTGGTCGCCGGCCTTGGCTGACGAGTCCGGCGCCGGGACAAAGTCCCCCGCAAGCGGGAGGTACCCCCAGATCGCGGCGCTGGCACTGCCGGCGCTGGTGGTGTTGGCCGCCGAACCGCTGTATCTGCTGTTCGACACCGCTGTCGTCGGCCGGCTCGGCGCCGTGGGTCTGGCCGGTCTTGCGATCGGCGGGCTGATCCTGAGTCTGGTCGCCTCGCAGGCCACATTCCTGTCCTACGGAACGACGGCGCGCTCGTCGCGGCATTTCGGTGCCGGCGATCGGTCCGCGGCGGTCGCCGAGGGGGTGCAGGCCACCTGGCTCGCCTTGGGGCTGGGAGTGCTGATTGTGCTTGTGGTGCAGGCGGTGGCGGTGCCGCTGGTCTCGGCCGTGGCCGGGGGTGACAGCATCGCACGAGCAGCCCTGCCATGGCTGCGGATCGCCATTCTCGGCGCTCCGGCAATTCTGGTGTCGTTGGCGGGCAACGGATGGCTACGAGGGGTGCAGGACACGGCGCGGCCGCCGCGCTATGTGGTTGCGGGTTTTGCGCTTTCGGCGCTGTTATGCCCGCTGCTGGTGTTCGGCGGTCTGGGCATGCCGCGCTGGGGTCTGGCCGGCTCGGCGGTGGCCAACTGCGCGGGCCAGTGGCTTGCCGCGCTGTTGTTCCTGCGTGCGCTGCGCCGTGAACCGGTGTCCTGCAAGCCCGACCGCGCAGTACTGCGGGCGCAACTGGTCATGGCACGCGATCTCATCGCGCGCTCGCTGGCCTTTCAGGTCAGCTTCGTCTCGGCTGCCGCGGTCGCGGCGCGCTTCGGGGCCGCGGCGTTGGCCGCCCACCAGATCGTGTTGCAGCTGTTCAACTTCCTGGCGTTGGCCCTTGATTCGCTGGCCATCGCCGCGCAGGCGTTGGTGGGCGCAGCGTTGGGCGCATCCGACGTCCGTCATGCCAAGTCGGTGGCGGGCCGGGTCACGCTGTTCTCCTTGGTCGCTGCTGCCGTGCTGGCGGCGGGATTGGCACTCGGTGCGCGACTCCTGCCGGGGTTGTTCACCAACGATGTCGCGGTGCTGACCGCTGTCGGGGTGCCTTGGTGGTTTCTGGTGGCCCAATTGCCCATTGCCGGAATCGTTTTCGCGCTCGATGGAGTGTTGCTGGGAGCCGGTGACACGGCGTTCATGCGTACCGCCACCGTCATCAGCGCGCTGGTCGGTTTCCTGCCGCTGGTGTGGTTGTCGTTGGCCTTCGGTTGGGGGCTTGCCGGAATATGGTCGGGCCTGACCGCTTCCCTGGTGCTGCGGTTGCTGTTCGTCGGGTGGCGGGCGCTTTCCGGGCGCTGGGTGCGGGCCGGGCGGCCGTAGGATCGGCTGGCGTGAGCAGTGCGCGAGAACGGATGCTGCGCGGAGCGCCGTATCGGCCCGACGACCCGGACCTGGTCGCCGGCCGGCAGGCATGTCAGCGTTTGGTGGCGGCGTTCAACGCCACCGGGCCGGACGATGCGGACACCCGCCGTGAACTGCTGGGTGAACTGCTCGGATCCTTCGGGGCGAACTCGGAGATATTGCCCCGGTTCTGTTGCGACTACGGCATATACACCAGCATCGGCGCCAACTGTTTCGTCAACTACGACGCGGTCTTTCTGGACTGCGCGCCCATCACCATCGGGGACAACGTATCGATCGGACCCTGCGCCCAACTGCTGACGGCGCTGCACCCCGTCGACGACATCGACGCGCGGCGGGCCGGCTGGGAATCGGCCGCTCCGATCACCATTGGCGACAACGTCTGGCTGGCTGCGGGGGTGATCGTGTGCCCCGGGGTGTCGATCGGCGCCGACACCGTGGTGGGGGCCGGCAGCGTAGTGACCCGAGACTTACCGGCCGGCGTGCTCGCGGCAGGAAACCCCTGCCGGATCCTTCGATCGCTCGGCTAGCCCGTCAGCCGTCAGCCGCCCACGCCGGCGTTCAGCAGGAAACCGCCGGTGACGAAGGTGACGATGAAGATCAACCAGCCCAGTGCCGGCCAGGTGAGCATGCGGCTCCGTCGGCGCGCGCTGACGCTCATGCCGACCAAGGTGGTGAGCACGGCAGCACCGATACCGCCCCAGGCCACCAGGTAGGCCCCGTTGATCAGGTTGTCACTGCAGCGATGGGCACTGGAGCACACGTCGGTCGCCATGCCGGCGAACATCGAGTAGATGAGGCCCAGCCCGCAGGCCAGCAGCAGGAGCACGGCGAGCAGCGATGCGGCGATGACATCCCCGGGCCGCCGGCGTGGCGGCGGGGTGACGTTGCCGTGGGGCCACGGGGGATACGGCGGGGAGTGCTGAGCCACGACTGAGTCCCCCTGGGTAGGTCCGGTTTGCTGTCTCACCGTAACCCTGCTGCGGGGGCGTCGAGGCGTTCTGTTTGTCCAGCTAATTGACAGGAAAAATCTACACTGCCTATCTATACATTTAGGTTACTCGCGGGTAGCGTTCTGCGCGTTGTTACCAGTTACACACGCCTGACCCTGGGGGTGTAACCCACTGGCTTGGGAAAACGACGGAGATGGGGAAGCTCGAAAATGATGCATTACCGACTGATCGCCGCAGGTCTGGCCACCGGGGGTGGGCTACTTACTGCGGCGTTCCTGCAGGCTGCGGTCGCCGTGGCAGGCCCGAGTGACGACGTTGTCGCGCCGAGTGCCACCGGCGCCGACGCCTTCACCATTGGCGGATACACGTTCGATCCCTTCAACGACGCCACCGGCGCAGAGGGCTTCTCCCTCGTTCACCCGCTCACCGGGTCCGCGCCACTGTTGACCTTGGGCGGCGGAAGCCCCGGTGGCCTGCTGCCGACCGCTCCCCAGAACTTCGAGGTGTACGGCGCGGACGGCACCAGCCTGGGCAGCATCAACTCCAGCGTCGTCGTGACCAACCTGGCGGGTCTGACCAACACGCAATTCACCATCACTGACGTCACCGCCGCATCCGGTGGTTCGGCGGCGGATCTGCCGGTGACCGGTTCGGTCTACGACGTCTTCAACTTCGGCGGGGGCTTTGCCAACGTCTACGTTGCCACCCCCGGCGAGGACGGGACGGTCACCGACACCTTCGTGACGCCCTGGGGCAGCATGGACCTGAGCTCGATGTTCGCCGGCTTCAACGCGGCGGACCCGCTGCTGCCGGGCGACGCCTTCGATGCGCTGCAGGCTGGGGCGTCCGGAGGTGGCGAGGACGCCTTCGCCATCGGTGGTCTCACGCTGGACCCCTTCACGGGAACCGGCGACGCGGCGCAGGAGGGCTTCTCGCCGATCACCGCGCTCGGCGGCGCGGCGCCGCTGCTGGCCATCGGCGGCGCATCGCTGGGTGACCCGAGCCACCAAGGCAATGGGCTGGCCTCCCAGGACTTCAACGTATTCAGCGGCACCGGTGACGACGCCACCCAGATCGGCACCATCAACACCTCGGTGGACGTGACCAACCTGTTGGGCATGACCAACACCCAGCTCGTTGTCACCGACGGCTCGGACACCGGCGACGGCCTGCCGGCCGCGGGGACGGTCTACGACGCGTTCAACTTCGGTGGCGGCTTCACCAACGTCTACGTCGCCACCCCGGGCGAAAACGGCACGATCACCGACACGCTCGTCACCCCGTTCGGCAGCATGGACCTGAGCTGGCTGTTCAGCGGCATGGCCGGCGGGATCTCGATGGACCCGGGAGCCGCGTTCGGCGCGCTGAGCGACAGTGCAGTGGGCGAGGACGCCTTTACCATCGGCGGCACCACCTTCGACCCGTTCACCGGGACCGGAGCCGACGCCACCCCGGGATTCGCGCCGGTCTTCCAGACGGTCGGTGCGCTGCCGTTCCTCAACATCGGCGGCGGTACACCCGGCGTCGACCTCGGCGGCACCTACTTCCCGCTGCCGATCACGTCGCAGGACTTCAACATCTATGACGGCACCGACCTGCTCGGTACTGCACACGCGCAGGAGACCGTCACCCAGTTGTTGGGCCTGACCACCACCGAGTTCGTCATCGACAGCGTGACGCCCGGTGATGGCGACGCCGCAGACCTGCCGGTGCTCGGTTCGGTGTACAGCGTCTTGAACCTCGGTGGCGGTTTCGCCAACGTCTACTCCGCGATCCCCGGTCTGGACGGCGCCGACAGCACCGTCACCGACACCTTCGTCACCCCGTTCGGCGACTTCGACCTGAGCGGGCTGTTCGGTGGTTTCGACGCCTCGGCGTTGATGGACCCGGGCGCTGCATTCCTGGGGCTCGACTTCTAGCAGTTCGCCTCAACTGACACGTCCCGGACGGTGCCGCAAGCGCCGTCCGGGACGTGTTTTGTCACTGCACCTGGGCGCGCCCACGTTCCAGTACGGCCGCACGGTTGGCGGCGACGTCGGCGCCGGTCACGGTGTTGAGCCACTGTTTGGCCGCCATCGCCTCGAGCCACAGGCCGGTGGCGGTCTGCGACTCGTCGATGCGGTGATAGGAGGCCAGCAGTGCACGCACCGCGGCCTGGTTGTTGCCGACGATCGAGGCGGCCACCCGGTGCGCCGCGGTCAGCAGCTCGGCGTGGGGCACCACCTCGGTGACCAACCCGGCCCGCAGCGCGTCGGCTGCCGACAGGTAGTCGCCGGTCAGACTCATCCGGCGGGCCAAGCCCACGCCGACCTTCTGGGGGAGTCGAACACTGAGTCCCCAGGAAGGCAGCAAACCGACGCGAGCATGGGTGTCGGCGAACCGGGCCTGTTCCGAGGCGATCAGGACGTCGCAGTACAGCGCCAACTCGAGTCCGCCGGTGACCGCCGCACCGTTGATGGCACCGATCACCGGCTTGGTCATCGGCGGCCACTGCGGGGAAATATCCGTCAGCCCAGTGGATTCGCCGAACTCCTTGAGATCCAGACCGGCGCAGAACACCGGATCGGCACCGGTCAGGATCAGCACGTCGACGCCGTCGTCGGCGTCGGCGTCGGCCAGCGCACCGAAGATGGCCTCACGCAAGGCGCCGGAGAGCGCATTGCGGGCCTGCGGGCGGTTCAGGGTCAGGGTGCGGATTCGGTCCTGGGTCTGGACCTGCAGAATGTCGTCGCTCATCGGTTCACCGTAGCCCCGGCTACGCTGGGCGGAATGCACGGTATGGCGTTGAAGGAGTGGAGCGCTGTCGTCGCCGCGCTGCTGGCCGGCCGGCAACGAATCCTGCTGCGTAAAGGCGGTATTCACGAGAAGCGCTTCGATGTGAGCGCCGAGGAATTCCTGCTGTTTCCGACATCGGTACACAGTCACGCCGAGCGGGTTCGTCCCGAACACCGCGACCTGATCGTGCCGGCGGCAGCCGATTCCACCGTGGAGCAGGTGCTGGTGCGGGCCGCAGCCAAAGTCGTTGCGGCGCTGCCGGTCGAGCGGCCCGAGGCGTTGGAGGACATCGCGGACCTGCACATCTGGACCACTGAATCGGTACGCGCCGATCGGGTTGATTTCCGGCCCAAACATCGGTTGACGGCCCTGGTGGTTCAGGTGTTCCCGCTGTCGACGCCGGTGCGGTTGGCGCGCAGCCCTGACTACGCCGGCTGCGCCAGCTGGGTGCAGTTACCGATCGCGGACCCGGAGCTGGGCGCCCCGGTTTACGCCGTCCACGAGCTTGACGCGGTGACTACCCGGGTTCGCGACACCGTCGGCTGAAGGAATCGTGGGCTCAGATCTGGGCTATCGACGGGACCGCAGGGTCCGAATGATCTGCGCCGAGAGTTCCGGGTCGGCGAGCAGTTGGTCGATCAACGCAGTCATGACTTCCTGCCCCGTAATGCGGGCGCATCCCACCCGGTCGGCGGCGTCGCGTTGCCAGAGGTCGAGTCCGCGGTGCTGGGCCGGCGACAGATCGACAGTGCGGCGGGTGCGGGTTTGACGCAGCGGGATCGGCTCAGTCGGCTTCATTCCGGTTTCGCGGGGCGGTGTCCAGCCGGTGGCCGGGACACCCAAACTGCGGTTGTCGAGGGGATCGCTGGCAGCTGCTCTCATCGTATGGACCTTCGGTTGCGGTGGAACCTCACCCTGGGTACTCACGCCAGAGTAGCCCGTCAACCGTCGCGGTTGACCAGAGCGCCCGATCGACGGCCGCGAGGGTGATCGACGAAAGTCGCGCTGAGGGCTGCGTGGCCTTGTGGTGATCGCATACGTGCATTCAGCGGTCAGTCGGCGGATGTCGAGTCCCGGTCAAGCCTGCGCAAACCTACCGGACAACAATTTGTCGAGCCATTATCTGTACAAGATTAAAGAAATATTAGACCGGCTTGATCGATCATCATTCCATTAAATACGGACATCCGTGAATCAGTGGATCAGTAACTCAGTAGATAGGCTTTGAACTGCGATAATCGCCGTGTGTGGTCCGATTTAAGCGAGACATTCGGAAGGCAAAAAAATTGTTAATCGGACCGTTGTCGAGCGCCTTTCTCGGTGCTAGCCTGCGAATATCAAGATGATTCGGGAATCTTGACGAGGGAGGAAATCATGTTGATTTCACGCAATTCGTGCCGGCGCGTGGCCGCTGGAGCGATCGGCGCCGGGACATTGGCCGGCGCGCTGTTGGTCGGCGCGACGGGGCCGGCGCAGGCCTCCCCGGGGGAGGTTGCCGTACCACCGCCCGCCGCGGTCCACGTGGTCGGGAAACCGGCCGGCGCCCCGGTCTCGCTGGGCACTCGCGTCGGCATCGATCGCGCACCGGCGGACACCGTGTTCGCCAGTGACATGCGCATGGCGCCCATGCCGCAATGGTGGGGCCGGCACCATCACTGGTGGCGCCATCACCATCTGTGGCACCGCTGGTGGTGGTGGTGGTGATCGAAGTGTCGGCCAAGCCAGGTCTTGACCGTGGTCAGCGACGTGCCGCCAGGCACGGGCTGGTACTGCTGGCCGCACTCGGCGTCGGGGCAACCCTCGCCGGGTGCGGCGCCAGCACCGAAGTCGCCCCGGCGGGGCCGGTTGCGTCCCAACCGCCCGCCGCCGAGCCGAGCCCGGCACCCTACGACATCTCGCACGTCGGCGCCGTCGCCGACGACTTTCCGCAAGGCTTCACCGCGCAGGCGCACCCGGCGAAGACACTCGGCCAGGCCGACATCGACGGCTCCGCGGTCGCGGCGTTCACCGACGCCCAGGTGGACCCGCCGCAGTGCCGGTCGGTGGTCATCCCGCCGTATGTCGATCCGACGGTCGGCACCGAAGCTGCCGGCGTGATCGGGCAGGGAGATCAGGGCAACATGTACGTTGTCGCCTTGCGATCACCCAATCCCGTTGCGGCCGAGTCTGAACCGGCGGGCTGTGATCGGATCTCACTGGCCGGTTCGCCGGAGGCGACCGGGACCGTGGAGCGGATCCCGGCCCCTGCCATCGCCGGGGCCACCACGACCGGGGTGAAGCTGAGTGTGGCGAACCCCGAGGAGGATCCCGACTATCTGTACACGGCGGCGCTCGACGAACGAACGTCGGTTGTGGTCATGGGCAGCGCGGATGAGCAGCTGGACCCGCAGCGGCTGATGTCAGACCTGCTGGTCAAAGCCGTCGCGGCGGTCCGTGGGCAGCAGCAACCGTGAGCCGGCCAGGCGCACCGTGTGCGTTGCCGGTCGCTGGGAGGCGCCGCTGATAGCGGGCTCGTCGGTGCCCAGGTTGCGTGCGAATCGGGGGTGGCAGCCGCCGGCGATCAGCAGCCGGATGCGTGAGCCTGCCGCGAATCGGTGGGCGATCTGGTCCAGCTCGATACGGACTGTCCCCGAGGTCTGGTTCAGCCGCCGGAAGCCGTCGCTGACATTGCGTGAGCGTCCGCGGGCGTCGACCTCGCTGACCCGGACGAACACGTCGACGTGCGGGTTGTCGCTGGAATGCGCCAGCTCCACCACCGGGCTGCCGAACACCTCGACATCCCCGGTCAGCGGCTCCCCGGTGAAGGCCAGCACGTCGGCGCGGCGCGCCAACACGTCGTCGCGCTGATAGCCGCCGCCCGGGGCGAGCAGTCGCCCGCCAACCGTGGGAGTGGGATCGGCGGGGTCGTAGTGAAAGCTCGCCGAGTCGGTCATACCGTCGGCCACCGGGGAGTCGGCCAGCCGCCCGCCGGGCTGCAGCCACCAGCTTCGGCCGGTCGACTCGGGCGGCCAATCCGGCAAGTCGCGCCAGCCCCCGCCGCCGGTGACGCAGACCCGCACCGGGCTGGTCCGCGAGGGTCCGTCGGTGCCGGCCAGGTGAGTGCCGAGCCAGTCCAGGGATTCCGCGGTGACGGTGCGCAGTCCCTTGGTCAGCATCTCGGTGTGGGTCCACGGGCCGACGGTCAACGCCACCTCGGCTCCCCGGTCGCGCAGCGTCGCGAACTGAGCCAGCGCCTGATCCAAGAACAGGTCTTGCCAGCCACTGAGCAGCAGCACCGGCACCCGGGTCTGCTCGAGTGCCACCGGGTGACGCAACCTGTCCCAGAACGGATCGTCGCGATCAGGGTGCTCGACCCAGGACTCGTACCAGGGGGAGCCTTCGCCCAACAGGGCCCGGCCGGCCGAGCCCAGCGGCAACGCGGCCGCGGCCCGCCTGACCCGCCGCTGCGCTGTCAGTTGCTGTAACCCGGCCCGGATCCGCGGACGCACTTCCTGGTGGGCCATCATGTGGCTCCAGCCCAAAAAGTCGTTGAGCGCGAATGACCCCACGCCCCACGTCGACTGGTACAGATCATGCGGCCCGACGGTGACGACCGCGGCGGTCAGCTCAGGCGGCGGGTCGGCGAGCAACGCCCACTGGGTGAAGCCCAGATACGACAGCCCGATGGTGCCGAAGGATCCGGTGAACCACGTCCTGGTGCGAAGCCAGGCGACGGTGTCGGCGCCGTCGGCGGCCTCGTTGACCATCGGCTCGAACACACCGCCGGAACCGAAGGTGCCGCGCACACTCTGCAGGATCACCCGGTACCCGCGGGCGGCGTACATCCGGGCGAACACCAGTGAGAACGGGAACTTGCGGCCATAGGGGCAGCGCACCAGCAGGGTGCCGACCACGTCGCCGGTCGGTTGGTAGTGGACGGCGCGCAGCGCGACCCCGTCGCGCATCGGGATGTGTTCCCGGCGCACGGTATAGCCGGTGGTGGGCGGCGGCAGTCGCCGCAGCGCCCGGTTCACCACAACATCGGCAAGGCGCGGGCCGGCCGGACGTGGCGAGGTGGCGGCCACGCGATCAGTACTTGTAGTGCGGGGCCAGCTGGTGAGCGCGCATCAGGTTCTCGGTGGGGCAGTCCACATCCGGGTTGGAGTACACCGGCGAGTAGTACAGCGACTGCTGGATCACCCCGTAGCTGGTCTTGAACGCCACCATGCAGGAGAACCACCACCGGTTGTTCCACTCGGTGGGCTTCATGACCCAGTACTGCGCCGCCCGGTGCCCGTTGATGTCCATCTCGATAGCGTCGGCCGGAATCGACTCGTCGTAGCTGCGCCACACGAACGTCTCGACGGCCATCTGGTAATTGCCGGAGTCGAATTCGCAGCGCACACCCTCGACCGGCTTGGGCGGAGTGAATGCCAGCCCCAACTGTGCGATGACGTCGTAGGGGATGTCCTCGCAGGCGTCGAACGGACGCGGGTTGGTGATGTTGACCGCTTTGCTCGAGGTGGTCGGGGGTGCCAGCGGTATCGCCGTGGAACGCAACTGCACCGCGGAGCCGCCGGCGACGTCCCGGTTGGGGGGTGTCTGTTGCCAGACCATCACGACGGCCATCACCAGCGCTCCCAACGCGGTGATCAGACGCAGTTTGGTGAGCATGACACTCCTCGCTTCCACCCGGTGTACTGCCGGGAGTGTACAAGTTGTGGCGGCGGCCACTGCCCGGAAGGCGAGAACACGTTCTAATTCTGTGCCTCCATTAGGC
The DNA here is from genome assembly GCF_045310925.1 of Mycobacterium sp. SMC-15. NCBI lineage: Bacteria > Bacillati > Actinomycetota > Actinomycetes > Mycobacteriales > Mycobacteriaceae > Mycobacterium > Mycobacterium sp. SMC-15. Next base: position 169,067 of record NZ_JBJIAJ010000011.1, on the reverse strand, counting down.
TGGATCCCCGTGACCACCCACGAGCGCAGGGCTGCAGACGGCCCCACCCTGTGGGCGATCTCCGACTTGCACACCGGTCACCTGGGCAATAAGCCGATCACCGAGGCGCTGCATCCGGCCACCGGTGACGACTGGCTGATCGTCGCCGGTGACGTCGCGGAGCGCACCGACGAGATCCGCTGGGCGCTGGATCTGCTGCGCAAGCGGTTCGCCAAGGTGATCTGGGTCCCGGGGAATCACGAGCTGTGGACCACCAACAAGGACCCGATGCAGGTGTTCGGCCGCTCGCGCTACGACTATCTGGTCGACATGTGCGACCAGATGGGCGTCATCACGCCCGAGCACCCCTTTCCGGTCTGGACCGAGCAGGGTGGCCCGGCCACTATCGCGGGAATGTTCCTGCTCTACGACTACACGTTCCTTCCGGCCGGAGCGACGAGCAAGGCCGAGGGCCTGGCCATCGCGCGGGAGAACAACGTGGTGGCCACCGACGAGTTCCTGCTGTCGCCCGAGCCCTACGGCACCCGCGACGCATGGTGCCGCGATCGGGTCGCCGTCACCCGTAAGCGGCTCGAAGACCTCGACTGGATGACGCCGACCGTGCTGGTCAACCATTTCCCGATGGTGCGCCAGCCCTGCGACGCTTTGTTTTATCCAGAGTTCTCGCTGTGGTGCGGCACCGTCGAAACCGCCGACTGGCACACCCGCTACAACGCGACGTGTTCGGTCTATGGCCACCTGCACATCCCGCGGACCACGTTCTACGACGGTGTGCGCTTCGAAGAGGTGTCGGTGGGCTATCCCCGAGAGTGGCGCCGACGCCCGCCGCACCGGTGGCTGCGCCAGATACTGCCCGATCCGCAATACCCGCCCGGTTACCTCAACGAGTTCGGCGGCCACTTCGCCATCACCGACGAAATGCGCGAGGCCAGTGCGAAATTCGCCGAGCGGCTGCGCAAGCGGCAGGCGCGATGAGCAAGCTGCTGGACAGGGTGCTCGAAGGAGCGCCGGCGGACTCGCTGGCGTGGGCCGAACGCTACGACGATCCTCCGGGGTTGGCTCCGCTGCCCGAGGAAGAGCCGCTGGTGGCCCGTTCGGTTGCCAAGCGCCGCAACGAGTTCATCACCGCGCGTTACTGCGCTCGGCTGGCGTTGGAAGAGCTCGGTCAACCGCCGGTCCCGATCCTCAAGGGGGAGAAGGGCGAGCCCACGTGGCCCGACGGCGTTGTCGGCAGCCTGACGCACTGTGCGGGCTTCCGAGGGGCGGTGGTAGGCCGCAGCGGCGACGTGCGATCGGTGGGTATCGATGCCGAACCACACGACGTGCTGCCCGACGGTGTGCTCAAAGCCGTCAGCCTGCCGGTCGAACGTGACGAACTCGCAGCGCTGCCGCAAGACTGGCATTGGGACCGAATCCTGTTCTGCGCCAAAGAAGCCACCTACAAGGTGTGGTTTCCGCTGACCCGGCGGTGGTTGGGTTTCGAGGACGCCCACATCACCTTCGATCCCGACGGCAGCTTTCGCTCCCGCATCCTGATCGATCCCGCGGCGCTGTCCGGACCTCCGCTGACTGAGCTGCGCGGCCGATGGTCGGTGGCAGGCGGCCTGGTGCTGACGGCGATCGTGCTGTGAGCGCGCCGCCGCCGGCCGGTCTGGTGATCGTCGACAAGCCCGCCGGAATCACCAGCCACGACGTCGTTTCGCGGTGTCGAAGGTTCTTCGGGACCCGCAAGGTCGGCCACGCCGGCACGTTGGACCCGATGGCCACCGGGGTGCTGGTGGTCGGCATCGAGCGGGCCACCAAGATTCTGGGGTTGCTGACCGCGTCGCAGAAGTCCTACGCCGCCACCATCCGGTTGGGGCAGACCACCTCGACCGAGGACGCCGAGGGCGAGGTGCTGACCACGACTTCGGCGGCGCACATCACCGACGGTCAGATCGCCGCGGCGATCGCCGGACTGCGCGGCGACATCGAGCAGGTGCCCTCGGCGGTCAGCGCCATCAAGGTCGCCGGCAAGCGGTCCTATCAGTTGGCCCGGGAGGGCCGCGCCGTCGAGCTGCCGGCCCGGCCGGTGCGTATCGAGCGCTTCGAGTTGTTGGCGGTGCGGCGTGCCGATCCCTTCGTCGATCTGGACGTCGAGGTGGACTGTTCGGCGGGGACCTACATCCGGGCACTGGCCCGTGACGTCGGCAGCGAGCTGGGGGTGGGCGGTCATCTGACCGCGTTGCGGCGTACCCGGGCCGGCAGCTTCGGGCTGGATCAGGCTCGCACCCTCGACGAGGTGGGGGAGAGCCCGCAACTGAGCTACAGCTTGGATGACGCCTGCCTGCAGACCTTTCCGCGCCGGGACCTGGACGTCGAGGAGGCGCTCGACGTCAGCCACGGCCGGCCGTTGGTCCCGGCGGGCATCGACGGAATCTACGCGGCAACCGACGCCGATGGCCGGGTGATCGCACTATTGGAGGACTCGGGAAGGCGGACCAAATCGGTGGTCGTCATCCGGCCGGCGACGCTATAGTCCGCCGATGGCCACCGAGGAGCGCGAGATCACCGAGCCGGTCGATCTGTGCGATGCGGCCGGATTGCTGAACCCGGCCGCCGTCGGTTGGACCCGAACACCGCTGCACCGCTGCAACCTGCGTGGCTGGGGCCGCACCAAGCGGTGGGAGTACTGGTGCCTGACGACGCCCACCCACCTGATCGCGATCACCGTCGCCGACCTGGACTACCTCGGGGTGAGCAACGTCTTCCTCCTGGACTATTCCGGGCGGGAGCTCAGTCGCAGTTGTCTGCACCCGGGCGGGTGGGGGATCACGCTGCCGTCCAGCCTCGGCGACGGACCGGCCGCCGCCCGTGGCCTGGTCGCGATCGATCTCACCCCCGAGCCCGACGGCACGCGGATCCGGTTCTCCTGCAAGACCTCTGCCGGCCCGATGACCGGTGACCTGTTTGTGGCCCTGCCACCCGGACACGAGACGCTGGCGGTGGTGGTGCCGTGGAGCGAGACGAGATTCCAGTACACCGCCAAGCACACCGCGCGGCCGGCGTCGGGCACGGTGCAGGTCGGCGACGACGTATACGACTTCGCCGGCGGGTGGGGGGTGCTCGACCACGGGCGCGGTCGTTGGCCGGCCAACACCCTGTGGAACTGGGGCGCGGCCTCTGGGCGCACCGACGGCCGCACGGTCGGCCTGCAGCTCGGGGGCAAGTGGACTGCCGGCACGGCAAGCACCGAGAACGCGCTCTGCGTGGATGGCCGACTGACCAAGATCGGCGCCGAACTGGACTGGCACTACCCGGAATACGCCGGGCCCTGGACGATCCGCACGCCCGACTGTGACCAGGTGGAGCTGACGTTCACCCCGTTCCATCACCGGTCACCGTTGCCGGGGACCCATCAGTGCTTCGGGCACTACGACGGCCGGATCCGCACCGACGGCGGAGCGAGTATTGCCGTCAACGGCCTACTCGGCTGGGCCGAACAGGTGCACATGCTCTGGTGAGCAACCGCCGGGGATGGATACATGCCTACGAGAACGTATGTAAACGTATCCCTGCGAAGTTATGCTGACGCGCGAGTTATGGGCCGGAAACTGGTGGAGGTGGCGGGATGACTGCGAGCGGTAGTGCACCTGCGGTGCGACGCACCCAGGCCGAACGCAGTGCCGCGATGCGAACCCGCCTGCTCGACGCCACCATCGAATGCCTGGTGAGCTACGGCTACTCCGGCACCACCACGCCGCGTATCGCCGAACTGGCCGGCGTCACCCGGGGCGCCCAGATCCATCATTTCCGGTCGAAAGAGGACCTCGTCGTCGCCGCCGTCGAGCACCTGGCCCAGCAACGCACCCAGGCCGCCATTCGTGAACTCGGTCAGGTCCGGTCGATTCCGGACCCGGTAAAGATGGCCCTGGACTTTCTTTGGGAGGCCCATCAGGGGCCGATGTTCATTGCCACCGTGGAACTCTGGGTCGCCGCCCGCACCGATCGGGTCCTGGCGCAGCACATCGAACGGGTGGAAGGCGTCGTCAACGGGACCCTGGTCGCCGCGATCGCCCGGTTGATGCCCGGGCACCCGGCGCAGAAGGAGATACGCAACGTCGTCTACACCGCGATGGATGCGTTACGCGGCATCCTGGTGTCGAACTTCGTCGACGACGATGCGCAGCGCGCCCGGCGGCGCTGGGATCGCGCCTGCGTGCACCTGCGTCAGGTCGCGGCCGGCGTGCTGCCGCAATCCGACTGAATTCGCCGGCCGGCAACTCACCGCACCTTCGCTCGCAGGGGCCCTCTGCGCACCCTTGTAAAGATGCAATCAGGTCTGTATGTTTCTAGCCACTGGTCGGATGCGAAAGGGAACCATGGCGAACAAGGTGTATGTGATCGGCGTCGGGATGACGAAGTTCGAGAAGCCGGGCCGGCGGACCAACGACGACGGATCGGCATGGGACTACCCGGACATGGCCCGAGAATCCGGCACCAAGGCGCTGGCCGATGCCGGGATCGACTACCGCGAGGTGGAACAGGGCTACGTCGGTTACGTCTACGGCGAGTCGACCTCCGGCCAGCGGGCGCTGTATGAGTTGGGGCTGACCGGGATCCCGGTCGTCAACGTCAACAACAACTGTTCGACCGGGTCGACCGCGCTCTACCTGGCCGCCCAGGCGATCCGGGGCGGGCTGGCCGATTGCACCATCGCGCTGGGCTTCGAGAAGATGAAGCCGGGCTCGCTGGCGTCCACCTACGACGACCGCGCCCAGCCGATGGAAAAACACGTGCTCGCGCTCGCCGAGATCTCCGAGGTGCTGTTCCCGGTGGCGCCGTGGATGTTCGGTGCCGCCGGCCGTGAACACATCAAGCAACACGGTTCCACCGCCGAGCATTTCGCCAAGATCGGCTACAAGAACCACAAGCATTCGGTCAACAACCCCTACGCCCAGTTCCAGGACGAATACACCCTCGAGGACATCCTGGGGTCGCGGATGATCTACGACCCGCTGACCAAGCTCCAATGCTCGCCGACCTCGGACGGCTCTGGTGCGGCGATCCTGGCCAGCGAGGCGTTCGTCGACAAACATGGCCTGGCCGGTCGCGCGGTCGAAATCGTCGGGCAGGCGATGACCACCGACTTCGGCTCCACCTTCGACGGCAGCGCCAAGAACCTGATCGGCTATGACATGAACGTCCAAGCCGCGCAACGTGTTTACCAGCAGTCCGGCCTGGGGCCGGAAGACTTCCAGGTGATCGAGCTGCACGACTGCTTCTCGGCGAACGAGCTGCTGCTGTACGAAGCGCTGGGGCTCTGCGCCGAGGGTGATGCGCCCAGACTGATCGACGACGGCGACACCACCTACGGCGGGCGCTGGGTGGTCAACCCGTCCGGCGGCCTGATCTCCAAGGGGCATCCGCTGGGCGCCACCGGGTTGGCGCAGTGCTCCGAACTGACCTGGCAGCTCCGCGGTGACGCCGACAAGCGCCAGGTGCCGGGCGTCACCGCTGCGCTGCAACACAACATCGGCCTCGGCGGCGCCGCCGTGGTCACCGCCTACCAGCGCGCCGAGCGCTAACCATCGACAGCGCAGGAGAACACACCATGGGACACATCGAAGCCACCAAAAGCCTGGCCGTCAGCCCGAACGCGCTGTGGGACACCATCAGCGACCTGTCCGGCTGGGACAAATGGTTCACCATCCACGAGAAGTGGCTCACCGAGCCACCGGCCGCACTCACCGAAGGATCGGCGCTGACCGCCAAGATCGTCATGCTGGGGATGGCGAACAAGATCGAATGGACCGTCGAGAAGGTCGACGCCCCGACCAGCCTGACGTTGTCGGGGACCGGTATGGCGGGGGTGAAGTGCCGCTTTGACTTCACGGTCACTCCGGATGGGGACGGCTCCCAGTTCAGCGTGGCCGGCGACTTCGAAGGCGCGCTGATCAAGGGTGCGCTGGGTAAGGCGGTCGAGAAGGACGGCGCCAAGCAACTCGACAAGACCCTCGCGCAGCTCGAGGCGCTGGCGTCGGCGGCAGCCTGAGGTGGACGACGATCTGGCATTCGACGATGCCGGGCTGGACAAGTGGAGCGACGAGGACCGCTTCGAAGTCACCCGCGAGAGGATCGTCGAGTACGCCGAGGCGACCAACGATCCGATCTCCGCGCACCGCAGCGGCGACCTCGCACCGCCGGTGTTCGCGATCGTGCCGGTGTTCGAGTCACTGCTGGTGCCGGCCGTCGAGGTGGCACCGGTCGAGCTGATCCCGCGGGTGGTGCACGGCGAGCAGGACTTCTGGTTCCACCGGCCTATCCGACCGGGGGACAAGCTGGTCTCCCGCGGCAAGATGATCGGTTACGAAGGACTGGAGAAGGGCACCCGCGCGGCGATTCTGCTCGAATGCCGCACCGAGGACGGCGAGCTTGTCAACGAGCAATACGTGACCTGCTTTTTCCGTGGACACAATGCGGGCAAGCGGATCGGCGAACTGAGCCCCGGACACAAGTTCGACGACGCCCTGCGCGAGCAGGCGCCGATGGCCAAGGTCGTCCAGCACGTCGATGCCGACCAGACGTTCCGCTACGGGCCGGCCGCGGGTGATCCGATGCCGATCCACCTGGACGAGGAAGTCGCCCGCGACGCCGGACTGCCGGGGATCATCGCGCACGGCCTGTGCACCATGGCGTTCACGTCCTGGGCGGTGCTTACCGAGGTGGCCGGCTCGGATGTCAGCCGGCTTAGGCGGTTGGCGGTCCGGTTCTCCAAGATGGTGCTGCCCGGCGACGACCTGGAGACCCGGATCTGGACCAGCGGTCGCGGCGACGGCGCCACGACGTACGCATTCGAGACCGCGCGCGTAGGCGCCGGCGAAATGGCGATCACCGACGGCCTGGCCGTCATCGCCGACTGAAGGGGAAAATCAATGGGTGTGTTAGAAGGCCGTGTCGCCGTCATCACCGGCGCCGGGCGAGGGATCGGGCGGGAGCACGCGTTGCTGTTCGCCAGTGAGGGCGCCTGCGTCGTCGTGAACGACCTGGGTGGAAGCAATGCCGGCGAGGGTTCCGACTCCACCACCGCGCAGCAGGTCGTCGATGAGATCGTGGCGGCCGGCGGGCGAGCGGTGGCCAACACCGACAGCGTCTCCGATTGGAATGCCGCGAAAGGCCTTGTCCAGCAGGCCGTCGACGAGTTCGGCCGGTTGGATGTGTTGGTCAACAACGCCGGAATCCTGCGCGACGCATTCATTCCCGGCATGGAAGAGGCGCAGTGGGATGCCGTGGTCGCGGTCCACCTCAAAGGGCACTTCGCGATGCTGCACCACGCCGCGGCCTACTGGAAGGCGCAGTCCAAGGCAGGCGATCAGCCCAACGCCGCGGTCATCAACACCGCCTCGGGGTCCGGGGTCACCTTGCCCAACGCCGGGCAGGCGAACTACGGCGCGGCCAAGGCCGGGATCGCCGCACTGACCCTGATCGCCGCCGAGGAGCTGGACCGCTATGGGGTGCGGGTCAACGCCATCGCCCCCATCGCCCGTACCCGACTCACGCTGGCGACTCCCGGGATGGGCGCGCTGATGGCCGAGCCGGAGGACGGGGAGTTGGACCTGTTCAGCCCGGCCAACATCTCGCCGCTGGTGGCCTATCTGGCAACGGAGAAATGCCCGGTCACCGGCACGGTCTATGCGGTGCAGGGTGGGGCCATCTCGCGGCTGGCCGGCTGGCACGACACCGACACCATTGAAACCGACGGCATCTGGCAGATCGACGACATCGCGGCGAGGTTGCCATAGCCACCGGCGACGATGCAGAACGAAGTGATGCTGAGGAGACGGAGTAGACAATGATCGAGTGGTCCGACACCGACGAGCTGATCCGGGACAGCGTCCGAGAATTCATCGACCGGGAGGTTCGGCCGAACCTCGACGCACTGGAGAGCGGTGAACTGCCGCCGTATCCGATCCTGCGGAAGCTGTTCGCCGACTTCGGGATCGACGTGCTTGCGGCCGAAGCCATCAAAAGCCGACTGGAAAAGGCGCAGGCGCGGCAGACCGCCGAAGGCGGGGGAAAGCCGGCCGCGTCGTCGGAAGGCGGCTTCGGCGATCTGGGTGCTCAGGCCTCGATGGGATTGATCCTGGTCAGCGAACTCGCCGGCGTGAGCTTGGGATTGGTCGCCGCCGTGGGTGTCAGTCTCGGGCTGGGGGCTGCCACGATACTGTCGCGCGGCACGCTGGCTCAGCAGGAACGCTGGGTGCCGGAACTGGTCACCCTGGAAAAGATCGCCGCCTGGGCGATCACCGAGCCGGACGCGGGATCCGACGCGTTCGGCGGGATGAAGACCTATGTCCGGCGTGACGGTGACAACTACATCCTCAACGGGCAGAAGACGTTCATCACCAACGGCCCCTACGCCGACACCCTCATCGTCTACGCCAAGCTGGACGAACAGGACGGCACCGATCCACGCAACCGCAAGGTGCTCACCTTCGTCCTCGACGCCGGTATGCCGGGCCTGACCCAGGGCAAGCCGTTCAAGAAGATGGGCATGCACTCCTCGCCGACCGGTGAGTTGTTCTTCGACGACGTGCGGTTGGGGCGCGACCGGCTGCTGGGCGAGACCGAGGAGCACACCGGCGGCGACGGGCGTGACAGTGCCCGGGCCAACTTCGTCGCCGAACGGGTCGGGGTCGCCGCACTGGCGCTGGGAATCATCAACGAGTGCCATCGGCTCTGCGTCGACTACGCCAAGAGCCGCACCTTGTGGGGCCAGAACATCGGCCAATTCCAGCTGATCCAACTCAAGCTGGCCAAGATGGAGGTGGCCCGGATCAACGTGCAGAACATGGTGTTCCAGACGCTGGAGAAGGCCAAGCACGGCAAGATCCCGACGCTGGCCGAGGCGTCGGCGATCAAGCTGTACTCCTCGGAGGCGGCGACCGAGGTCGCGATGGAGGCGGTGCAGCTGTTCGGCGGCAACGGCTACATGACCGAGTACCGGGTGGAGCAGTTGGCTCGCGACGCGAAGTCGCTGATGATCTACGCCGGCAGCAACGAGGTTCAGGTCACCCACATCGCCAAGGGCCTGCTGAGCGGCTGAGGGGTGCTTCGACTGCCCTGGGTGCCGCCGGTTGACGCGTCAGCTGTAGAGCTGCTCGAATCGCTTGATCGATCCCTCGATGTCGCCCTTGACCGCGCGGGCGGCGGCCGCCCCGATCGGTCCGAACAGCGGCCGTCCGCCCAGGTCCATCCGCAGCAGGAACTTCGAACCCGTTGCGGCCGGGCTGATCGCCAATGTCAGTGCGTACTTGGTGCCGCCCACGCCGTCGCCGGTCAGTTCCAGCAGTGCTGGCGGGTCGAATTTGCGGACCGTCCAGGTGACTCGGTTGCGCATGCCCTTGGCTCCCGCCACCCCGACCAACGTGGTTCCGGCGGTGAGCTCGGCCGGGATTTCGCAACGCCAGCCCTGGTGCAGGGACAGCCAGTCGCCCAACTCGGCCAGATTCGACGCGTGGGCCCAGGCTTCGTCGGGAGGCAGCGACAGTTCACGGGACAACTCAAGCTTTGCCATCCGCAAAGCCTAGAGCGGACAGTGCATGCCGACACAAATTTGATAGATTCGGACATGTGTCGATCGGCGATGCCGCGCAGGCGGATTGGGACATTCCGCGGCCGGTGGCCACTTGTCGGCATCTTCTGGAGGCCGCCCGCCTACATGGCATCGATGCGGCAGACTGCCTTGCCGGCACCGGCGTCACGCTGACCGACATCGACGACAGCGCGAACGAGGTCCAAGCAGGGCAGGAACTCGCGATCCTGCGGAACATTCTTGGCCGCGTGAAAGATCCACACGAGTTCGCGCGTGACGTCGGTCTGCAGTACAACTTCGCCAACACCGGCGTGCTCGGCTATGCGCTGCTGGCAAGCCCGACCTTGGGCGATGCGGTCAACACGGCCTGTCGTTACGCGACGTTGTCGTCAACCTTTCTGCGGCTGAGTCGCCACGACACCCCCGACGGCGCAGTGCTCGAGTTCGACAACAGCGCCGTTCCCGCCGACGTCCGCAGCTTCATGCTCGAACGTGATCTGTTCGCGCTGACCAGCATGGTGCCGCTACTGATCGGCCAGCTGAGCTCGGATGCGCCGATCAAGGTCGAGCTGCCCGGAATTGACTTTCCCATCGAACGTCTTGAGTTCCCCTGGGTGACAATTGAAGTCGATCTGGCCGCGACACGCAGCGCGATCACCTTGCCGTTCGAACTGCTGGCGCTTCCGATGCCCGCGGCCGACACCGCCGCGGCGCAGGTATGTGCGAAGCAGTGCGAAGAGCTCTTGCAGACGCGTCGGAGCCGTCGCGGAATCGCCGCGCAAGTGCGCTCCCGGCTGGTCCGGGACCCCGGCGTGCTGCCGTCGATGGCGGTGATCGCCGACGAACTGTGCATCACCGAGCGCACACTGCATCGCCGCTTGGTCGGCGAGCACACCAGCTACCGCGCGCTGGTCGATGAGGTGCGGGTGACCCTTGCGCTAGCCATGCTCGAATCGGGCCTCACCGTCGAAGAAACGGCCCGTCAACTGGGGTATTCGGAGACGGCCGCCTTCAGTCGTGCCTTCATCCGTTGGGTCGGTACGCCGCCCAGCAAGCACCGGGGCCGCCGGCCCTGACGGCCAGCTGTCCGAAAACATCAAATTCTTGTCCGGCTCGCCCATTCCGCCGGCCGGCAGGCGGACCTAGCGTCGTTGCCATGACGAACGTGATGACATACCCGGCCGTCCGACGCCTGAACTTCGGGTTCGGTGAACAGCCCGACGGCAACCGGTATTTCGCCGACGGCAGCATCGTGTTCAGCCATCTGGTAGCCATCTTGTCGGCGATCTTCCCACCCGGCGAGGACATCTTCGTGCGCTCGGTGCGCCGCTACTCCGGCCAGCTTGCCGACCCCGAGTTGGCCAAGCGCGTCGCCGGCTTCATCGGGCAGGAGAAGACGCACGGACTGCAGCATCGTGAGCTCAATGAGCAGCTCTCGGCCATGGGATATCCCACCGCATGGTTCGAGTATCTGCTGAGCGGCACCGAGCGCATGGAGAAGTTCCTCGACAAGCAGTACCCCAGCCCGGACCGGCTGCCCCGCCTTCGCCACTTCTTCCTCGGATTCACAGTGGCTGCAGAACATTTCACCGCGGTGTGGGCGGAGAACATCCTCAAACGCCCGGCGGTCCAGGCGATGATGTATGACCCTGAGATCCGCAATCTGCTGAACTGGCATGCGCTCGAAGAGCTGGAGCACAAGTCGGTCGCGTTCGACGTGTACCGGGCGGTGGGCGTTCCGGAGTCGACGCGCATCCGATGGATGCGCTTCGCGCAGAACTGTGGAATCCCGATTCTGGTGCTGTTCTCCTGGCTCTCGATTGCCACCACCGATGTCGAGGGCCGCCGCCAACCGTTCCGGATCCTCAAGGAGACGGTGCAGATGCTGCGCAACCCGATGTGGCAGGGCTTCTACTCCGACATGCGGCCGTTCAAGCGGCGGGATTTTCATCCCGACCAGATCGACACCGCCGAACTCATCACCTACTGGCAGCAGGAACTCTTCGGGGCTGAAGGTCAGCTGGCCGGCCACGTGAAGTAGTGGCTAGACCACCCAGATCGCCTGGGCGGCAGGACTTCCCAGGTCGATAGTGACCTGCTCGCCGTCGGATCCTTCGACGCCCACCGAGATGATTCCGGCGAAGTCGCGGCGAGTCAGCACCCGTAAACGGGCGTCCAGGCTGATGCCCACTTGGGCGAAGTAGCGCAGCATCTCCGGATCGTTGTCGGAGATGCGTGCCACCGTGCCGGTCTCGCCGTCGGCGCATGCCCACAGTTGCCGGGCGGGGGGAGTGGGCACCTGCCCGTCCGGTGCCGGGATCGGGTCGCCGTGCGGGTCGCGCTGCGGGAAGCCCAGCTTGGCGTCGATGCGCGCGATCAGCCGGTCGGACACCGCGTGCTCGAGGACTTCGGCCTCGTCGTGCACCTCGTCCCAGCCATAGCCGAGTTCACACACCAGGAAGGTCTCGATCAGCCGGTGCCGGCGCACCATCGCCAACGCTGCCCGGCGCCCTTCATCGGTCAGCGTCACCGCACCGTACTTCTCATGGTCCACCAAGCCGGCGTCGGCGAGTTTGCGGATCGACTCCGAGGCGGTGCTGGCGGACACGCCGATCTTCTCCGCCAGCATCTTGGTGCTGACCTTGTCGGGTGACCATTCCTGGGCGGTCCAGATGACTTTCAGATAGTCCTGGGCGACGCTACTCAGCCCGTCCGACTGCTCCCAAGGGCTCACAACACGACAGTTTAGGCTGTCCTGGTGCAGCGGTGGCGGGGGCAGGATGAGATCCCCACAGACTGGGGCAGGTGCGTGCTCACCATCGGCGTGTTCGACGGTGTGCATCGTGGACATGCGGAACTGATCACCCATGCGGTGAAGGCCGGCCAGGCGCGCGGCGTGCCGACGGTGCTGATGACCTTCGATCCGCATCCGATGGAGGTCGTCTACCCCGGCAACCATCCCGCGCAGCTCACCACGCTGGCGCGGCGCGCCGAGCTGGTCGAGCAGTTCGGCATCGACGTGTTCCTGGTGATTCCGTTCACGCCCGAATTCATGAAGCTCACCCCGGACCGTTACATCCACCAACTGCTGGTCGAGCACCTGCACGTGGTGGAAGTGGTGGTGGGGGAGAACTTCACCTTCGGCCGCAAGGCGGCCGGCAACGTCGAGACCCTGCGCCGGGCCGGTGAGCAGTTCGGGTTCGGGGTCGAATCGGTGTCGCTGGTGGCTGAGCGCGCCGACGCCGTCCAGTCGGTCACCTTCTCCTCGACCTACATCCGGTCCTGTGTGGACGCCGGCGATGTGTCCGCGGCGGCCGAGGCGCTGGGCCGGCCGCACCGGGTCGAGGGACTGGTGGTGCGCGGTGACGGCCGTGGGCGCGGCCTCGGCTTCCCGACCGCCAACGTGGCGCCGTCGGCCTTTGCGGCGATTCCGGCCGACGGGGTGTACGCCGCGTGGTTCACCGTGTTGGGACACGGCCAGGTGCCCGGCACCGTCGTCGCCGGTCAGCGTTGTCGGGCCGCGGTGTCGGTGGGCACCAACCCGACGTTTTCCGGACGGGCCCGCACCGTGGAGGCGTTCGTGATCGACGAAACCGCAGACTTGTACGGGCAGCGCGTGGCCGTGGACTTCGTCAGTCGGATCCGGGGCCAGGAGAAGTTCGACTCCGTGGCGGACCTGGTGGCGGTGATGAACACCGACGTCGAGAAGACCCGCGGCCTGCTCTCGGGTGACTGACCACCCGCGCGATTGGGAAGGGCGCCCAGGGCGCTGCTAGACTCGCCCCTCGGCGTGCTGCAGTCCGCGGTGGCCGCCGACTTGATATTCGCGGGACCGATTGATGGAGATTCTTCGTGGCGCTGACCGTCGAGCAGAAAAAAGAGATCCTGGCCAGCTACGGCCTGCACGAGACCGACACCGGCTCGCCCGAAGCTCAGGTCGCCCTGCTGACCAAGCGGATCGTCGACCTCACCGAACACCTCAAGCAGCACAAGCACGACCACCACTCCCGCCGCGGCCTGCTGCTGCTGGTCGGTCGTCGTCGCCGTCTGCTCAAGTACCTGACCGCGACCGATGTGGCGCGCTACCGCTCGCTCATCGAGCGTCTCGGCCTGCGTCGCTGACGACGAATCGGGCCGGCGTCAGTCGCCTCCGTGTAGAGTGAGGCCGTCCCGGGCCGCCCAGGCCCGGGCATCGGTGTGGCCCCCGCATCCGCGTGCGCCACTCCGGCACGTCACGACGGGACACGTTCCTGCGATCAGCCAGACCTGAGTCGGGCGGTCTTCGGTAGTGGCAGCCGGGCCTGAGGAGTGCTTTGACAGTACGTAAGCCAGGATCCGGCCGCTTCGATCGACGACCGTAGCCGCATCCAGGTCCATCACTGACGCACGTCCGACGTTGCGAAACAGTTGAACAAACCAGGAAAGGCCGTACGGGCTTTTATGTCTGCAATTGAAATTGAAGAAGGCGTATTCGAGACCACCGCTGTCATCGACAACGGCAGCTTCGGCAAGCGCACCATCCGCTTCGAGACCGGCCGGCTGGCCCAGCAGGCCGCCGGCAGTGTCGTCGCCTACCTCGACGACGAAACCATGCTGCTGTCGGCGACCACCGCCAGCAAGGCTCCCAAGGACCACTTCGACTTCTTCCCGCTCACCGTCGACGTCGAGGAGCGGATGTATGCGGCCGGCCGTATCCCCGGCTCGTTCTTCCGCCGCGAAGGCCGGCCGTCGACCGACGCGATCCTGACCTGCCGCCTCACCGACCGCCCGCTGCGCCCGTCGTTCGTCGACGGCCTGCGCAACGAGGTTCAGGTCGTGGTGACCGTGCTGAGCCTGAACCCGAACGACCTGTACGACGTGGTGGCGATCAATGCCGCCTCGGCCTCCACCCAGCTCGCCGGCCTGCCGTTCTCCGGCCCGGTCGGTGCGGCGCGGGTGGCGCTGATCAACGGCACCTGGGTGGCGTTCCCCACCGTCGAACAGCTCGAGGGCGCGGCCTTCGACATGGTGCTGGCGGGCCGCCTCCTCGACGACGGTGACGTCGCGATCATGATGGTCGAGGCCGAGGCCACCGAGAACGTCATCGAGCTGATCGAATCCGGCGCACAGGCGCCGACCGAGACCGTGGTGGCCGAGGGCCTGGAGGCGGCCAAGCCGTTCATCGCGGCGCTGTGCAAGGCCCAGCAGGAGCTCGGCGCCGCGGCCGCCCGCCCGACCGCCGACTACCCGCTGTTCCCGCCTTACGGTGACGACGTCTACTACTCGGTGGCGTCGGTCGCGACCGACGAGCTGGCGAAGGCGCTGACCATCGCGGGCAAGGCCGAGCGTGACGAGCGCACCGAAGAGATCAAGGCCGAGGTCATCGAGCGCCTCGCCGAGACCTACGAGGGTCGCGAGAAGGAGATCAGCGCGGCCTACCGGAGCCTGACGAAGAAGCTGGTGCGTCAGCGCATCCTGACCGACCACTTCCGCATCGACGGCCGTGGCATCACCGACATTCGGGCGCTGTCGGCCGAGGTCGCGGTGATCCCGCGGGCGCACGGCAGCGCGCTGTTCGAGCGTGGCGAGACCCAGATCATGGGCGTGACCACGCTGGACATGATGAAGATGGCGCAGCAGATCGACTCGCTCGGTCCGGAGAAGTCCAAGCGCTACATGCACCACTACAACTTCCCGCCGTACTCGACCGGTGAGACCGGCCGGGTCGGTTCGCCCAAGCGCCGCGAGATCGGCCACGGCGCGCTGGCCGAGCGGGCCCTGGTCCCGGTGCTGCCCAGCGTCGAGGAATTCCCGTACGCCATCCGGCAGGTGTCGGAAGCCCTGAGCTCCAACGGATCCACCTCGATGGGTTCGGTCTGTGCGTCCACGCTGGCGTTGCTCAACGCCGGTGTGCCGCTGAAGGCTCCGGTCGCCGGTATCGCGATGGGCCTGGTCTCCGATGATGTCGAGGTGGACGGTAAGACCGAGCGTCGCTTCGTCGCGCTCACCGACATCCTGGGCGCCGAGGACGCGTTCGGCGACATGGACTTCAAGGTCGCCGGCACCAAGGACTTCGTCACCGCGCTGCAGCTGGACACCAAGCTGGACGGCATCCCTTCGTCCGTCCTGGCGGGTGCTCTCGCGCAGGCCAAGGACGCCCGGATGACCATCCTGGATGTGATGGCCGAGGCCATCGACGAGCCCGACGAGATGAGCCCCTACGCGCCGCGAGTCACCACCATCAAGGTTCCGGTGGACAAGATCGGCGAGGTCATCGGGCCCAAGGGCAAGATGATCAACTCGATCACCGAGGAGACCGGCGCTCAGATCTCGATCGAGGACGACGGCACCGTGTTCGTCGGGGCCACCGACGGCCCGTCGGCGCAGGCGGCGATCGACAAGATCAACGCGATCGCCAACCCGCAGCTGCCGAAGATCGGCGAGCGGTTCCTGGGCACCGTGGTCAAGACCACCGACTTCGGCGCATTCGTGTCGCTGCTGCCGGGCCGCGACGGCCTGGTGCACATCTCCAAGCTCGGCAAGGGCAAGCGGGTGGCCAAGGTCGAGGACGTGGTGAAGGTCGGCGACAAGCTGCGCGTGGAGATCGCCGACATCGACAACCGCGGCAAGATCTCGCTGGTGCCCGTGGACGAGTCGACCCCAGAGGCGGGGCCCGCTGAGTCTGCCGATGCCGCGGCTACCGAAAGCTGACATAGCGGCGCCACGCGCCACACTGCGACGCACCACCCTGCCGGGCGGGCTGCGGGTAGTCACTGAATACCTTCCCGCAGTTCGTTCGGCGTCGGTGGGCGTCTGGGTCGGCGTCGGATCTCGCGACGAGGGCGCCACGGTGGCCGGGGCGGCGCACTTCCTGGAACACCTGCTGTTCAAGGCGACCCCGACCCGCACGGCGGCCGGCATCGCCCAGGCGATGGACGCCGTCGGGGGCGAGCTGAACGCCTTCACCGGCAAAGAGCACACCTGCTATTACGCCCATGTGCTCGACACCGACCTGGAGCTGGCCGTCGCGCTGGTGAGCGACGTGGTGCTCAACGGGTCCTGCGCGGCTGCCGATGTCGACCTCGAACGCGATGTGGTTCTCGAGGAACTCGCGATGCGCGACGACGATCCCGAGGACGCGCTGGGCGATGTGTTCTTGTCGACGCTGTTCGGCGACCATCCAATCGGGCGGCCGGTGATCGGCAATGTCGACTCGGTGTCGTCGATGACTCGCGCACAGCTGCGGTCGTTCCACCAGCGCCGCTACACACCGGAGCGCATGGTGGTCGCCGTTGCCGGCAACATCGACCATGACACGGTGGTGGCGCTGGTGCGAGAACACTTCGGGCACCGCCTGATTCGTGGTGAGAAGCCCGCCGAGCCGCGGCGCGGCACCACCCGGGTCCCGGGCAAGCCCGGGCTGACCGTGGTCAACCGCGACGCGGACCAGACGCACATGTCTTTAGGGGTACGTGCGCCGGGACGATATTGGCAGCACCGTCAGGCGCTGGCGGTGCTCAACACCGCTCTGGGCGGCGGCCTGAGTTCCCGGCTGTTCCAACAGGTTCGGGAGACCCGCGGCCTGGCGTACTCGATCTACTCGTCGGTGGACACCTTCGCCGACGCCGGCGCACTGTCGGTGTACACCGCATGCCAGCCGGACCGGTTCGCCGAGGTGGCGGAAGTGACCGCCGAGGTGCTCGACTCGGTGGCGCGCGAGGGAATCACCGCCGACGAGTGCCGGATCGCCAAGGGGTCATTGCGCGGGGGATTGGTGCTGGGCCTGGAGGATTCCGGGTCCCGGATGAACCGGCTGGGCCGTACCGAGTTGAACTACGGCCGGCATCGGCCCATCGCGCGCACCCTGCGGGAATTGTCCGCGGTGACCGTCGATGAGGTCAACGCGGTGGCCCGTCAGCTGTTGTGCCAGCCCTACGGCGTCGCCGTACTGGGTCCCTACCGCTCGAAAGGGGCGCTGCCAACCCGTCTGCGGGCGCTTGCCGGTTGATGGCAGGCTAGAGCAATGGCGTTCAGCTTCTCCGAACTCACTGTCCCACTGGTCGGCGCGCCGATGGCAGGCGGTCCCAGCACACCGGCGCTGGCGGCCGCGGTGTCGGAGGCCGGCGGACTCGGGTTCGTCGCGGGAGGCTATCGCACTGCCGAACAGCTGGCCGACGAGATCACCGCCGCGCGCGCGGCCACCAGCGGCCCGATCGGTGTCAATCTGTTTGTGCCCCAACCCAGCGGCGCGGATGTGGTGTTGCTCGACGAATACGCCGACCTGCTGGATACGCTGGCCGAACATTACGGCGTAGAGCTGGGCCGGCCCCGCTTCGGCGACGACGACTGCTGGCCGGAGAAGCTCGAGGTGATTGCCGACCTGCGGCCCACGGTGGTGTCGTTCACGTTCGGGACGCCGTCGCCCGACGACATAGCGGCGTTGCGGGCGTTGCGGATCCTGACGATGGTCACGGTGACGTCTGCCTACGAGGCCGGGGTCGCGCTGGGACATGGGGCCGAGGCGCTGGTGGTGCAGGGCCCCAAGGCCGGTGGACATCGGGGCACCTTTGCGCCGGACGTGCACCCGGGCACCGACTCCCTGGAGCATGTGCTGGCGGAGATCGCCCACGCCCACGGCCATGTCCCGTTGGTGGCGGCGGGTGGGCTCGGCACCGCGGCCGACGTAGCCGGGGTGCTGGGCGGTGGTGTGGTCGCGGCCCAGGTCGGTACCGCGCTGCTGCTGGCGCACGAAGCCGGGACCAACCCGACGCACCGGGCGGCGCTGACCAACCCGGAATTCACCAACACCACGGTGACGTGCGCCTTCTCCGGCCGTTACGCACGCGGCCTGGAGAACGACTTCACCCGCGCCTTCGAAGATGTGGCGCCGGTGGGATACCCGGAGATCAACCACATGACCGCCCCGATCCGGGCGGCGGCGGTGGCCGTGGACGACCCGCATGGGACGAGCTTGTGGGCTGGGACCGCCTATCGGACCGCCCGATCGGCTCCGGCCGCCGACATCATCGCCGACTTGGCGTCGGGTTGATCCCTGCGGGGATCGTCGACGGCCGGAAGCGCCTCACCACATGGACGACCGTCGCCCCTTGGCTGCTTTGCGCTTGGCCTCTTCGTTCTGGTCGTCCTTGGCTCGCGCTGCAGCACTGCCACGCGGACCCAACCCCATCAGCGGCGGAGCGCACAGCAGCGGCGAGCCACCCATCATCGGCGCGCCTGCGGTGGCCAGCGCGGGCGCCGCGAATTCGGCTGCGGCCAAGCGCATTTCCGGCGCTGCGGTGGCCCACGCCTTGGGTACCGACAAGCCGCTGACGGAGGCCGCGTTGCCAACTCCGGCCGATGCTGCCGACGTTGCCGACGCCAGGCCGGCACTGCCCAGCGTTGGTGTCAGGCCCAAGGGCAGACCCGCCGCGATGGCAGCGGGAGCTGCCGCCTCCAGGCCGAACGGCGACGGGAGTGCCGCGCCGGCAATGAGGTACTCGGGTATGAACGCGGCAATGATGGCGGCGCTCATCATGGTTGAGACCGGAGCCGCACCCAACGTCGCCAGATCGCCAAAGATCGGCGGAAGGTTGAGCGCCCCCGCTTCGGCTGAGCCCGCCAGTGCACCCGGCAACGCCTCCATCGCCAGGTTGGTGGCGGCTTGGCCGGCCGCGGCCGCAGTCACCTCGGCGGTCGCCGCCTCCTGCGCCGCAATGCCGCCGGGGTTGGCCGTCTGCGGCGGCGTGGTGAACGGCACCATCTGTGCTGCGGCCTGCGCGGCAGCGCTGTAGGAGTACATCGCGGCTGCGTCCTGGGCCCACATCTCGGCGTATTGGGCTTCGGTGGCCGCAATGGCCGGGGCGTTCTGCCCGAAGAAGTTCGTTGCGACCAGCGTGGCCAACTGTGCGCGGTTGGCAGCGATCAAGGGCGGGGGAATTGTCATGGCGAACGCGCTCGAGTGGGCCGTAGCGGCGGCCTTGGCCTGGGTGCTGGTGAGCTCCGCCTGCTCGGCTGTGGCGGTGAGCCAGGTGGCATACGGTGCGGCTGCCGCCGCCATCTTCGTTGATGACACGCCCAACCACGGGCCACTGGTCAGCTCGGTGACGACCGCGCGGTAGCTCGACGCCGCGGAATGCAGGTCGACGGCCAGCTCGTCCCAGGCCGCCGAGGCGGCCAGCAGCGACCCTGAACCAGGGCCGGCGTACATGCGTCCGGAGTTGATTTCCGGTGGTAGTGCTGCGAAATCCATTGCTGTGCCTACTCTCTTATCCGGCCGCGATCACGTTGGCGGCCTCGGCGGCCGCGTAGGTGTTCGCACTGGTGTTGAGGGTGGCGACGAACATCTCGTGAATGGCGCTGGCTTGGGTGCTGACCTGGTGGTACAGCTGCGCCTGAACGGCGAACCGGGCAGCCAGCATGGCCGACACCTCGTCGGCGGACGGGGGAACCACTGCGGTGGTCACGATGTGCGCGGCCTCGTTTTGGGCCGCGAGCGCCAAGCCGGTGCTCGACAGGGTGTCGGCAGCGGTGGTCAGGGTCTCAGGATGTGCATTGACGAACGACAAAGGCCTCTCCTTGAAAATGACGGCGGCAACAAAAAGGGCCGGCTTCTTTCGGAGTCGGACCCTGTTGCGCAACGTTTTGCTGGGAACATCCTCCAGATTTCCTGACAGCCCTGCCGGTATCCAAGCTGGTTAACAGCCTCTTAACGTTCGCAGCGAAACGTTTACACAACGGCGCGAAATTGGCTGATTTGACGGCGCTGCGCGCTGCGCGTCGCGACCGGCCGGCGCGGCAGGACAGTGGCGACGGTCACAATCCGGTTTAGGCAGTACCGATGGTATCGTTATACCCCACCGGGCTATCTGTCCATTGCGAAGACAATTGATAGGGTTTTGTAAAACCCGTGGGAGGTTCGCCATGCTCAAGGTCGATGACAGCGCCGCCGGCCCGCATGACGGGTCACTGGATCACGAGCGCATCGTCCTGCAAGCCCGCGACGTCGGGTTCGACATGTCGGACCTGCCGGTGCACTACGTGCCGGGCGAGCCCTTCGTCACCCACTTCTGCAATGTGCTGCACCTGCTGCTGCCGGCCGGCGAGGAGTTCTTCGTCGAGGTGTTCAAGCAGGCGTTACCGCTGATCAAGGACGACCAGCTGCGGCTCGACGTCCAGGGCTTCATCGGCCAGGAGGCCACCCACTCCCAGGCGCACACCGCCGTTGTCGACCACTTGGCCGCCCGCGGCGTCGACATGTCGCCGTTCACCGGCCAGATCAAGTGGCTGTTCGACAAACTGCTCGGCGACCGGCCGACCTGGAGTGAGCGCCGTCAGCAGCGCTGGCTGCTGGAACGGGTGGCTCTGGTGTCCGCCGTCGAGCACTACACGGCGATTCTCGGAGAGTGGGTCCTGGAAAGCCCCGCGTTGGACGAGGTCGGCACCCATCCGGCGATGCTGGACATGCTGCGCTGGCACGGCGCCGAAGAGGTTGAGCACAAGGCTGTCGCCTTCGACGTCATGAAGCACCTGCGAGCCGGGTTCTTCCGGCAGGTCCGTACCCAGTTGGCCGTCACACCCCTGATGCTGCTGTTGTGGGTGCGCGGCCTGCGGTTCATGTACAAGGTGGACCCGCAACTGCCGGCCGGAGCCAAGCCGCGCTGGCGGGACTGGTTCATCGCGGCGCGCCGCGGGCTGGTGCCCTCGCCGTTCGAATTCCTGCCCGCGATCGCCTCGTACTACCGTCCCGGCTTCCACCCGGCGCAACTCGGCGGCGTGGAAAAGGCGGTCAACTACTTGGCCGTGTCGCCCGCCGCCCGCGCCACGCACTGACCCCAACCCGCGGGCGAACAACGAGGAGTGCAGTCCATGACTACCCCGACCACCACCACCGTGACGTCGGCCGACGGTGTGACCCTTGCGGTGCACGCGTACACCGATCTGGACCCACAGCGGACGACCATCCTGGCGATCCACGGCTACCCCGACAATCACCATGTCTGGGACGGGGTGGCTCGTGAGCTCACCGAGCAGAACCCGGGCCGCTACAACGTCGTCGCCTACGACGTACGTGGTGCGGGGACGTCCTCGGCGCCGGCTGAGAAGTCCGGCTACCGATTCCCGCACCTGATCGCCGACGTCGCCGCGGTGATCGAGCACCTGGGCAAATTGGGCGTGGACAGGGTTCACCTACTGGGGCACGACTGGGGTTCGATCCAGGGCTGGGCAGCCATCACCGACCCGGCCGTGGCGGCCAAAGTCGGCTCCTACACGTCGATTTCGGGTCCTCACTTGGACTACGCCGGCAGATTCCTGCGCTCGGCGCGCAACCTGCGGACGCTCGGCGATGTGGTCAGGCAGCTGCTGGAGTCGAGCTACATCTGGCTGTTCTTGACCCCGCGGGTTCCCGAGGCGGCTTTCCGGTCCGGTCTGGGCGTTCGAGTCCTGGGCTGGCTTGACCGTATCGGTCGTTCGGGCACCGCCCAGCCGGATATGCCCCGGGGGGAGAACGACTACGTCAACGGGCTCAACCTGTACCGCGCGAACATGCCGGGACCGTTTCTGAAGCCGGCGCGACCGCTGCCCGCCACCGATGTCGCGGTGCAGGTGCTCGCGCCTCGCCTGGACCTGTTCGTCAGTCCGGCCCTGCAGCGCTACACCGGATCCATCCCGGCCAACCACCGGGTGCTCGACATCGACGGCGGCCACTGGGTGGTGACCGATCGCCCCGACGTGATCGCTCGGCTCACCGACGAGTGGGTGCAACACAGCGTGGCCGGTGAACCCGGCGATGACGTGCGGCCGGCCTGATATGACGCAGGAGATCTGGAGGTCTCGCCCCGCCGACCTCTACGGCCGGCGAAAGCATGACCGGCTGTTCAACGCGCTCTGGGGAGCGATCACCGTATTCGGCGGAATGGCCGCGCTTTCGCGATGGAAGCCGTCCCGGGTGGCCCCGGTGTCACGGACGATCGCGGCCGTCGTCACCAAGCGGGAGATGTTGACCAGCGACGTGGTGGCCCTCACCCTGGCGGACCCCGACGGCGGACTGTTGCCGTCGTGGACGCCGGGCGGTCACATCGACGTGCAGCTGCCCTCGGGCCGGCGCCGGCAGTACTCGCTGTGCGGCGTGCCGGGGCGTCGCACCGAGTACCGCATCGCGGTACGCCGGCTCGACGATGGGGGCGGCGGCTCGGTCGAGATGCACGAGAGTTACGCCGAGGGCGACACGTTGCTGTTCGAAGGTCCGCGCAATGCGTTCTACCTGGGCACCGGGGAAAGCGAGGTGCTGTTCGTCATCGGCGGAATCGGCGTCACCCCAATGCTGCCGATGCTGCGCGAGGCCGCCCAGCGCGGAATCGATTGGCGCGCGGTCTATGCCGGGCGCAGTCGGGCGGACATGCCATTGCTCGACGAGGTGCTGGCCGTGGATCCCGCGCGGGTCACGGTGTGGGCCGACGACGAGCACGGGCGCTTCGCCGGCACCGAGGAGCTGCTGGCCGGCGCCGGCCCGCAGACCGCGGTGTACGTGTGCGGCCCGAGCGCGATGCTCGAAGCGGTGCGCGTCACCCGCAACGAACACGCCTCGAATATCAAAGCCCCGCTGCACTATGAGCGGTTCAGTCCGCCGCCGGTGGTCGACGGGGTGCCCTTCGAGTTGGAGCTGGCTCGATCCCGGCGCGTCCTGGCGATTCCCGCGGACCGCTCGGCGCTGGACGTGATGCTCGACGCCGATCCGACGGCCGCACACTCGTGCCGGCAGGGGTTCTGTGGCACCTGCAAGGTCAAGGTGGTCTCCGGCGACGTCGACCGGCGCGGACGCACCGCCGAGGGCGGCGACGAGATGCTGGTCTGCGTGTCGCGGGCCAACGGCGGACGCATCGTCATCGACGCCTGAATCGAGGCGTATCGCTGCAGATAGGATGCTCGGATGTCTGGTGAGGCTGAGATTCATCGCGGGAGTTTGCGGGCCAGAATCATCTACGCCGTCTTCTCGGCGGTAATGCCGCGGTTGGTGCGGTGGGTCAGTCGCCGTGGGGGCCCCGAGGCCATGCCCGGAATGTTGGCGCAGTTGGGCCGGCGCACCAACACCGTCGCCCGCCTGCAACGGCTGCGCCCGTACTTTCGGATCCGCTTCACCCGCGATCTCGCGACGGGTGTTCCGGTCGAGATCGTCCGCAGGGCAGACTGCGTCGCCCCGCTGAGCGACGGCGCCATCTTGTACTTTCACGGCGGCGGGTTCTTCACCGGCGGTCTGGACACCCACCTGCATGTCGTGGCGACCCTGGCCCGACGCACCCGGCTGCCGGTCGTGCACGTCGACTACCGGCAATTCCCCGACGTGAGCGTGGACGGCTCGGTGGAAGACTGCGTCGGCGCCTACCGCTGGCTGCTGGAACAGGGGGCCGACCCGGCCAAGACGGTGATCGCCGGCGACTCCGCGGGGGGCTTTCTCACGTTCGCCACCGCACTCCGATCCCAGCAGGAGGGGCTGCCGGCACCGGCCGGAGTCATCGGGATCTCGGCACTGCTGGAGCTGGACGGAACGGCCCGCAGTACGCACCCGAACATGGGCACCGACGCATTCGGCATCGCGGACGCGCTGCCCGACCTCGTCGAGCACGTGTGCCCCTCGACGCCGATGCGGCGCGAGCTGTCTCCGATCAACGGCCGGCTTGAGACCATGCCGCCGGCACTGCTGATCGCCGCCGAGTCGGAGATTCTGCGCTGCGACAACGAACGGCTGCACGACGCGCTGCTGGCGGCGGGCCGGTCCAGCCGGCTCGAGCTGTGGGCACACCAGGTGCACGCTTTCCCGGCGCTGTTCGGATTCCTGCCCGAGAGTCGGGCGGCGTTCGACCTGATGGTCCGCTTCGTCGCCGAGCGCCTGGCCGACCCCGGTGAGTCGGGCGAGACCCGCCGAGAGGTGTCCTGAAGCCCCTTGCCGCTAGGGTGGCAGCCATGCAGGTAGCAGTGCTGGGCGCCAAGGGCAAAGTCGGCGCGACGATGGTGGCGGCGGTGCAAGCCGCGGAAGATCTCACCCTGTCTGCGGCGGTCGACGCCGGTGACGAACTGAGCTTGTTGACCGACAGCGGCACCGAGGTCGTGATCGACTTCACCCACCCCGCAGTCGTGATGGACAACCTGAAGTTCTTGATCGACAACGGGATCCATGCGGTGGTGGGCACCACCGGGTTCACGCAGGAGCGGCTGGCCCAGGTCCGTTCCTGGATCGAGGCCAAGCCCGGTTCGGCGGTGCTGATCGCGCCCAACTTCGCCATCGGCGCGGTGCTGTCCATGCACTTCGCGGCCCAGGCCGCAAAATACTTCGAATCGGTGGAGGTCATCGAGCTGCACCACCCGCAGAAGGCCGATGCGCCGTCGGGTACCGCCGCTCGCACCGCCGCGCTGATCGCGGAAGCCCGAAAGGGACTGCCGCCCAATCCCGACGCCACCAGCACCGGTCTGCCCGGAGCGCGCGGCGCGGACGTCGATGGTGTGCCGGTGCATTCGATCCGGTTGGCCGGGCTGGTCGCCCACCAAGAGGTGCTGTTCGGGACCATGGGGGAGACGCTGACCATCCGGCACGACAGCATCGATCGGACCTCGTTTGTTCCCGGGGTGCTGCTGGCGGTGCGCCGGGTGGCCGAATACCCCGGGCTCACAATCGGCATCGAACCCCTCCTCGACCTGAAGTAGTCGTGATCAAGGTGTCGCCGGCCAACCGGGTGAAGGTGCTCATCGCCTTCATGTGTGTGGCACTGCTGATGTATCTGGCGTTTCTGGGCCGGATCGCGGTGCTGCTGATCGCCTCCGGTTCGGTGGCGGCGATCGGGATGGGGCTGGCGCTGCTGATCATGCCGTTCCTCGGGCTGTGGGCGATGATCGCTACCCTGCGGGACGGATTCGCTCACCAGAAGCTGTCGCGGCTGATCGCCGAAGACGACATGGAACTCGACGCCGGCGCCTTGCCGCGGCGGCCTTCTGGACGCATCGAACGCGACGCCGCCGATGCCCTGTTCCACACGGTTCGCGCCGAACTCGATGCCGACCCGGACAACTGGCGGCGCTGGTACCGGCTGGCCCGGGCCTACGAGTTCGCCGGGGACCGTCGTCGCGCGCGGGAGGCGATGAAGACCGCGGTCGCGCTGCAGGCGCAGCAGTGAGCAAGACGCTGTTGGTGGTGCACCACACGCCATCGCCGTTCTGCCAGGCCATGTTCGAGGCGGTGCTTTCCGGGGCGACGGACCCGCAGATCGAGGGCGTCGAGGTGGTGCGCCGCGCCGCGCTCGAGGTGTCGCCGGCCGACATGCTGGCCGCCGACGGCTATCTGCTGGGCAGCCCGGCCAACCTCGGCTACATCAGCGGCGCGCTCAAGCACGCCTTCGACGTCTGTTACTACCCGATCCTGGACTCGACCCGCGGCAGGCCGTTCGGCCTCTACCTGCACGGCAACGAAGGAACCGAGGGCGCCGAACGGGCCGTCGACTCCATCACGACGGGCCTGGGATGGGTCAAAGCGGCCGACTACGTGGTGGTGTCGGGTAAGCCCGGTAAGCCCGAGCTGGAAGCGTGCTGGGAGCTTGGCGCGACGGTGGCCGCGCAGCTGATGGACTGAGCCCCGCTACGGGTCGATGTGGTTCTCCGGCATGTAGAACGAGTGCAGTGGGTAATCCCGGCCGGGTCCCATCGAGTGGCAGTCTTGCTGTGACGGCGGTGATTTCGGCGGCTCGTAGTAGTAGATGACGCAGCGCTGCCAGCTGCCGTCGGGCTGAACCGGACCGTCGCACTTCTGGGCGGTGGAGAAGAACAGCAGCGGGTTGTCCTGGCAGCCCGCCTGGGCCGTCGGTGCCGAGGCGATCAGCCATCCGGCTGCCAGTCCGGTAGCCGCCAGCGCGGTGGTCAGGCCCCCGGTGAGGTAGCGCTTCACGGTCGACCCCTTCTCCTCGCGTCGTGTTGTCGAGTGACTATGCCGGACGCGGCCGATGTTTGTCGCAGATTATGCCCGCGGTTTGCGCGCAGTTCCTATCGTGAGACGATAGGCTGCGATGCCGTGACCCATGCAAACAACACTGCGACCACGACGGAGTCCACCACGGACCTGCTTGCGCGCACGCTGGAGTCCGTGCGCGTCGCCCACGAGAACATCGCGGAGCTGGCCCAGCATCAGAACGGCATGTATGCCGTGGCCCAGACCGCCAAGGGCACCGCGCTGATCCACGACTTGCGTAAGCAACTCGACCAGCTCAACAAGATCCTGCCCTTCAAGAGCTAGTTGCCCGCCCTGGTCAGGGTGGCGCCTTGTTGAGAGCACGTTCGCTGTTGATGCGGTGGGCGCGGTCTTGGCTGCGGGTGCGCTTGCGGGTAGGCATCATCAGGCCGCGGTTGGCGGTCGATGTCGGTGGTGACGGTGGTGCCGCTGGTGCGGCGGTGGCTACGCACAGGGCGGGGAATAGCAGCATGCTGCCGGGCTGCGTGGTGTAGGTGTGGCCGGTGGGGCTGGTCCATTCGATGGTGCCGTTGGGGTGCTGACGGTCGCTCCAGCCCCCGGGGCCGGTCCAGAAGGTCTTGAGTAAGTGGTGTTTTCGGCATAGGCAGCGCAGGTTGGCTGGGTGGGTGGTTCCATGCGGGTGGGCCACGGCGTGGTCGATGTCGCAGTAGGTGGCGGGCTGGTCGCAGCCGGGGAATCGGCAGGTGAGGTCGCGGGCCCGGACGAAGGCGGCCAACGCTGTCGAGGGCCGGTAGTGCGGTTCGGCCGGCAGGTCGGCCGGGTGCCGCAGGGGTTTGACGGTGGCGCCGTTGTTGACGAGCTGGGCCAGCAGCGGTGCGGGTATGGTGCCGCCGCCGATGATGTGCCCGGACGGTGCCGGACGCGTCTGGGACGCCGGCGTGGTTGCCGCACCGGCTGGCTCGGAGTTTTGGTCGGGGGCGCCGGCGCCGAACCTGGGGTCGGCCGGGTTGTTCAGTGCGGTTTGGTCGGCGAGGACGTAGACGGTGACGTTGGCGGCCCGGCCGCCGGTGCCGGCGGCCGGGCAGTCGCTGTTGCCGCAGGCGCAGGCCAGGCCGTCCGCTCCGGCGGCCAGGGCGCCGAGGGCATCGGCGCGACGTTGGGCCAGGGTGCGGGGATCGTCGTCGCAGACGGTGTGGGCAAGTTGGGTTAGGCGCCGTTCGAGTGCGGTGGCATCGGTGGCAAACAGCCGGCCCCACAGGCCGGTGGTGCCGTTTTCGCTGTTGCGGGTGTCGACGACAATTTCGCGGCCGCGGGCGTCGCGCTCCTGGCGCCGGACGGCGTCGGGGTCATGCCGGTCGATCAGGGCGTCGATGGCCGCAGCGGTCTTGGCCGCCGAGAGGGGCCCCAGGCCGGTGGCGATCGCGGCGAGTTCGGTGTCGACGGCGTTCAGTAGGTAGGGGTTGGTGATCAGCGTGGTGCGCCAGACGATCGTGGCGACCAGCCGGCTGTTGATCGCCCCGTCGAGAAACAGTGCGGCCACCTTCGGTAGCCGTTCACGCAGCGCCGTGGCCAGATACATCTGCGAGGACGCCATCCCGTGGCTGATCTGCTCGGCAGCGCCGACCTCGGAGGCCGCGGCATCCCAGTAGTCACAGGACCAGCGTGACCGGTTCACCGCGTCCGTTCCGCGGGTGCGCCGTGCCACCAGTTCGCCGATGGCGGCCAGGCGGCGCGCAGCGGAGGCGGCCTCCAATCGGGCCCACCCCGAGATCGCCGCTACCAGGGCCTTGTCGTCGACGTCGGCCAACGACTCCGGCTCCAGCCCGTCCGTCTCGAACATACGTGCGATTTTATCGAGGGGGTCTGACACGATGCTCCGCCGTTCTAGGCTCGGCCGCATGGAGCAACAGGTGCACTTCGTCACCGTCGCGGCAACCGATCTGGACGCGACCAGGAACTTTTACGGTGCGCTGGGCTGGCAGCCCCTACTGGACGTCGAGGGCGAGATCGTCTTCTACCGGGCGGCGCCGGGTCAGGTGCTGGGTTTTTTCGACGCCGACAAGTTCAACCAGGACCTGGCGCTGCCCGGCGATCATTCCCGGGTCTCCGGAGTCACCGTGGCGCACAACGTCGGCAGTCCCGCCGCCGTCATCGCGCTGGCCGACGCCATGGCCGTCGCGGGCGGCACGGTGCTCAAACCGCCGCAACCGGGCCAATTCGGCGGCGTATTCCACGCCCACATCCAAGACCCCAACGGGCTGATCTGGGAGATCGCCCACAACCCGGGCTGGCGGATCGCGCCCGATGGCACGGTAATTCTGGGCTGACGTCGTAGGGTGGCCGGGACGTAACGGGAAAGGAACACCCACCACGATGCCCTCTATGTTGAGCATGGCTTTGGGTGCGGCACCGGTCTTCGGTGGAGCCCTGTTCGCCGCGGCCGCCGGGCAGCTCAAAGGCCCGGACGTCCGCG
Organism: Mycobacterium sp. SMC-15; assembly: GCF_045310925.1. Classification (NCBI taxonomy): domain Bacteria; kingdom Bacillati; phylum Actinomycetota; class Actinomycetes; order Mycobacteriales; family Mycobacteriaceae; genus Mycobacterium; species Mycobacterium sp. SMC-15. The sequence continues at coordinate 140,093 of NZ_JBJIAJ010000011.1, read as the reverse complement.
CCCTGATCAAACAGGACCTCGATCTGCTCGACCGGCTTCCCGCGGAGCAGTCGCAACGGCGCGCGGATTTGCAGCGCACCATCGACGAGCGCATCGACGACTTGGTCGCCGCCTCCGACCGAACCAGGGCGCTGCGGGCCGCGGCGCTCTCCTATCAGGGCAACTGGCGCGACGTGGTCTTCTTCGTGTCCTCGGTGCTGTTCACCTACGTCTGGTGGCATATCAACCACGACCGCGGCAATTGGCTGCCGATGTTCATCGTGCTGATCCTGGCGTGCATGGTGTCCGCGGCCTATGCACTGCGCGGGACGTTGCGGGTGGTGACGCACAACTGGCGACGCCGGCGATGACAGGCTGCTCATGACACACGTCGTCGCAATCGCCCGGCACCACAACCCTTTTCCGGCGACCGGGGTGATCCGCGACCGTGGCGGCGTCGCCCATTACGAACGGCTGCCGGCGACGCTGCTCGATGTGCTGGCCGAGCAGGCCGAGCAGCGCCCCGACGGTGAGGCCGTGGTCGAACTCGGGGGCGACCGGCTGACCTACCGGCAGTTGTGGCAGCGGGCTTCGCGGGTGGCCGGCGGGCTGCGGGCCGACGGTCTGGCGCGCGGTGATCGGGTCGCGTTGCGCTACCCGGCGGGACTGGACTGGGTGCTGGCGTTCTGGGGAACGTTGATGGCCGGTGGAATACCGGTGGCCGTCAATACCCGTTCGGCCGCACCGGAAGTCGACTTCGTGCTCACCGATGCCGGGGTTCGGGTGGACCTGGCGCCCGGGGTCGCACTGCCCGACGGCCAACCGTATGTGGTGGACGGCCTCGAAGCCGGCGACACCGCGGCACTGTTCTACACCTCCGGCACCACCGGCAGCCCCAAGGGAGTGCCCACCACCCACGAGGCGTTTGTGACCAACGCCGAGAACATGATGCGAACCTTGGGCCGGACCCGGGCCTTGGGCGAGGAGTACCGCACGCTGATCTCGGTCCCGCTGTTCCATGTGACGGGCTGTAACTCCCAACTGCTGGTCGCCGCCTACACCGGCGGCACGGCGGTCATCATGGGATCCCTGATTCTTCCCGAGTTGATCGCAACACTTCCAGCGCAACGGATCTCATCGATGGTGACGGTGCCGGCGATCTACGCGCTGCTGCTGCGGCATCCCGACTTCGCCAAGGTCGACGTGAGCGGGGTGCGGTGGGTCGGCTACGGCGGGGCGCCGACGGCGCCCGCGCTGGTGCGCTCGCTGCGCGAAGCATTCGGCGGGGCAACGGTGTTCAACGGCTATGGCATGACCGAGACCGCCTCGCTCATGACCGTGCTGCCGGACTCCGACGCGGTTGCGCACGCGGACTCGGTCGGCTACGCCGTGCCGTCAGGAGACATCGGCGTCGTCCCGCTCGGCGACGATCCGGGCACCGGTGAACTGGTGGTGCGCGGGGCGAATGTGATGCGGGGCTACTGGAACCGGCCCGAGGCGACCGCCGCGACGATCATCGACGGCTGGCTGCACACCGGCGATGTGGTGCGCGTCGATGATGCCGGACGGGTGCACATCATCGACCGGCTCAAAGACATCATCAACCGTGGCGGCGAGAACGTCTCCAGCGTCGAGGTGGAAGCCGCCCTGCTGTCGGCTCCCGGCGTCGCCGATGCGTGTGTGCTCGCGGTGCCCGACGAGGTGATGGGGGAGAAGGTCGGCGCGGTGCTGATCGGCGACCAGGGCGAGATCGATGTGGCGGCAGTACTGGAGTATTGCCGCGGCCAGTTGGCGGACTTCAAGGTGCCGCAGTACATCACCGTGGTGAGCGGGGCGCTGCCCCGCACGGCCAGCGGCAAGCTGCTCAAGGCGCAGCTGCGGGATCAGGTGCGTTGGGGCTCGCCGCTGCGGTAACTCCGGAGTTGTCGGTGGTGCGCGCTACCTTGCCGACATGGACACAGCACTGCTGATCCTCCTCACCTCACTGGCGTTGCTGGCGGTGATCCTCCAGGTGGTGGTGCTCATGCGCCCCGCCGGTGGGCCGCTCTCGCCTGAGCAGCTTGCCGCGTTGCGCGGCGACAGTGAGCGCGTGGAGCGGACCCTGCGCGAAGAGCAGCATGCCGGGCGGGCCGAACTCGCCCAGGCCTTTCACCAGTGGCAGCTGACCCTGCACCGCTTCGGATCGACCCTGCAGGGAACGCAGGACAAGCTGGGCGCCACGCTGGATCGGCAGCTGCGGAGCCTGCAGACCGAGAACACCTCGCAACTGGAGAAGATGCGCGCCACGGTGGACGAGAAGCTGCAGGCCACGCTGGAAACCCGGCTGGCGCAATCGTTCACGCAGATCTCCGAGCGATTGGAAGCGGTGCAGCGGGGGCTGGGGGAGATGCAGACGCTGGCCACCGGGGTGGGTGATCTGAAGCGGGTGCTGACCAACGTCAAGACTCGCGGCATCTTCGGCGAGACGCAGTTGGCGGCGCTGCTTGCCGAGACGCTGACACCCGAGCAATACGCCAGCAACGTCATCACCGTGCCGGGCTCGAACGCTCGGGTGGAATTCGCGATCCGCCTGCCGGGCCCCACCGGCGCCCGCGAGGTGTTGTTGCCGATCGACGCCAAATTTCCGCGTGAGGACTTCGAGCGCCTGCTCGATGCGCAGGAACACGCCGACGCCGCAGGGGAGGCCGCCGCGCGCCAGGCGCTGATTCGGCGGATTGAAGCCGAGGCCGGCGACATCTGTGACAAGTACCTCGATCCACCGCACACGACGGACTTCGGGATCCTGTTCCTGGCCACCGAGAGCCTGTATGCCGAGGTGCTGCGCCAGCCGGGTCTGTTCGAGCAGATTCAGGCCAAGTACAACGTCACCCTGGCCGGCCCGACCACGCTGGCCGCGCTGTTGAACAGCCTGCGCATGGGTTTTCGCACCCTGGCGATCGAGCAGCGCAGCAGTGAGGTCTGGCAGGTGCTGGGCGCGGTCAAGACCGAGTTCGGAAAGTTCGCGGCGGTGCTGGAGAAGACCCGCAAGCAACTCGACACCGCCCGCAACACCATCGACACCGCGGGGGTCCGTACCCGCGCGATCGAACGCAGGCTGCGCGGGGTGGAGTCGCTGCCCGAATCGGAGGCCGAAGCCATGTTGGGTGAACTCGGCATCGGTGCCGAAGAAGTCAGTGAAGTTGACATCGAATTCAGTTAGTCTGCCCGGATGGATGCCGTCCCGGCCGCCCAGGTCCGCCAGTTGCCGGCGACGGTACGCGGGGCGCGCACTCGGGCGGGACTGGTCGCCGCGGCCCGCAAGGTCTTCGAGCGTGACGGTTACCTCGACGCCAAGCTGACCGACATCACCAAGGCCGCCGGGTGTGCCACCGGGTCGTTCTACACCTACTTCGCGAACAAAGAGGAGATCTTCGCCGCGGTCCTCGAGCAGGCCCAGCAGGACATGATGCATCCCGGCATGGGCCGGGTCAGCGATTCCGACGACCCGTATGCCGTGCTGGAAGCGAGCAATCGCGCCTACTTGGAGGCGTATCGGCGCAACGCCCAGCTGATGGGCCTGCTCGAACAGGTGGCCCAGATCGATCCGAAGTTTCGTGCTTTCCGTGCCCGACGAGCCGACGCATTCGTCCAACGCAACGCCGCCGGCATCGCCGATCTGCAGGCGCGGGGCATTGCCGGCGCTGACGTCGATCCGCTCCTGGCATCGCGGGCGCTGTCGGGAATGGTCAGCAGGCTCGCGTACGGCACCTTCGTGGGTGAGGAGGCCGCGCACGGCTCGGGCGCCGACTTCGAGACCCTGGTCGCCACGGTGACCCGGCTGTGGGCCAACGCCCTGCAGTTCCGCACCGCCAACAATCGAACATGAAATCGGGTTCAACTAATGTCACAGCTGTTGCGCACTGAAGAACGGGGACGTTGCACATGAAGGTTGCCGAGCGGGTCGCGATCGTCACCGGCGGCGGTGGCGGCATCGGTGGAGCACTGGCCGCGGCGCTGGCCGGCGCCGGCGCCAAAGTGGTGGTGGCCGACCTCGACGCGGAGGCCGCGGCGGCGGTGGCCGAGGCGATCAACGCCGCGCATCCCGGCGCCGCGGTCGGTCGCGGCGGCGACGTTTCTGACACCGAGACCGTCCGGGAATTGATCGCGTTGGCGCAGGAGCGCTACGGCCCGGTCGATTTCTACTTCGCCAACGCGGGGATCACCGGTGCCCCCGGCCTGCCCGGCGAGGCCGACTGGGACCTGGCCATCGACGTCAATCTGCGCTCGCACATCCGCGCTGCCCAGCTGCTGATTCCCGACTGGGTGAGCCGCGGGGAGGGATATTTCGTCTCGACCGCGTCTGCTGCCGGACTGCTCACCCAACTCGGCGCCGCCACCTACTCGGTCACCAAGCACGCGGCCGTCGGGTTCGCCGAATGGCTCAACATCACCTACGGCGATCAGGGCGTGCGGGTCAGCTGCCTGTGCCCGATGGGCGTCAACACCAAGTTGCTCTATGCCGGTGAAGAATCCGGCGATCCGCTGGGCGATCTGGCCACCCGCGCGGTCACCACCGCCGGCGAAGTGCTGGAGCCCGCCGACGTCGCCGCCCAGGTGCTCGCCGCCATCGACGACGAGCGCTTCCTGATCCTGCCGCACCCGGCGGTGCTGGAGATGTTCCGGCACAAGGCGGGCGACTACGACCGCTGGCTGCGCGGCATGCGCCGCTACCAGCGCGGCCTGCTCGACTCAGAAGTGTCCTAGGTGAGGAGCCTGTATGTCCCTGTTTGAAATGTCCGAGCGCGCAACCAAATACCAGACCGATCTGCTGGCGTTCATGGACGACTGCGTCTACCCGGCCGAGGCGGTCTACGAGACGCAGATGGTCGAATCCGGCAACCCGCACTTTCAGCCCCCGATCCTGGAGGAGCTCAAGGCAGAGGCGCGTAAACGCGGCCTGTGGAACCTGTTTCATCCCCATCCGGAATGGGGGCCCGGCCTGACCAACCTCGAATACGCGCCGCTGGCCGAGATCATGGGCCGCGTTCCGCACCTGGCTCCGGAAGCGACCAACTGCAACGCCCCCGACACCGGCAACATGGAAGTGTTCACGCTGTTCGGCAGCGACGAACACAAGGAGAAATACCTCAGACCGTTGCTGGAGGGCACCATCCGGTCGGCCTTCGCGATGACTGAGCCGCAGGTGGCCAGCTCGGACGCCACCAACGTGCAGCTGTCGATGGTGCGCGACGGTGACGGCTATGTGCTGAACGGCCGGAAATGGTTCGCCTCCAACGCTTTGCACCAGAACTGCAAGGTGATGATCGTGATGGGCAAGACCGACCCGAACACCGCCACCCACCGTCAGCAGTCGATGATGGTGGTCCCCATCGACGCCCCGGGCGTCACCATCATGCGCGGGCTGCCGGTCTTCGGCTACCAGGACCGCGAGGGCCACGCCGAGATCGACTTCAAAGACGTACGAGTGCCCGCCAAGGACGTGCTCAAGGGCGAGGGTGAGGGGTTCGCGATCGCCCAGGCCCGGCTCGGTCCCGGTCGCATCCATCACTGCATGCGGGCCATCGGCATGGCCGAGCGGGCCCTGGAGCTGCTGTGCAAGCGCGCACAGTCCCGGGTCGCCTTCGGTCGGCCGGTCTCGGACAACGCCAACATCCGCGACTGGATCGCCGAGGCACGCATCGACATCGAGATGATCCGGCTGCTGACACTCAAGACCGCCTACCTGATGGACACCGTCGGCAACAAGGCGGCGCAGGTCGAGATCGCGGCGATCAAGGTGGCAGCGCCCAACATCGCGCTCAAGATTGTTGACCGGGCCATCCAGGTGCACGGCGCCGGTGGGGTCACCGAGGATTTCCCACTGGCGGGCTTCTGGGCCCACCTGCGCACCCTGCGGCTCGCCGACGGCCCCGACGAGGTACACATGCGCGCCATCGCGCGCCAGGAACTGCGCAAGTACCGCGAGGACGCCCGATGACGACACACGATTTCGCGGGGCGCACCGCGATCATCACCGGCGGGTCGCGGGGGATCGGGCTGGCGATCGGGCAGCGGCTGGCCGAAGCGGGCGCCAACGTGGTCCTGACCTCACGCGACCAGGAAAGTGCCGACGCGGCGGCGGCCCAGGTCAACGGCAACGCGCTGGGCGTGGCCGCCCACGTCGCCGACGACGCGGCCGCCCAGCGCTGCGTGGACGCCACCCTGGAACGGTTCGGCAGCATCGACATCCTGGTCAACAACGCCGGCACCAATCCGGCGTTCGGACCGCTGATCGACCAGGACCACGCCCGGTTCGCCAAGATCTTCGATGTCAACCTGTGGGGGCCGCTGCTGTGGACGTCCTGCGTGGTCAAAGCATGGATGGGCGATCACGGCGGCGTGGTGGTGAACACGGCTTCCATCGGCGGGATGAGTTACGCGCCGCTGATGGGCATGTACAACGCCACCAAGGCGGCGCTGATCCATGTCACCAAACAGCTTGCGCTGGAACTGTCCCCGGGGATCCGGGTCAACGCGATCTGCCCGGGCGTGGTGCGCACCAAGCTGGCCGAGGTGCTGTGGAAGGAACACGAGCAGGGGTTGTCGACCGGCATACCGCTGGGCCGGATCGGCGAGCCGGTCGACGTGGCCGACGCGGTGCTGTTCCTGGCATCCGATGCGGCGAGCTGGATCACCGGGCAGACCCTGGTGATGGATGGCGGCCAGATCCTCGGTGACGCAACCGGATTCCGGGGCGGTTTCGGTGGCTGACGAGCCGCTGGGCATCGACCCGGCGGCCGCGACCGCGTGGATCACCGAACTGGGCCTGCCCGTTGCCGGACCGCTGAGCTTCGAGCGGATCGGAATCGGCCAGTCGAACCTGACCTACCGGGTGTCCGACGACGCCGGTCACAGCTGGGTGCTGCGGCGGCCGCCGCTGGGAACGTTGCTGGCCTCGGCCCACGATGTGGCCCGGGAAGCGCGGATCCTCGCAGCGCTCGGCGACACCGACGTCCCCACACCGAAGGTGTACGGGCTGGCCCGCGATCCCGAAGGCACGCCGCTGCTACTGATGGAGTTCGTCGACGGCGTGGTGGCAGACCGGATGTCGGTGGCACAGGCGCTTTCTCCCCAGCGGCGCCGACAGATCGGGCTGTCGATGCCCAAGACGCTGGCCAAGATTCATGCCGTCGACATCACCGCGGTGGGCCTGGATGATCTGGCCAGCCACAAGCCATACGCCCAGCGTCAGCTCAAGCGGTGGACCGGGCAGTGGGAGAAGTCCAAGACACGCGAGCTGCCCGCACTCGATGACCTGACCCGGCGTCTGACCGATGCCGTGCCGCCGCAGCAGGAGCTCACGCTGGTGCACGGCGACTTCCACCTGCGCAACGTGATCACCTCACCCGAGAGCGGTGAGGTGATCGCAGTGCTGGACTGGGAACTGTCCACCCTCGGCGACCCGCTGGCCGACATGGGCAGCCTGCTGGCGTATTGGCCGCAGGTCGGCGAAGAGCACATCGCCGGAGAGTTCGTCATCAGCACCCTGGAGGGCTTTCCGGACCGGGCGGAGCTGGCCCGGGTCTACCTGGAAGAGACCGGGCGCGACGCGGCGTCGCTGCAGTACTGGCATGCGCTGGGCCTGTGGAAGGTCGCGATCATCGCCGAGGGCATCGTGCGGCGGGTGCTCGACAACCCGGCGAACAAGGCCGCCGCCGGCACTCCGATCACCGCGTGGATCGACGCCTTGGTGGACAAGGCGCGTGAGGTCGCCGACGAGGCGGGTATCGCCAGGTGAGCACGTCGTATCGCGCCGGCGCCGCCGCCGGCGGGGCCGACCTCGTCGGCGGTGTTCCGCGCCGGCGGATAGCGATGGCGGCGATGGTCGGCACCACGATCGAGTTCTACGACTTCTACGTCTATGCGGCCGCCGCGGTCACCGTCTTCCCGCACCTGTTCTTCCCGAAGGGCAATCCCACTGCGGCGCTGTTGGCCTCGCTGGCGACGTTCGGCTTGGCGTTCGTGGCCCGACCGGTGGGGTCGATCCTGTTCGGTCACTTCGGTGATCGGCTGGGCCGCAAATCCACCCTGGTCGCCTCCTTGCTGCTCATGGGTGTCGCCACGTTCCTGATCGGTGTGCTGCCCACCTACCACCACATCGGTCTGCTCGCCCCGGTGCTACTGGCCGCCCTGCGGTTCTGCCAGGGCTTGGCGCTCGGCGGCGAATGGAGCGGTGCTGCGCTGCTGGCCACCGAAACCGCCAAACCGGGCCGCCGGGCGACCGCGGGAATCTGGCCGCAACTGGGTGCGCCGATGGGCTATCTGCTGGCCACCACGATCTTCCTGGTGCTGTTCACCTGGTTGGGATCGGCCACCGCCGGCGCGGACGAAACCGGGCCATTTCTCACCTGGGGCTGGCGGATTCCGTTCCTGCTGAGCGCCGTCATGGTGGCCGTCGGGCTGTATGTCCGGCTGCGGCTCACCGAAACCCCGGTCTTCGCGCAGGCCAAGGCCACCGGTGCGCCGGTGAACGCGCCGATCGCCGCGCTCCTGCGGGGCAGCTGGCGCCGGCTGGTCATCGGCGCGCTGGTGATGGTGGTGCCCTACACGCTCTTCTACACCGTGACGACGTGGATCCTGAGCTACGGCACCGCCAAGCGTCCACCCGAGGGCATCGGGCTGGGCTACGGCTACGCCGAGTTCCTCGGGCTGCAACTGATCGCCGTGCTGTTCTTCGTGGCGGTGCTCCCGATCGTCGGCAGGCTGGCCGACCACTTCGGCCGGCGCCCGCTGCTGCTGTTCTTCACCGCCGGAATCATGGTGTACGGAACCACCTTCGGCGCGTTCCTCGCCCCGACCGCCTCCACCGGCGTGATGCTGGCGTTCCTGATCATCGGGATGACCTTGATGGGCTTGGCATTCGGTCCGATGAGTGCGGTCTTGCCCGAACTGTTCCCGACCAATGTCCGCTACACCGGTTCAGGTGTCGCCTACAACGCGGCGAGCATTCTGGGGGCGGCGGTGGCGCCGTTCATCACCACCTGGCTGGCCACCAGCCACGGTGTGGCCTGGGTGGGCGGCTACCTGTCGATCGCGGCCGCGTGCTCGTTCGTGGCCCTGCTGGCGATGCACGAGACCAAGGACGCCGAGCTCGTCGACGTCTAACCGTCGAGCCTCGCTAACCGCGGGCCTGGTTCGGCGGTCCAGCTTCGCCTCTCCTTCGTCGAGCCTCGCTAACCGCCGAGTGCGCCGCCGAACACGTCCCGCATCGCCGCCCAGTGCCGGGCCGCGGCGTCGGCGTCATAGGGCGCGTTGTCGGGCACCGCGAAGCCGTGCGCGGCCGGATAGAACTCGACGGTGTGCGTGACGCCCGCGGCGCTCAGCGCCTCGTCCAGGGCTGCGGCATGCGCCTTGGTGAACGAGGCGTCGTTCTCGGCACCTGCCACATAGACGGTGGCCGTCATCTGATCGGCCAACAGGTGGGGGCTGTCGGGAGCGTCGGTGACCAGACCGCCGCCGTGGAACGACGCCGCCGCTGCCACCCGGTCGGGCACGCGTCCGGCGACGATCACCGATGTGCGTCCGCCCATGCAGTAGCCGCACACCCCGAACTTCGCCCCGCGTACGTCGGGCCGGCCGGCCAGATAGTCGAAGAACGCCTGGGCGTCGGTGGTCATCCGGTCCGGGGTCACCTCGCCGATCATCGAAAACAGCCGACCGCGCTCCTTGGCGTCGGCGAACACCGTCGCCATGTCGAACGGCGCCCAACCGCGGTGCCGGTAGTACACATCGGGAAGCAGCACGGCGTAGCCATAGCTCGCCAACTCGGCGGCCATCTGGTCGAAGGTCGCCCGGACCCCGCCGGCGTCGGGGTACATGACCACGCCCGGCCAGGGCCCGGCGCCCTCCGGAGTGAACAGGCGAACGGCGCAGTCGCCGTCGGGCGTGGTGATGGTGTCGGTGATGGTGGGCATGGCCTCCGTTGTACTCCGCTGTCAACGTCGTAAGCTGGCGGCGTGCCGATCGCGACTCCGTACGAGGACCTGTTGCGGCTGGTTTTGGCCGAGGGAACCCCGAAGGCAGACCGCACCGGTACCGGAACCCGCAGCCTGTTCGGTCACCAGTTGCGCTATGACCTGGCCGCTGGATTCCCGCTGATCACCACCAAGAAGGTGCACCTCAAGTCGGTGATCTACGAGCTGCTGTGGTTTCTGCGCGGTGACTCCAACATCGCTTGGCTGAACGACCACGGCGTCACCATTTGGGATGAATGGGCTTCCGAGACAGGAGATCTCGGTCCGGTCTACGGTGTGCAGTGGCGCTCTTGGCCGACTCCGTCGGGTGAGCAGGTAGACCAGATCTCGGCTGCGCTGCACCTGCTGCGCACCGACCCGGATTCGCGCCGCATCATCGTTTCGGCATGGAACGTCGGCGAGATCGGCCAGATGGCGCTGGCCCCCTGTCACGCGCTGTTCCAGTTCTACGTTGCCGACGGCAAGCTGTCCTGCCAGCTCTATCAGCGCAGCGCGGACCTGTTCCTCGGTGTGCCGTTCAACATCGCCAGCTATGCGCTGCTGACCCACATGATGGCCGCGCAGGCCGGGCTCGGCGTCGGCGACTTCATCTGGACCGGCGGCGACTGCCACATCTACGACAATCATGTCGAGCAGGTCAGCGAACAACTGAGCCGCGATCCGCGTCCGTATCCGCAATTGGTTCTGGCGCCGCGTGACTCGATCTTCGACTACACCTACGCCGACATCGAGATCCGGGACTACGACCCGCACCCGGCGATCAAGGCGCCCGTGGCGGTATGACGATCAGTCTGATCTGGGCTCAATCGAAGTCCGGGGTGATCGGCCGTGCCGGCGGCATTCCCTGGCGGGTGCCCGAGGACCAGGCCCGCTACAAGCAGCTCACCGTGGGCCACACCGTGGTGATGGGGCGGCTGACCTGGGAGTCGCTGCCCGACAAAGTCCGGCCCTTGCCGGATCGGCACAATGTCGTGCTCACCCGAGACTCGGATTATGTCGCCGACGGCGCCACCGTCGTGCCGACCTTGGAGCAGGCCTTGGCGGGCGACGACATCTGGGTGGTCGGCGGCGCGGAGATCTACGCACTGGCGCTGCCGCTGGCCGGCCACTGTGAAGTCACCGAGATCGATATCGACCTGCCGGTGCAGGACGGTGACGCCGTGGCGCCGGTGCTTGACCAGTCCTGGCAGGCCAGCACGGGGGAGTGGCTGACCAGCCGAACCGGACTGCGCTACCGCTATCTGACCTACCACCGGACTTCGTGCCAGTCTTAGCTGCCGCGCAGGCGCGCCGGATCGCCGTTGCCGCACAGGGTTTCACGGAACCCAAACCCTCTGCCGCAGTCACCAGGGCCCACCTGAAGCGGCTGATCTCCCGCATTCAAGTACTGCAGCTCGACTCCGTCTCGGTGGCGGTACGCGCCCACTACGCGCCGGTGTTCAGCCGGCTCGGGCCCTACGACCGCACCGTGCTGGATCGAGCCGCGTGGAGCCACAGCGCCCGGTCGCCACGGCTGTTGGTCGAGTACTGGGCGCACGAGGCGGCGCTGATGGCCGTCGAGGACTGGCCGCTGCTGCGCTGGCGGATGCGGCAGTGGCCCCACGGCCGGTGGGGTTCGGCCATCGTGCGGGCCAATCCGCAGCTGGTCACCGGCGTCACCGCCGCGGTCGGCGAACTGGGTCCGGCGACCGCCGGCCAGATCGAAGAGCACCTGGCAGCCGCATCCGGGCGGGCAGGTAAGGGGCCGTGGTGGAATCGCAGTGACACCAAATGGGTGGCTGAGGCGCTGTTCGCCTCGGGCGTGCTGACCACCGCCACCCGGGCCGGGTTCGCCCGGCACTACGACCTGGTGGAGAACGTGCTGCCACCGCAGGTGCTGGCTGTCGAGGTCGATGACGAGGAGGCGATCCGCGAGCTGGTCCGCCGCGCCGCCGGCGCCCTGGGGGTGGCCACCGAGGCCGACCTGCGTGACTACTTCCGGCTCTCAGCGGCCCAGGTCAAACCGGCGATCGCGACGTTGGTGGCAGCCGGCGAGTTGGAACCGGTGGCCGTCGAAGGCTGGGACGCGGCGGCCTATCTGCGTGCCGGGCAGTCGATTCCGCGAACCGATCGGGGCACCGCGCTGCTCTGCCCGTTCGATCCACTGATCTTCTTTCGGCCGCGGGTGCAGCGTCTGTTCGACTTCTTTTACCGCATCGAGATCTATACCCCGGCGCCCAAACGCCAGTACGGCTACTACGTGTGGCCGTTCCTGCTGGACGGGGAGCTGGTCGGCCGGGTGGATCTCAAGGCCGATCGGCAACAGGGTGCGCTGCACGTAGTCGGGGCGTTCGCCGAAGCGGGGCAGTCACGCGCACGGGTGGCCAAGGCGCTCGTCGGTGAACTCACCTCGATGGCGTCCTGGCTCGGGCTCAGTCGGGTCAGTGTGGGGGAGCGCGGGGATCTGGCGGCCGAACTGCGCCGACGGGTGCTCGCCGGATCCGCGTAACGGTCTACCAGTGGTGTTGACGAATGCGGCGGCGGGCGTTGTCCGCAAGTGTGGTCGCGCCTTCGCGGGCCGCCTGCGCCAGCTCGGTTCCGCGGTCGGCGGCGATGTCCGCGAGTTGTGCTCCCCGTTCGCCGGCCGACTCCAGTAGCGGTCCGGCCCTTTCTCCCACCATCTCGACCAGTTCGCGGCCGTGTTCCACGCCGGCCTGCAGGCCCGCGCTCACCTTGTCGCCGACTGTCTCCAGCGCGGCATCACCGGATGTCGTGGGCAGGGCCGCGGCTGCACGGCGATAGGCGCGACGGGCCTGCCAGCCCAGCGAAGGCTTTCCCTCGGTGTCGGCGGCGGCGATCAACAATCCGCCGATCAGACTCACGTCGGTCAAGAACGCTTTGCGTTGTTCGGTCCTGCGTTGCGGGTCGGGCTCGGTCCAGAACATGTGCGCCCCGGCGCTACCGGGAATGACCGTGCACGCCAGCACCGCAGCCGCAACCCGGGGCAGTTTGCCACTTGCCAGCAAGACGCCACCGCCGATCTGCGCCAGCGCGTTGACTTTGGCGAACGACTCGACGTCGGACGGCACCTTCGCCGCTATCTCGTCGGGTAGCTGCTTGAGGCCGTCGAACGCCGGACGGGCCGCTTGCCCGGCCTGCTGCGGTCGGCGCAATGCATCCACGCCTTGACCGATAAACGTTGCCGCCAGCAGTGGACGGGCGATCTTCCGTAGCAACACTGGGTCCCCTATCGCCGGTGGGATTGCCGGCCGGCACGATCGCATGCCTGATCCGCAGCTCCCTTGGTGCGGGACTACCCATCGAGGCTTACAACGTAAACGTCGATTGCCGGGGTATCGATCGGCACCGGCGAAGCTGCCCGGACGGCGCTAGGGTGGCGAACGGGAGCTGATCGGCGACGCTGATGACTGGCGCGCCGATCCGGGTCGGGGATGTCGGGGTGATGGTATGCGGGTTTCTTCTGCATGGGTGCTTGTCGTCGCGGGGGCCGCGCTGGCCTCCGGATGCGGAACTCACGGCCTCAAGGTCCTGCCGAGCACCCCATCGGCGGTGCCCACCACCACCATCATGGCTGCGCCGGTCGCCGAGGAGGCCCTGCGCGCCCTGTTGCTCACCCCCGAGCAGGTCAACCCGATCATGGAGGCGACCGATATGGCCGTCACCCGTACCCATACCGCCCTGTCGGACGACAGCGCCACCATGCAACCTCAGGAGTGCCTGGCCATCGACGGTGCGGCCCAGGCGCCGGTATACGCCGACAGTGGCTACACCGGGGTGCGGGAGCAGGCGCTCAGTGAGGGTAACGATTTCGAGCACTTCGCCGAACAGGCCGTCATCGCGTTCCCGTCGGCCAAGCGGGCCGCCGCCTTTGTCGCCAATGCGGCCCGACAATGGCCGGCCTGCCACGAGTACAGCCATCTGCAGAGCGGCACGACGTGGACCGCGGGACCGATCGTCAACGCCGACGGCATGCTGAGCACCGTCGCGACCCAAGACAATGCGGGCAACGACGTGAGTTGGGCCTGCGGGCGGGCGTTGACCGTGGCCAACAACGTGGTGATCGACGTCAACACCTGCAGCGCGGACCCCAGGGACACCGCGGTGGTCATCGCCGGGCAGATCGCTGCGAAAGTGCCGAACAGCTGAGTTCAGGGCAGATACCAGCCGCGAATGCGGTGGAATCGGTGCCGCCCCGCCACGGCATTCGCGGCTTGCAGGCCCGACATGACCGCTGCCTCGATACACCCGGCGTTGATTCCGGAATCGGTCCAATCGCCGGCCAGAACCACGTTGTCGTAACCGCTTTCGTCGGCGCGCAGTCGGTAGCGGTCGGTGCCGGGGATGGACTGCACGTACCGGTCGGAGGGATCGACGTTGACGCTGACGTGCTGGGTGTTCAGCGCCGCGCTGCCGCGTTCGCCGTGGACACCACTGAGCAGGTGCCAGTTGAACCCCGCCTCGCTGACGGCGGCGGGAAGGAACCGGTACAGGTGATGATCGAGGTGGTCGACGACCTGCTCGTGGACCCGCCGCTGGTGTCGCTGCAGATAGCCGGAGCCGACTTCGTCGGTGGGCCACGCCGCGTCCAAGGTGCCACAGAAGTAGGCCACCGTACCGGGCCGATCGTGCTCGGGCCAGTCCTCGGCCCACAGCGTCTGCGGCATGGATGCCCAGGTCTCGAACGGGGGCAGATAAGCGCTGAGCGTCACCCCCGGATCGTTCCAGCCCAGCTCGGGTTCGTTGGGGCGCAACCAGATCTGAAAGGCCTGGGTCGCGACGGTGCGCACCTCCGCGGTCATCCGACGCCACTCCGGCCGGTCTTCGACCAGTTCGGCGGCGACCACCGGCAACATGCCCAGGGACACGGCCAATACGACGTGGTCGAAGTCGACTCCCCGGCGTAGCACCCGGGTCTCGGCGTCGGTGTGCTCTGACCAATGCGTTTCCAGCGCATGCCAACCACCGTGGGGGATCCGATCGGGTGCGGCGAGTTGGGCGGTCAACGGGCTGCTGGGAAATACCGGCAGGCCGCGCACCGTCGTCAGCGGCTCATAGTGGGTGCGGCCGTCGGAGAGGCGCACCTGCCGGGCAAGTGTGATCGCATCGACCGACTGCCGCCGGTCATCGAGGTGCAGCGCCTCGAGGCGGTGGAAGAACTCGAACTCGACGCCGCGTTGCCGCAACGCCTGGTACAGCGGTGCGATGACGACATCGCCCATTCCGGCGGTCATTTTCCAGAAGATCGCGCCTTGGTGGCTGAAGAGCGCCGAACCGGTCATCAAGATGGCCAGTCCGGCCCCGAACGACGGCCGGTCAGGGTCAGCGTCGGCATAGCCGAAGACAAGGTCGTACAGCCCTCGGACCAGCGCGAAATCGCCGACGTCGGGATGTGCCCCATGGCGTAACAGCCAGGCGATGAAGTCTTCGTCGTTGATCGACCGGAAGCCCCGTGGATCGGTGACCAGATTGTCGGCCAGGATGCCGCGGATCACCGCGGTCATCATCGACAGCAGCAGCCAGTACCGCTTGTGGTCGGGCCGGTGGTCGTAGTCGAGTGCCGTGCGCACCGCCGCCAGGGCGTCGTCGACCAGCCGCGGGACGGTGGCCTGCGCCGACCGAGGTTCGGCCAGTACGGCCAGTACGGCGAGTGCTGCGTCGACGACCGTCTCGCTCAATCGCGCGGTTCGCGGTGGATCGGGGGAGGTGGTCAGGGCAAATCCGAGCCACGCGGTACCGCGCTGCGATTCGGCGAAATCACAGACCAGTTGCACTGCACGGCGGGTGAATTCCACCACCGTCATCTCGCGCCCGGTACTGTCCGCCTCGCCGGGCAGGCCGTCGTTGCCGGTGAAGGTGGCCAGCCAGGTCAGCCAGTGGCCGCCGAACTCATCGGCGACCGCGACATTGTCCGCCGGAATCAACGCCTGGTCCCAGGTGGCCAGTGGTGCCGTCGGATCGGTTGTGGCCCGGTCGAGTTCGGCGTAGCACTCGCGAAGCAACCGGAAGGCGTTCTGGTAGCAACCCAGCCAGACGTGTAGCCCATGTTCCTCCACACGTCCGTGCGGGCCTCGGCTGGATGCGGCCTTTCCGCCGAGTCGCCAGCCGCGCTGGTAGACCGTGATGGAGTCGAAGCGATCACGCCAACCCGGTTCGCTCAGCCGCCACGCGGCGCTCAGTCCGGCCATGCCGCCGCCCAGGATGGCGACGCGGCCTCCGGCTCTACTCACCTGAGCAGCGCCCGCGCCCGGCGCAGTTCCGGCCAGTCGCTGTCGGCCGGAAACCGGTTGATCGCGTCTCGCAGTGTGCTCGTTGCGGTTTCGCCGCGCAGTTCGACGTTGTCCACCGCGGCACGCAACTCGAAAATCAAGGCGCCCTGTTCGTGCGCGGTCGCGATTGCCGTGCGCAGGTCCGCTTCGCGCGCATCGGCGTCGTCGAGGGTCCGCGCGCGCAACCGAAACAGTTCCGCGCGGTAGAAGTTCACGCCGGTGTCGTCGGCCGCCTGCAGTGCCGCGGCCAGGCGTTCGCGGGCCGCGTCGGTCCGGCCGGCGGCGAGCAGCAGCCGGACGAGCACCGCGTGGTAAAAGCTCGCGAAGATGTTCCACTTGGTCTCGCCGAATTGGTCGACGATCCTTGCCATCTCGTCGATATGCGGCTGCAACGCGGCCGGATGTTCGTCGCCGGCCGATAGTGCCGACACGGCTCGGATGGTGGCCCGTTGAATGGAAACCAGCATTGCCGCGTACTCGAAGCCGTGCCGTTCCACCTGTACCGCGGATTCGTCGGCGACATCGGTGGCGAGGTCCAGTTTGCCGGTCTCGATGGACATCCAGATTTGGTAGAACCGTTGGTAGCCAAGGCTGAAGGGCCCCTGGGGGAAGCCGAGGCCGGCCACCCGACGGACGGTCGCGGCCAGCTGGTCTTCGGCACCGGCGAGATCACCTTGGACGAAGCGGGTCAGCGCCAAATGGGTGTGCACCGACGTGATCGGGTCGCAGGGAATGTAATACACCGATTCGTAGTCGATGTTGGTAGTGGCGAGCACCGCTGCGACCAGTTCGAGCGCCGTGCGTGCGTCGTTGAATTCTCCGCCGAACAACGCGGCCGTGCCGAACGCGGAGCGAAACCAGCTCTGGCCGGCCAACCGACTCGACTTGGCGAGTTGCAGGCATCGGTGCAGGTCCCCCCTCGTCAGGTAGTAGGCCCAGAGGGTGGCCAGGGTCGCCGAGCGGTCCTCTTCGCGCAGACTGGTGTTGGCCAGCTGCAGGCAACGTTCGAGGTCGGCGGAGACCTCCGGGTACAGGGGCCCGTTCACTGCGGTGGTGAGGAATGCTCGCTCAAGGCGAAGGTTGGTCTCGCATCCGTCACGGGCCGGGGCTGGTGTCGCCCGTTCGATCTGGATGATGGCGCGGGTCAGGTTGGCGCGGGCTTCGTTGATGGCGCCTCGAAGCCGGGCATCGGATGCTGCCCGTCGGTGGGCGTCGGCGGCTGCGTCGAAGCGTTGCGCGTGTTCGTAGTGCAGCGCCACCAGATGCCAGTCCGGATTGTCCGAGGCGGCGACGATCGCGTCGGCGGCACGGCCGTGCAGGGTGCGGCGCACGCTGGGCGGTGGCAGCTCGTAGGCGACCTCACGGAGCAATTCGTGACGAAACCGCCAGCGTTCCTTGGCCGTGGGGAGGAAGACGCGCGCGGCCGCCAGGGCCTGGAGGGCCTCGTCCAGGCCGGACTCGCTCATCTCGACGACACTGGACAAGATGGCGCGGTCGAACTCCCGGCCGATGGTGGCGGCGGCCTCGACCACTTCAATGGTGGTGTCGCTGGCCCGAAGCCGTGAGAAGAGCGGTTCGTAGAGCGCGTCGGGGGCGCGCGCCCAGCCTGCTGCGTCGGTGGGTTGCTCGTGGAACTTGGCGACGACCTCCTCGATGTAGAGCGGCACACCGTCGCAGCGGCGCTGCACTTCGGCCCGCTCGGCCCCGGACAATGCCGGGTCCAACGCGGCGACCAGCTGGTCGGTCTCCTGCGCGGTCAACGGTGCGAGGTCGAACACCTCGATCTGCGCCGCTATGGCGCGAAGGGGGCGCGTGTCGCGCGCGGTGAGCACCGCGAGCAGCGTGCCGGTGTTGCCCCCGAGGAGCGCCGCGATGACGTCGAGTGTCGAGGCATCGAACCACTGCAGGTCCTCGGCCAGGATCACGGCCGGACCGGATCCGACACAGGCACGCAGATATCCGACGATGGCCTCGATGATCTGCTGGTAGAGCTTGGTGCCCTCGGCCTGCACTGGTTGGTAACCATGCTCGGCCGCGATGCCCAACACCGGCGCCAATAGCGGGACGGCGGCGGAAGGCTCAAAACCCTGTGCTTGCAACTCTTCTTCCAGTAACCGCATCCGGGCGCCTTGGGCGGTCGTCCGCTCGATCCCGCACCGTTGCTCGAGCAGGGCGCGGATCGGGTAGAGGCCCGCGTCGGCCTGAAACGGTGATCCGATCAGCGCCAGGGCCGGCCTGCCGGACTGTTCGGCCAGGTCGACCGCCGTCGCGGCCAATCGACTCTTGCCCATACCCGCCTCGCCGCTGAAGCAGACCCCCGCAACGGCCAGTGCACCGCTTTGAGCCTGAATCCAGGCCTCCTGCAGGTGGGCCAGCTCGCGTCCTCGGCCGATCAGTGGCCGCGTCGGAACCCGCGTCCGGCCGAGGTGTTCTTCGACGACTCGGTAATGTTCGACCGGCTCCTCGATGCCTTTGACGCGTTGGGCTGCTCGGGCTTCGAGTTCGAAGTGGTGGCACACCAGTGGCGCGATCGCCCCGGAGACGACCACGCAGCCCGGCGGCGCCAGGCCGGAGACCCGGGCGGTCAGGTTGGCGCCCAGCCCGTATACGTCGTCTTGCGCGACGTCCAGATACACCAGCCCCCGGTGGACGCCCACCCGCACCGAGATGTCGAAGCCGAATCGCGTTCGCACCCGATCGCTGAGTTGCGCGATCTCCCGGGTGATGTCCAGTCCGGCCTGGACGGCTCGTCGCACGTCGTTCTCGTGGGCTATGGGATGGCCGAACACCGCGAGCAGTCCGTCGCCCTTGGTGGAGAAGATGTGGCCCTCGTAGCGCTCGACGACGTTGGTGACCTGCTGTCGGTAGCGCCCGATCACCGTGCGGTAGATCTCCGGGTCGATACGGGTCGACAATGCGGTCGAGTCCACGACATCTGCGAAAAGTATTGTCATCCGCCGAAGTACGTCGCCGCCGACGGCCGGTGCAGCGAGCAGATCTTCGGCGTCTTGATTGTCCCCGTCGATGGTGAGTACCTGCTCGGCCAGGGCGCTGGCGGTCATACGGTCGCCGGTGTTGATTGCTTGCACCGCGTGATCAAGCAATTCGTCGATCGTGCTCGGAGGATCGGACATGGTCACAGGTCTACGGTGACGGCCATCTCGTGCTGCCGCGAAATGCTGGCCTGCACACTGGTGAGCCGGACGCTGCCGCGATACGTGCCGCTGGAATAGTCCTGCCCTCTGACGCCCACCCGGAAACGGCTCGCGTGGACACGCAGGATGCCCGGCACGAACACCAGTGCATGCGCGCCGATCGCATCGGATTCGGCGCCGAGCCGACGGAAGGGCTGGGCGACCGACAGCACCCGCTCGCAGCCGCTGTCGGGTTCGGCTTCGATGAACTCGGACAGCTCCACGTCGTCGGTTGACGTCGGGCTCCAGAACGAGAACATGGCCTGAGTCCACTGGAGGCTGGCGGCCATCCCCAGATTGAGCAGCTCGCTCGCCGTCTTGGCGACGTGTTCGGAACCATACGTGCCGTTGCGGATCTGGTGGTCGACCCGCTGCATGAGCGCACCGGCTTCGTTGACTAGGCGCTGTGATGTAGTGGCGTACTGGGTGATCCAGCCGGCGGTATCGGTCATCTTGCGCCCCCTTGGCTGGCCCGCAGTCGATCCAGATAACGCCAGGGATCGGAGGCAAGCCGGGCGGCCAGATCGGCGGCGAGCGTTATCGACTCCTCGATGGGCATTGCCCCGGCCGCCCATTTGGCGGCCAGCGCCGCGCTCCTGCCGGACATGTCGTCGATGCACTGGTTGACCATCTCGACGGCCAGCGTCACGGCGCTCGGGGCGCTGTCACCGGCTCCCGGCGACGTGTGGGCCGCCGCGATACCGGCGATCTGCGCGGGCGCCGACGGCTCCCAATCCGTCCAGCCCTTACCCCCGGCCTCAGCGCGTTTGGCCACGCCACCCAGCAGCAATTCCACACCCTGATCGCCGTATCCCAGCACACAGCCGAAGACGGCCGCGGGAACCCAACCCAGGTCCCGGAAACCGGCGACCTTTCTGGTGCGCACCCGCACGCCGGGGCTGGCGGCATCGCCGTCGGTGGCGGTCATCCTGATGAAGCCCTCGTCGATCACCATCCGGCCGTCGCCGTGCTCACCCGTTGCCGGATCGTCGTCCAGTGCGAAATCGACGCATGCGGTCGGCGCCGATGGTTGGCCCTCGACGCCGGCGCTCTTCCAGTACTTCAGCGGTGTCACCAGCTGCGGTGTTCCGGCGATCGGACAGGTGGTGCTGCAATGTTCAAGTACCCGGCTCCAACCGTCCGGGCGGGTGGGCCAGCCCTGCATGTAGCAGAAGAACGGCAGGCAGTGATGCCAGTTGAGCGGGTCGACGACATTCTTCAACTCGTCGAGTGACACTGCGGGGCTGGTGAACTCGGTGTTGTACACCACGCACAGTCGTCCGCGCACGAACTTGGGTTTGGCTTGGCACAGCGGCACCGCAGCGATATCGGCGCGGATCAATCCCGCACTGACAGCGATGTGCATGACGTCCGGCCAGTCGGAGCGATCGTGGAAGGCGCGTCGTAGCAGGCTGAGCAGATCAGTACCGTGCGCGGCGCCAACGATGGTCAAGGTCGCGGCGAACTGGTCATCCCACCGGTCGGGTGGGTAATACTGCGGCAGGTGGCTCAGGGCCCCGATCGCGAAAACCAAGCGGGACAACTGCACCGCGGTCAGGGGCTGTGACTGCGTGTCGGTGACAGATCCGTTTCCCGTTTGCAGCGTCGCCAACGCCTGGCCCAGGTCCGGGGCCGCGGGCGCACCCACCTCACGGTGGTCCAGACCGGCCAGGAAGCCGAGCAATTCTTCGTACCACCCCGCATTCGCCCCTGCAGTGTCTGGAAGATAACGCTCGACGGTGGCTTCGATTTCCGGGTCGCCGGTGTCGGTGACCGCTTGATCGAGAGCGCCGTAAAGCGCCAACAGAGATTGAATCGCAGTTGCCATATCGGTCGCCACCATTGGGCCTCCGATCTCCCGATTAAGCAGGTAGTATACGGCGTTCAGGTCGTTTATCGGCAAGCCCCGCAGCATTAAATTCTCGGTAACACGGATAATTTCCACAAGGGGAAATTGGTGAACAAATCTTTCGATGACGGGTCTATCGACGATTTACCGTGGGCGTCAATTTTCGACCCCGCCGCCAATGCACGTGCGCTCAGTGCGATCCAGGCCGAAGGATTCCGTGCGGCCCGCAGAATCGTCGATCAATTCGCTAAAGCAGCCGAGATCGCGCCCGATTGCGCCTCCGCCAACCGCAGCAGCGGCGCAGGCCCCGCCGGCCTGTCGGAATGGGAACAGCTGACACGGGCCTGGTGGTCGACCGCCGGGCAGTTCCTGCTTCGGTCGCTGCCTGCGCGCCAACACGGCGACGGCGCGACGGTGACGCTGGACATCAATGATCCGTCGTCCAAGGGCGCCTTGACACTTCGGGTCACCGGTCCGGGTTCGGCCACCGGTGAGGTCTGGTTACACAACCGGGAGACCGACGACCGCGCGGAGGTCCGGCTGCGGTGCAGTGAGCTGCTCGGCCACGGCGGCCAGGTGATCGGGGCCGACGCGGTGCGGGTGGAACCGGCCACGGTGCCGATGCCGCGCAGGTCCAGCCGTGGCGTGCAGATCACCGCCGATGTCGGGCCCGAGGTCTGCCCGGGTACCTATCGCGGCACCCTGCTGGCCGTCGGCTATCCCGATCTGTGGCTGCCGGTGGTGCTCACCGTCGCAGCGCTGGAACCGTGACCGACATCGCCGACCGCGAAGCGGTGGCCGCGGTCGATGAGCGCCTCGGCGAGGTCGCCCGGATGGTCCGCCGTTCGATGCTCGACGCGCTACCCGACGGCGAACCCGCCAAGTGGCTGTACGCACCGCTGCGGGCGTATCCACAGCGGCCGGGAAAGGCACTGCGGCCGGCACTGTGCCTGTCGGCGGGCCGGGCCTTCGGTGCGGACACCGACGCACTACTCGGTATCGCCGTGGCGATCGAGTTGCTGCACAACGCTTTCCTGGTCCACGACGACATCGCCGATGGCAGCGAGATGCGCCGCGGTAGGCCGACGTTGGGCGCCCAGTACGGCATGGCGACGGCGATCAACACCGGCGACGCGTTGGCCCTGGTCGCCGGGCAGGTGCTGCGGCGAGCGACCCGCCAGCTCGACCGCGACCTGGCGGAACTGGTGTGGGCCGAGTTCGACACGATGGCGCTGCGGACCTTGGAGGGGCAGGCGATCGAAGTGGGCTGGCAGGCCGACCAGGTGGACGACCTGCGCCCCGAGGACTACCTGAATCTGATCCTGCACAAGACGTGCTGGTACACCACCATCCATCCGCTGCGGGTGGGGGCGATGGTGGGATCGGGTGGCACCGCGGAGCTGGGGACGCTGGTGCGGTTCGGATTTCATTTCGGCGCCGCGTTTCAGATCCGCGACGATCTGCTGAACCTGGTCGGCGACGAACGGATCTACGGCAAGGAGATCCTGGGCGACATCTACGAAGGGAAGCGGACCCTGCCACTGGTCCATCTGCTGTCCGTGGCGCGACCAGCAGACCGGGACCTGCTCGCGGACTACCTGCGCCGCAGTCGATCGCAGCGCTCAGCGGCGCTGGTGCGGCAGGTGCGCACTCTGATGGACGACTACGGCAGCATCGCGTTCACACGCCAGTACGCCGAGGGCATTCTGCTGGCGGCCCAGGAGTACTTCGAGGGCGCGTTCGCCAATGCCCGCCCCGGCCCGGATCTGGAGTTCCTGCGCGCGCTGGTGCCGTATGTGTGGGCGCGGTGGCGCTGACACCTGCCGGGCACGCCTTAAGGTGAGTGCCGTGGCCGAGACGGCGCCGCTGCGCGTGCAACTGATTGCCAAGACCGAGTTCACTCCGCCGCCGGACGTGCCGTGGAGCACTGACGCCGACGGCGGTCAGGCCCTGGTGGAATTCGCCGGCCGAGCCTGTTACCAGAGCTGGTCAAAACCCAACCCGCGAACCGCCACCAACGGGGCCTACCTCAGCCACATCATCGACGTCGGGCATTTCTCGGTGCTCGAGCATGCCTGCGTGACCTTCTACATCAGCGGCATTTCGCGGTCGGCCACCCACGAGCTGATCCGGCACCGGCATTTCTCGTTCTCCCAGCTCTCGCAGCGTTACGTCCCGGAACCGGACTCGCGGGTCGTGGTGCCGCCCGGCATGGAGGACGATCCGGAGCTGCAACAGATCCTGACCGACGCCGCGGACGCCAGTCGCGCCGCCTACGTCGAGCTGCTGGCCCGGCTGGAAGCCAAATTCGCTGATCAGCCCAATGCGGTCTTACGGCGCAAGCAGGCCCGGCAGGCCGCTCGTGCCGTGCTGCCCAACGCCACCGAGACCCGCATCGTGGTGACGGGCAATTACCGGGCGTGGCGGCATTTCATCGCGATGCGCGCCAGCGAGCACGCCGATGTCGAGATCCGCCGGCTGGCAGTCGAGTGCTTGCGGCAGCTCACCGAGGTGGCTCCGGCGGCATTCGGGGACTTCCAGATCAGCGCGCTGGCCGACGGCACCGAAGTCGCGACCAGTCCGCTCGCCACCGAGGTCTGAGCAACTCCAGGGGCCAGGTAATCTTGGGGCCGTGAGCAGCAGCGGATTCGACGCCAAGGCGCAGTTCGGCACCGTGCTGACCGCCATGGTCACCCCCTTCGGCGCGGACGGCTCGGTGGACACCGACGCCGCCGTGCGCTTGGCCAA
The DNA here is from genome assembly GCF_045310925.1 of Mycobacterium sp. SMC-15. Lineage (NCBI taxonomy): Bacteria > Bacillati > Actinomycetota > Actinomycetes > Mycobacteriales > Mycobacteriaceae > Mycobacterium > Mycobacterium sp. SMC-15. The sequence continues at coordinate 116,044 of NZ_JBJIAJ010000011.1, read as the reverse complement.
TCGCCTCGTCGACGCCGGTTGCGACGGTTTGGTGATCTCGGGCACCACTGGTGAGTCGCCGACTACCGCGGACTACGAGAAGCTCACTCTGCTGCGTGCGGTAGTCGAGGCGGTCGGTGACCGGGCCCGCATCATCGCGGGCGCCGGCAGCAACGACACCGAGCACAGCGTGCGCCTGGCCGAGGCGTGCGCCGGGGTCGGCGCACACGGCCTGCTGGTGGTGACGCCGTACTACTCGCGTCCGTCGCAGGCCGGTCTGTTGGCGCACTTCACCGCCGTCGCCGACGCCAGCGCGCTGCCGGTCATGCTCTACGACATCCCGGCCCGCTCGGTGGTGCCGATCGCGCCGGACACCATCTTCGAATTGGCTGAACACCCCAACATCGTCGCGATCAAGGACGCCAAGGGGGATCTGCACGCCGGAGCACAGATCATGGCCGAGACCGGATTGGCCTACTACTCCGGCGATGACGCCCTCAATCTGCCGTGGCTGGCCATGGGAGCCACCGGATTCGTCAGCGTGATCTCGCACTTCGCAGCCGGTCAGCTGCGTGACATGCTGGCCGCATTCGAGGCCGGCGACGTGGAGACCGCCCGCAAGATCAACGTCTCGATCGCCTCGCTGTCCAACGCGATGGGGCGCGTGGGCGGGGTGACTTTCGTCAAGGCCGGTCTGCGGTTGCAGGGTTTCGAGGCGGGTGACCCACGGTTGCCGATGGTGCCGGCGTCCGCCGCCGAGGTCGACGAACTGGCCATCGACATGCGCGCCGCGTCCGTGCTCGGGTGAGGTGCGGGTGACTGACGAACTTGCCCCGCCGGGGCCACTGACTGAAGGCGGACTGCGCGTCACCGCGCTCGGCGGTGTCAGCGAAATCGGCCGCAACATGACCGTTTTCGAGCACCTCGGCCGACTGCTGATCATCGACTGCGGCGTGCTGTTTCCGGGCCACGACGAGCCCGGTGTCGACCTGATCCTGCCGGACATCCGGCACATCCAGGACCGACTCGACGACGTCGAGGCGCTGGTGCTGACCCACGCCCATGAGGACCACATCGGCGCCATTCCGTTCCTGCTCAAATTGCGGGCCGACATCCCGGTGGTGGGTTCGAAGTTCACCCTGGCCCTGGTTGCCGCCAAGTGCCGGGAGCACCGCATCAAGCCGGTGTTCGTGCAGGTGGCCGAGGGTCAGCGCAGTACTCACGGGGTGTTCGAATGCGAGTACTTCGCGGTGAACCACTCCATCCCGGATGCACTGGCGATCGCGGTGCACACCGGCGCGGGCACCGTGCTGCACACCGGGGACATCAAGCTCGACCAGCTGCCTCCGGACGGGCGTCCGACGGATCTGCCCGGGATGTCGCGCCTGGGCGACAAGGGCGTGGACCTGTTCCTGTGCGACTCGACCAACGCCGAGATTCCCGGTGTCGGTCCGAGCGAGAGCGAAGTCGGCCCCACCCTGCACCGGCTGATCCGCGGCGCCGAGGGCCGGGTGATCGTGGCGTGCTTCGCCTCGAACGTGGACCGGGTGCAGCAGATCGTCGACGCCGCGGTGTCGCAGGGCCGGCGGGTGGCCTTCGTCGGCAGGTCGATGGTCCGCAATATGGGGATCGCCAAGGATCTGGGCTTTCTGCGGGTCACAGACCGCGATGTGATCGACATCGGGGCCGCCGAGGAGATGCCGCCGGAGAAGGTGGTGCTGGTCACCACCGGAACCCAGGGCGAACCGCTCTCGGCGCTGTCACGGATGTCGCGCGGCGAGCACCGGTCGATCACGCTGACCGCCGGTGACCTGGTGGTGCTGTCGTCGTCGCTGATCCCCGGCAACGAAGAGGCCGTCTACGGCGTGATGGACGCGCTGGCCAAGATCGGCGCCCGGGTGGTCACCAACGCTGCGGCGCGGGTGCATGTCTCCGGGCACGCCTACTCCGGCGAGCTGCTGTTCCTCTACAACGGGATCCGGCCGCGCAATGTCATGCCGGTGCACGGCACCTGGCGGATGATGCGCGCCAACGCCGCGCTGGCCGCCCGCACCGGGGTGCCCGAGGAGAACATCGTGCTGGCCGAGAACGGGGTCAGCGTCGATCTGGTCGCCGGGCAAGCCCGCATCGCCGGTGGGGTGCCGGTCGGCAAGATGTTCGTCGACGGGCTCGTCGACGGCGATGTCGGCGATGCGACGCTGGGGGAGCGGTTGATCCTGTCCAGCGGATTCGTCGCGATCACGGTGGTGGTGCGCCGCGGGACCGGCAAGCCGGTGGCTCCGCCGCACCTGCATTCGCGGGGTTTCTCCGAAGACCCCAAGGCCCTGGAGCCGGCGGCCCGCAAGGTCGAGGCGGAGCTGGAATCCCTTGCTGCAGAGCAGGTCACCGATCCGGTACGGATCGCTCAGGCGGTGCGCCGCACGGTGGGCAAATGGGTGGGCGAGGTCTACCGGCGTCAGCCGATGATCGTGCCGACGGTGATCGAGGTCTGAACCGGCTCGCACCTCAGAGCTTTTCGGCGTACACCGACCATTCCAGGTCACTCGCGCCCAGGTTGCGGCCGGTGGGCTCGACGTAGCGCTGAAGGAATTGTTCTGGTCCGGCCTGCTCGATAAGTCGCCAGCCGTATCCGGCAAGAAAATCCGCCACCTCGGCAGGCTGCAGCCCGAAATGCCACAACTTGTTGACCATCCTGCGATACAACGCCGGCGAGCCATACAGGTTCGTACCGTCGATGAAGTCACGGCGGACGTAGGTGAACACCAGTCGGCTGCCCGATGCCGCCGGGCGCAGCCCCTCGAGGGTGCTCCGGACGGCGCTCTCGCTCAGGTATTGGGTCACGCCTTCCCATACGAAGAACGTGCGGAACGCCGTTCGGTAACCGTGCTCGACGAGGGCGGTCAGCACGTCGTCGTGTGCGAAGTCCAGTGCCACCAGCCGAACCGACAGTGGCAGGCCACCGAGCACCCGGCGCACGGTGGCGGACTTGCGGGCGATGTTGACGGCCTGATCGACCTCGAAGACCGGGATGGGGTTATGCCGGGCGAGTCGGTAGGCGAGCGTGTCCAGGCCCGCGCCGAGGACCACGACGGCTTGGACACCCTCACCGGCCTCATCGACCCGGTCGGAGATGAAACGCTTACGGCAGGTCAGGTTGACCCACAGGCCCGGCCCGGATCGGTCCATCGCGGCGATGAACCACCTCCGCAGCGGCGCGGGCCGCAACGCCGCCACCAACCAGCGCAGGGCGGCCGGCAGGAACGGCGCCGCCAAGTCGTCGTCGACCAGGCGTCGCCCCGGCGGCTCGTGGTGCTCGATAGCCGCGAGCACCATCGGGCCGTAGGCCGTCTGCGCTGCCGGGTTGCGTGCCACGGCTACCTCTTGTTGATGAACCCGGCGTCGACGGGCAACGTGATGCCGGTGATGTAGCGGGCCGCATCGGATACCAGCCACGCCACCGCGTTGGCGATGTCCTCCGGTTCCAGCACCGCCACCGGCAGCGCATTGCCCATGTCCGGTGGCTTCCCCGTCGCGGCGGTGAGCTCGGCCAGCCAGCCGCGGACGTAGTCGTTGTTGATCATCGGGGTGTCGACACCGGCCGGGTGCACCGAGTTCACCCGAATGCTGTGCTGCGCCAGCAGGTTCGCGTAGACCCGCATCAGTCCGACCAGCCCGTGCTTGGCTGCGGCGTAACCGATGGCCCCGGCATCGTGGCTGCCGATACCGGCCAGGCCCGCGGCCGAACTGATCAGCACGATCGACCCCCCGTCGCCTTGGTCGACCATCGTCGGAATCGCCGCCTCGATGGTGTGGTACACCCCGGTCAGGTTGACGTCGATCACGTCGTTCCAGCCATCGGCCGCGGCCATGGGGGCGATGCCGGCGTTGGCCACCACGATGTCCACCCGGCCCAGCTCGTCGACGCCGGCCCGCAGGGCGGCGCCCAACGCCACCTGGTCACGCACATCGGCCTGCCGGGCCACGATGCGCGCACCGGTGTCTTCGACCAGCTTGACCGTGGCCGCCAAGTCCTCGGCGTCCGCCAGCGGATAGGGCACGCTGTCGATCTGCTGGCACAGGTCGACGGCGATGATGTCGGCTCCATCGGCGGCCAGTCGCAGGGCATGGGCGCGGCCCTGGCCGCGGGCGGCGCCGGTGATCAGCGCGACCTTCCCTTGCAGGTTTCCGCTCGACGGCCGCGCTGTCACGGACGCAACTGCCCTTTGCCCGGGTCGCCGGCCGGGACCGCCTGCAGCATTTTGATGTCGGGTGCGCCGGCCAGGTGCTCGGTGAGGCTGCCGAACAGCTCACCGACGGCGGGCGCCGTCGAGTGCGCCTTCAACGCATCGGCATCGGCCCATTGCTCGATGAACACGAAGGCTCCGTCGGCTTCGTGCAGGGAGTAGAGCTGGCAGCCCGGTTCTTCGTGCACCTGTCCCACCGCCTTGGTGCAGATTTCGCGGACGGCCTCGACCGATTCCGGCTTGACGGTGAAGGTGGCGACGACGACCACGGGCATATGCGGCTCCTTGGCTGATGGGGGATTCACGGGCCACCCTACCCAGCCCTGGGCCGGATGCGCGGTGAACCGACCGGCCGGGGCCAGTGTGGCTTATGGTGCAGATGGGGTAATTGCGACTAGGCTTGCCGATATGGCTAGTAAGACCGCTGCTAGTAGGGCTCCCGCGCGTTCCGGTACCCGAACGACCAGGGCAAAAGCCGGTTCCAAGGCCGCCGCCAAGGGTGGTTCACGGCCCGCCCGGTCACGCCCGGCAGCCAAGCCGCGCCGCGCCGCCCGGCAGCATTCGGGTCCCGTGGCGCTCGGGATGGCGTGTGGACGCCTGGCCCGCGCCACCTGGCTGATGGTCGCCAAGGGCGCTGGTAGCGCCGCACGCTCGGTGGGCCGCGCCCACGACATCGACCCCGGCCATCGCCGCGACGGCATCGCACTGGCTTTGCTGGGATTTGCCGTGGTGACAGCCGCCAGCTGCTGGCTCGATGCCGCCCGGCCGGTCGGGGCGTGGATCGACACCGGTCTGCGCACCGTGATCGGCGGAGCAGTGGTGCTGCTTCCGGTACTGGCTGCGGCCGGCGCCGTGCTGCTGATGCGCACCGAACCCGACCCGGAGAACCGGCCCCGGCTGATCCTCGGGTCAACCATGATCGGGCTGCCGATCCTGGGCCTGTGGCACCTGTGGTCGGGCTCTCCGCAGAGTCCCGATGGCCGTCTGCACGGCGCCGGTTTCGTGGGGTTCGCGATCGGTGGCCCGCTCGCCGACGGACTCACGGCGTGGATCGCCGCGCCGCTGCTGTGCATCGGCGTGCTGTTCGGTGTGTTGTTGCTGACCGGTACCACCCTGCGCGAAGCACCCGAGACCTTGCGCACGATGTTCCGCGGCGACTACGACGAAGACGACTACTACGACGATTACGACGACTACGACGATCAGGACTACGACCAGGCCTACGACGATGCCGATGACGACGACACCGGCGGCGGCGCCCCGGCCGGCGGTGCCAGCCGGTTCGGCGGCCTCGAGCCCGACACCAAAGTCGACGACGCTCCGGACTGGCAGTCGCGCACCCCGCTGGACAACTACCCACTCGACGAAGAGCCCGCCGCTGCGCCGCCGCCGGTCAAGCCCGTGCGCCGCAAGGCGCCCAAGGAGACCAAGGCGGCCAAATCCGCTGCCACCACGGTCGTCCTCGACCGGGTGGTGGAGGGCCCCTACACGCTGCCGGCGCTGAGCCTGCTGGTCGCTGGGGACCCCCCGAAGACACGCACCGCCGCCAACGACCAGATGGCCGACTCGATCACCTCGGTGCTGGAGCAGTTCAAGGTTGACGCCGCGGTCACCGGTTGCACCCGCGGTCCCACCGTCACCCGCTACGAGGTGGAGTTGGGCCCCGGGGTGAAGGTGGAGAAGATCACCGCCCTGCAGCGCAACATCGCCTACGCGGTGGCCACCGAGAGCGTCCGGATGCTTGCGCCGATCCCGGGCAAGTCCGCCGTGGGCATCGAGGTGCCCAACACCGACCGCGAACTGGTGCGGCTGGCCGACGTGCTGACCGCGCCGTCCACCCGCGGTGACCACCACCCGCTGGTGATCGGGCTGGGCAAGGACATCGAGGGCGACTTCATCTGCGCCAACCTGGCCAAGATGCCGCACCTGTTGGTTGCCGGCTCCACCGGTTCGGGCAAGTCCAGCTTCGTCAACTCGATGCTGGTCTCCCTGCTGGCGCGGGCTACCCCCGAAGAGGTCAGGATGATCCTGATCGACCCCAAGATGGTGGAACTCACGCCGTACGAAGGTATTCCACACCTGATCACCCCGATCATCACCGAGCCGAAGAAGGCCGCCGCAGCGCTGGCCTGGCTGGTAGAGGAGATGGAGCAGCGCTACCAGGACATGAAGTCGTCCCGGGTGCGTCACATCAACGACTTCAACGACAAGGTCCGCTCCGGCGAGATCACCACGCCGCTGGGCAGCGAACGGGTCTACCGGCCCTACCCCTACATCCTCGCGGTCGTCGACGAGCTCGCCGACCTGATGATGACCGCTCCCCGCGATGTCGAAGACGCGATCGTGCGGATCACCCAGAAGGCCCGCGCCGCCGGCATCCACCTGGTGCTGGCTACCCAGCGGCCGTCGGTGGACGTGGTCACCGGCCTGATCAAGACCAACGTGCCGTCCCGACTGGCGTTCGCCACCTCGTCGCTCACCGATTCGCGGGTCATCCTCGATCAGCCGGGCGCCGAAAAGCTGATCGGCATGGGCGACGGGCTGTTCCTGCCGATGGGCGCCAACAAGCCGATCCGGCTGCAGGGGGCGTTCATCTCCGACGAGGAGATCCAGGCCGTCGTCAGCGCCTGCAAGGACCAGGCCGAACCGGAGTACACCGAGGGCGTCACCGCCGTGAAGCCCAGTGGGGATCGCACCGACGTCGACCCCGACATCGGCGACGACATGGACGTCTTCCTGCAGGCCGTCGAACTGGTGGTGTCCAGCCAGTTCGGCTCGACTTCGATGCTGCAGCGCAAGCTGCGGGTGGGCTTCGCCAAGGCCGGCCGCCTGATGGACCTGATGGAGACCCGCGACATCGTCGGCCCGTCCGAGGGCTCCAAGGCCCGCCAGGTGCTGGTCAAGCCGGATGAGTTGGCGGGGACGCTGATGCTGATCCGCGGCGGCAGTGCCCCCGACGACGACGGCGGCGACGACGAGTTCTAGCCACCGGCGCCGAACTCTGGGCGCCCTGTGCCGAGTGTGAATCTCCCGACGCGACACACCGATAGGCCGTCGGGAGATTCACACTCGACGGGAGCCGGCCGGGAACCGGCGGCCATGAGCCGTCGGCTACGCGCTGTGCACCAGGGCCAGCCCGTGCCAGTCGCGCAGCGGCTTGCGTCGCTTACTGCGTGCCACCAGCCGGGCCACCGCGGCCTCCAGCCCGTGGGCCAGTTCGTCGACCGCCGCGAACTCGAAGTCGGCCAGGACCCCGATGAACAGTTCGCCGGCGTAGCTGAGGACCGCCACGCCGGTACGCAGCTGCAGCGCGATGGGCGGCACCGGCAGCACCGCAACCACGACGCAACCCATGATCTGCAACGGCTCTGAAGGGCCGGGGACGTTGGTGGCCAACGCCACGACGCCACGCTGGTGGAGTTGTCCCAGTAGCCGTGCCGCCCAAGCCGACCACGCCACAGGTAGTAGGCCGGCGGCCGACAGGACCGCGGGTCCGGCGTGGCGCTGCCCGCCGGCTTTGGCCCGCGCCAGCCGGGACCGCACGTCCAGCAACCGCTTCACCGGATTGGACTCCTCGATCGGCAGACGCGGCAACAGCACGGAAACCCGGTTGGCGGGGCTTGCCGGCGCATGCGCGGACAGTGCCGATACCGGCACCAGAGTGCGCAGCGAATCAGACTGGGGCACTTGGCCGCGCCGGATCATGAAGTCGCGATAACTCTCGGTCAGAGCCGCCAGCACCACGTCATCGGCGGTCACGTCGAACACTCGACAAACCTGCTGGACGTCGTCGAGCGCAACCCGTGCCGCGCTGTAACGGCGGCGGCTGGTGAGCGGACCGTTCAGCGACGACGCGGCCGGTTGCAGCAAGCCGGCCGCCAGTTCCACGACACCGCGCAGGTTGTGCACCCAATGCACCGGGTTGAGGTCCAGCGGCGGCCGGCCGTGCGGCGGTCGCGCCGCATCCTGTGCCGGCGCGGCGGTGTGGGCCGCCAGATGGGCTAATCCGTTGTCGGACAAGCCCGTCAGCATGTGCGCTGCCATGGTGCCGTCGGCGATGCAGTGGTGGACCTTCATCAACAGGGCCCACCGGTCACCGCTGAGTCCGCTGATCACCCAGATCTCCCACAGTGGGCGATTGCGGTCCAGTCGCCAGGACATCACGTCGGCCACCACCGCGTGCAGTTCGGCGTCTCCGCCGGGCGAGGGCACCGCGACCCGACCGATGTGATGGGCAAGGTCGAAGTGAGGGTCGTCCACCCATTCGGGTGCGCTCAGATCCAAGGCGTGGCGCACGAGGCGCTGCCCGAACCGCGGGCACCCGCGCAGACGTTCGGCCAGCGTTGCCTGCAGCGCGGCGTGGTCGGGAATCGGGCCGTTCAGGACGGCCAGCGTCCCGGTGGCCATGCTGACGTTGTGATCGGAATCCTCGACGCCCAGAAAGCCGGCGTCCAGGGGGGTCAGGTGCTCGGCCACGGCTGCCTCCAGTTGTCTGCAACTGTCAGTACCACTATCTCCTGTTCGGGTGGCCCGCGGCAGGGCCGGAAGTCCCCAGGTTCGGCCGCCGCGACACCCACCAGACACGCACCGGACACGGACCGGATACGGACCGGACACCAGCGGTTTTCCCGCGACGCAAGAGCGCGTAATCTCGCCACGTGGATTGGGCACGACTTTTCGCTTTCGACACGCCGCCCTCGGAGATCTTTGTCCGTGGAACAGTCATCTACATCGCGATCTACGCGTTGCTGCGGGTGGTGTTGAAACGCGAGGCGGGCACCAACGGCATCACCGATCTCATCGTCGTGGTGTTGATCGCCGATGCGGCGCAGAACGGGATGGCCGGCGGCTACCGATCGATCAGCGACGGCATCCTGCTCGTCGGGGTGATCATCGGCTGGTCATACCTGCTGAACTGGATGGCGCATCGCTGGCCTTCGGTGGCGAGGCTGTTGCGGCCGGGGCCGCTGTTGGTGATCTACGACGGCGCATTCCTCTACGCCAATATGCGCAAAGAGATGATCACCGAGGAACAGGTTCGCGAGCAGGCCCGCAAACAGGGTATTGCGGACCTTTCGGTAGTCCGTGAGGGCCGGATGGAATCCGACGGGCAGTTCAGCTTTCTCATCGGCGCCACGCGCCGGGCCCGCGATCTGGTCGTCGACTAGGGGGACTAGAGGACCAGCAGCATCCGGGTATTGCCCAGGGTGTTCGGCTTGACGTAGCTCAGGTCCAGGAATTCGGCCACGCCGACGTCATAGGAGCGTTGCATCTCCTCGAACACCTCGGCGGTCACCGGTGTGCCGTCGATCTCGGTGAAGCCGTGCCGGGCGAAGAACTCGGTCTCGAAGGTCAGCACGAACAGCCGCTGCAACTCCAACTCGCGGGCGACCTGCAGCAGGCGGTCGACGATCGCGTGTCCGATACCGCGACCGGTCAGGGTCGGGTCCACCGCGATGGTGCGTACTTCGCCAAGGTCTGACCACAGCACATGCAGGGCGCCGCAGCCCACCACCTGCTCGTCGGCGTCGGTGGCAACCCAGAATTCCTGGACCGCTTCATAGAGCGTCACCAGGTTCTTTTCCAGCAGGATCTTGCCCGCATAAACGTCCACCAGCTGCTTGATCGCCGGGACGTCCGAGGTGCGTGCGCGCCGGACCACGGGCCGTCCGGCCGGTCGATCCGCCGCAAGATTCACAGCTGCACAGTATCGGTTTCTCATTTCGGGCTGGGCAACAGATATTCTGACCCCGTGTCGGGACAGCCAAAAACCGGTCCAGCGGTGACGCATGTCCCCGTGGTCAATCTTGCGAACGCGTTGACCGTCATGCGGATGGGGCTGGTCCCGGTCTTCCTGCTGGCGTTGTTCGCCGAGGATGGCCACGATCCGAAGACCCGTATCGCGGCGTTCGTCATCTTTGCCATTGCCATCATCACCGACCGGCTGGACGGCACCCTGGCGCGCAATTACGGCATGGTTACCGAGTTCGGCACGCTGGCCGACCCGATCGCCGACAAGGCGCTGATCGGCGCAGCGCTGATCGGTCTGTCGATGCTGGGCGACCTGTGGTGGTGGGTGACGGTGCTGATTCTGGCTCGCGAGATCGGGATCACCCTGCTCAGGTTCGCCGTGCTGCACCGTGGAGTGATCCCGGCCAGCCGCGGCGGCAAACTCAAGACCCTGGTGCAGGCGGTCGGCATCGGGCTGCTCATCTTGCCGCTGGCGGGCCCCTGGCTGGTGACGGCCTGGACGGTGATGACCGCGGCGGTGATCCTGACGGTGTTGACCGGCGTGGACTACGTCGTCTCGGCGGTTACCGACCTGCGCGGCGGGCCAGTTCGAAGCTGACCCGAATGAAGCCGGCGGTTCAGCGAGGCTCGACGGAGGAGAGGCGAAGCTGGGACCGCCGAATGAAGCCGGCGGTTCAGCGAGGCTCGACGGAGGAGAGGCGAAGCTGGGACCGCCGAATGAAACTGTCGAATCCGGGAACCCATTAGGGCGTCGCGCGCGTTGACCTTGGTGACTGTCGGTTTCCAAGGGTGACCCGTAAGGGGGAGTGCACGATGACGACATTGCTGCGGGAGTCGGTCGGCGAGGTGCTGCGCCAGGCCCGGACGGCTCAGGGGCGCACGCTGCGTGAGGTGTCGGACGCGGCGCGGGTCAGCCTCGGCTACCTCTCGGAGGTCGAACGGGGCCGCAAGGAAGCGTCCAGTGAGCTGCTCAACGCGATCTGTGCGGCATTGCGCATCCCGTTGTCGACTGTGCTCTTCGACGCCGGAACCCGGCTGGCTCAGGCCGAGCGGGCCGAACTGGCAGTGCGCAACGCCCACGGTGGCGCGGTGACCCGCATCGATGCCGGTACCAAGGTGGTGATCCCGCCGATTCGTACGCTGGCATCGGCGGCCTCGGCGTGACGCGCCCGGCCTGAACACCCACCCGAGCACCGTCGACCCGATAAATTGATCACCGGTACCGGCGGTAGCGCGACAACACTGGAAACAAGCAGACGGAGCTGACTGATGGCCAACCCGTTCGTCAAGGCGTGGAAGTACCTGATGGCGCTGTTCAACTCGAAGATCGACGAGCACGCCGATCCGAAGGTGCAGATCCAGCAGGCGATCGAAGAGGCGCAGCGTCAGCACCAGGCCCTGACCCAGCAGGCGGCACAGGTGATCGGCAACCAGCGGCAGTTGGAGATGCGGCTGAACCGGCAGCTGGCCGACATTGAGAAGCTTCAGGTCAACGTGCGCCAAGCCCTGACGCTGGCCGACCAGGCCACGGCTGCCGGAGATGCCGCGAAGGCCACCGAGTACAACAACGCCGCCGAGGCGTTCGCGGCCCAGCTGGTCACCGCCGAACAGAGCGTGGAAGACCTCAAGGCCCTACATGATCAGGCGTTGTCGGCGGCCGTGCAGGCCAAGAAGGCCGTGGAGCAGAACGCCATGGTGTTGCAGCAGAAGATCGCCGAGCGCACCAAACTGCTCAGCCAGCTCGAGCAGGCCAAGATGCAGGAGCAGGTCAGCGCGTCACTGCGCTCGATGAGCGAGATCGCCGCTCCCGGAACCACTCCCAGCCTGGACGAGGTGCGCGACAAGATCGAACGGCGCTACGCCAACGCGATCGGGGCCGCCGAGTTGGCGCAGGGTTCGGTGCAGGGTCGGATGATCGAGGTCGAGCAGGCCGGCGTGCAGATGGCCGGCCATTCCCGGCTGGAGCAGATCCGGGCGTCCATGCGGGGCGAGTCGCTGCCCGCGGGTGGTTCCGCCACTGCCCCCGGACAGGCCACCCCGGCATCCCCGCAGTCCGGTGCCAATCCCACCCCCGAGAACCCGCTGGGACGGTAGTCAGGTGGCCGCGACACTCGGAGGCAGCGCTCGGCACCCACTGCTGCAGCGTGCCGTGGACCGGGCCAGCGAGGCTGCCGACCTGCTCGCCGACAAGCTGGGTGCGATCGCGGACCCCAGGGCCCGGATGCTGCGCAAGCGCCGGTGGGCGCTGCGGCTGGGTCTGTTCTTCACTGCCACCTGCGGATTCTGGACGCTGGTGACGGCCGTGCTGGCGTCCTGGTCGACCCCGGTATGGGTGCTGCTGATCACCGGGCTGGTCGCAGCGGGTGCGGCCGCGCCGGCGACGCTGTTGTTGCTGCGCTACCGCTGGCTGCGTGCGGCGCCGCTGCCGGCAGTGCGCTCCACCGCGGTGCGGCGCCTGCCGCCGCCCGGCTCGGCGGCACGACCGTCGATGTACGCGCTGGGCGCCTCCGAGCGGGGGATGGTCTCGCTGCTGGGTGTGCTCGAGCGGGGCCGGCTGCTGCCGGACGACGAGATCACCGAACTGACGGCAGCGGTCAACCGCGCCGCGTCGACGATGGCGGCCACCGCCGCCGAGGTGGTGTCGATGGAGCGCGCCGTACAGCACAGCGCCCAATCACGTCAGTACCTGGTGCCGACGATCAACGCGTTCACCGCTCAGCTCAGTGCCGGCGTTCGCCAGTACAACGAGATGGTCACCGCCGCAGCGCAACTGGTGGCGTCGGCCAACGACGGCTCGACGACGTCGGCCGGCGATCCGGCGAATTCCCCGATGTCGCAGCGGCGCTACCGCGAAGAGCTGGTCGGTGCGACCGAGAAGATGCTGGGCTGGGCGCAGGCCTTCGACGAACTGGCCGAGTTGCCCCGGGTCGTCTAGATGTCGTCGCTGCGCTGATCGACCGAGTCCGGCCGCGGCCCGTAGCGTTCCTCGTAGGACCGGTGAATGTGGGCGTCGCGCTCGCGCTTGCGTGCGTTGGCGAGCTCCGGGTTCAGACCGTGCATCCGCAGCATGTGCGTGCGCCACACCTTGTTGAGCGCGTGCGCGAACAGGATCACCATGAACCAGATCGGGAACGTCATGCTGAAACGCGTCATGAAGTCTGTCGGAAAGAACCAGAACGGGATCAGGATGAGCGTCGTCGGCACGGCGGCGCGCAGGATCATCCGGACGGTGGCACCCGGGCCGGCCAGGTCGTTGCGGACCCAGTCCAGCAGTTCTGGCGGCAACGGGCGTCCGTAGCAGTAGCGGAGGTATTGGATCGGAGTTGGGCGCTGAGGCTTTGAAACTTGACGCACAGCGATGACCCTAGAACGTCGGCCGCAGCGCCGGGAACACGGTGGCCGCCACCGCGCGCAGCGTCGCCTTGAACATGTCCAGGAAGTCGAAGTAGTCACGCCACAACGTGATCCGTCCGTGGTGCACCTCGAAGACTCCGCACACCCAGAACTGCAGCCGCAGCGGTCCCAGCGTCAGCGCATCGGTGCGCTCGGTGAGCACTGACGAGCCGTCGGCGGCGATGCGATGGATCTTCACGTCGAAAGCCGCCCGGCCGGCCATCCGCCCAAACACTCCGATGGTGGCGCTGCGGCCGTAGATGGTCGGCAGCCCGACGTTCTGGTACACCACGTCCTCGGCGAGCGCCGCCGCCGCGGTGTCGAGGTCCTCGTCGCGCAGGGCGTCGAGGAAGGTCTCTACGGTGCGGATGTTGGCGGCGGCCTCAACAGCGTCCTGCTGGCCAGTCAGTTCGGTCATGCCTGCCACCCTAGGCCTGAGGGGCTGTGGCACGGTAGGCCGATGCGAGTCGTAGTGGTAGCCGGCCCAGATCCCGGTCACGCGTTCCCGGCGATCGCGTTGTGCAGGCGCTTCGCGGCGGCCGGAGACACGGCGACGCTGCTGACCGGGGTGCAGTGGCTCGACACCGCGCGGGCCGTCGGGGTGGACGCCGCGGAGCTGCTGGGACTCGATCCCACCGCCGCCGACGACGACGCCGACGACGGGGCCAAGCTGCATCACCGTGCGGCGCGCATGGCGGTGGAAAACCGCGATCAGCTGCGAGCTCTGGCGCCGGATCTGGTGGTCTCCGACGTCATCACGGCTTGTGGGGGAATGGCCGCCGAGCTACTCGGCATCGGGTGGGTGGAACTCAGTCCGCACCCGCTGTACCTGCCGTCGAAGGGACTGCCGCCGATCGGCAGCGGGCTGGCACCGGGCACCGGGGTGCGTGGCCGGCTGCGTGATGCGGTGATGCGCTCGTTGACGGCACGGTCGGTACGCGGTGGCCTGCGTCAGCGTGCCGAAGCGCGGGTGGGTATCGGTCTGCCGGGCGACGATCCCGGGCCGCTGCGGCGCCTGATCGCCACGCTGCCCGCGCTCGAGGTGCCCCGGCCCGACTGGCCCGCCGAGGCCGTCGTGGTCGGACCGTTGCACTTCGAGCCGACCGAGCAGGTGCTGACCGTACCGCCGGGCTCCGGTCCGCTGGTGGTGGTGGCGCCGTCCACCGCCTCCACCGGCGCCGCCGGGCTGGCCGAACTCGCCCTGGAGCATCTGGTGCCCGGTGCCGGACTACCCGACGGCGCCCGGCTGGCGGTGTCGCGGCTGGGCGGCCCGCCCCTGGAGTTGCCGTCGTGGGCCGTCGCCGGGTTGGGGCGCCAGGACGAACTGTTGACGCACGCCGACGTGGTTGTCTGCGGCGGCGGGCACGGCATGGTGGCCAAGACGCTGCTGGGCGGGGTACCGCTGGTGGTGGTGCCCGGTGGCGGCGATCAGTGGGAGATCGCCAATCGCGTGGTGCGCCAAGGCAGTGGGCGGCTGATCCGCCCGTTGACCGGGCCGGCATTGGCCGAGGCGGTGGGCGCGGTGTTGGCGTCGCCGAGCTACCGCGATGCCGCGCGGCGCGCCGCAGGCACGGCCACTGATGTCGCCGATCCGGTACGGGTGTGCCACGAGGCACTGTCGGGCACTGGGTAGGTTGGGTAGGTGCGCCTGACCGAATTCCGCGAACTGGTCACGATGCGTTTCGGTGCCGCCTACGGCACCTCGGTGCTCTCCGACCACGTGCTGGCCGCGGTAGGCGGACGGACCGCGGCGCAGGCCATCGAGGACGGCGTGGAGCCGCGTGACGTGTGGTGGGCGCTGTGCTCGGACTTCGACGTGCCGCGCGATCAGTGGTGAAGCTGGTCGTTGCGCGCCACGATGCTGCGGACCAGGGCGACGGAGAGGTCTGAGCAGATCGCGGCCAGTTCCGTCGTGGTCTCGACCGGATTGTCGAGCCAGGTTTCGATGATCTGGTTGACACCGCCGACGATGAACAGTGCACCCCGGCGCAGTTCTTCCGGCCCGAGATTCTGACCGTCCAGGACGCCCGGGGCATGTTCGACGATGGCGTCGGTGATCAAGTCGAGGATGCCCGCGCGGTGCTCGTTGAGCCCCGGAATCGCGGACAGGTCACTGGTGGCGATGCGGTGGATGCAGGGGTCGGCGGCGATCAGGTCGAGAAAGGCCGTCAGCGCGGACCGGAGTTTGTCCGACAGCGTGCCGGGGTCACCGATCCCGGCGGTGACCATCGCCTCGAGCAGCTGGTCGCGGACGTCGTCGGAGACCGCGAAGAACAGCGCGTCGCGATTGGGAAATTGTTCGTAGAAATAGCGCGGGGTGAGCCCCGCGGCGGTACAGACGCCGCGGACGGTGACCTCGCCGATGCCCGATTCGCCCCAGATCTGGCGGCCGGCGGCCAGCAACTTGCTACGGCGCTCGGCGCGGCGGTCCACCGCGCTGATTCCGCCGTAGTCACGCACCACCTCAGGGCGTTTCATTGACATCACCCTACTAGCGACCGTAAATTCGGAATACGGATGTTATCCAAAATAGCGCTGGAGGCCACCCGATGAACGCGCCTGTACTGACCGCCCCCGCCCGGCACCCGGCTGGACCGGGCGCCGTACCGGTCAGCATTCGGGTGCTGGCGACGGCGCTGGCGATCACCAAACCCACGCCGCAGCGGTGGCGCCAGATCGGTGAAGACCTGACCGCCGGCGACGAGCCGATGCAGCGGCTGGTCGAGTGGATGTCCAGCGCGGGGGCCCAAGAGACCCGCCCGATCTTCGAACAGATCCTGGCCCGCGGTCTGGACAGCGTGCCGGATGCACCTGCGCCGCTGCGGGAGTTCTTCGGCGAGTTCGAGCCGATCCCGGACTGGGTCGACATGGCCCGAGTGCGCCGTGGTCAACGGGCTCTGCGCCGCGGCGGTGCCGACGGCACCTACATCGCCCGGGACGTGTCGTTCCTCGGTGGCTATCAATTCTCCTCGTTCAACAAGACGCTGCTGCGCACCGGTGTGCTGGAGAAGGGCTCGAACAAGCGCTTCGCCGAGACCCTGCAATGGGCGCTGGACGTCAGCGGCGAAGGAGGGCTGGAGCCACTCGGGGCCGGCTATCAGGCCACCATCCGGGTTCGGCTGATCCACGAATACGTTCGCCGGCACGTCGCCGCGCTGCCGGATTGGCGCAGTGACGAATGGGGCCTGCCGGTCAACCAGACCGACATGGCCGCCACCCTGGTAGGAGCGCTGATCGCGCCACCGGCCGGCGGGCTGGCGCTGGGAATCGTGATGTCCCCGGGCGAACTGGAGGACATTGCGCACCTGACTCGCTATGTCGGCTGGCTGATGGGGGTCCGAGCCGACTGGCTGCCCACCAGCTTCCGGGACGGCATCCGCATCCTCTATCAGACCCTCGGTGCGCTTTCGGCGCCCGATGAGACCACCAAGCAGTTGGCGGCCCCGATGGCCGACGATCCGCTGGAATGGCAGTTCGGTGCCATGACCGGCGTGCGTCGCCGTATCGCACGCGCCCAGCATCTCTCGCTGACCAGCAGCTTTCTCGGGCCGCGCACGATGCGAAAACTGGGCCTGCCGGTCTTCGTGCTGCCGTGGTACCCACTGCTGCGGCTGCCGGTGAACCTGGCCCGCAGCGCCGCGGCCCTGGCCCTGCCCGGCGGCCGGGTTCGCGCGGCGCGGCGTGGGCGGCGCGAGCAAGAGGCGTTCATGCGGACCATGATGGGCGCCGAAGACACCACGATCGGGGCTTCCGCGCACGTCATGGCGGTGGTCTGACCGGGCGTCAAAGTCCGACACGCCGACACGCCGCGTGTCGGACTTGATTCGAACATTCGTTCGCCTACTGTGGAGGCAGTTCGTTCGGCCTGACGGGTTTGTCAGACCCCGTCGCTAGCGTCACGGCCAACCGACCGAGAACCGGTCAACCGAACTACCGAACCACAGGAGAGGCATCATGGCGCAAGCGCCCGATCGCGAAAAAGCACTCGAACTGGCGATGGCCCAGATCGACAAGAACTTCGGCAAAGGCTCGGTGATGCGCCTCGGAGACGAGGTGCGCCAGCCGATCTCGGTCATCCCGACCGGCTCGATCGCCCTGGACGTGGCGCTGGGCATCGGCGGCCTGCCCCGGGGCCGGGTCGTCGAGATCTACGGCCCGGAGTCCTCCGGTAAGACCACCGTGGCGCTGCACGCAGTGGCCAACGCCCAGGCCGCCGGCGGGATCGCGGCGTTCATCGACGCCGAGCACGCGCTGGACCCCGAATACGCCAAGAAGCTCGGCGTGGACACCGATTCGCTGCTGGTGTCCCAGCCCGACACCGGGGAGCAGGCGCTGGAGATCGCCGACACGCTTATCCGCTCCGGCGCGCTGGACATCCTGGTCATCGACTCGGTGGCCGCCCTGGTGCCGCGCGCGGAGATCGAGGGTGAGATGGGGGACAGTCACGTCGGTCTGCAGGCCCGGTTGATGAGCCAGGCGCTGCGGAAGATGACCGGTGCGCTGAATAATTCGGGCACCACCGCCATCTTCATCAACCAGCTGCGGGAGAAGATCGGGGTGATGTTCGGCAGTCCCGAAACCACCACGGGTGGAAAGGCTTTGAAGTTCTACGCCTCGGTTCGCCTCGATGTTCGGCGGATTGAGACCCTCAAAGACGGCACCGACGCGGTCGGCAACCGCACCCGGGTCAAGGTGGTCAAGAACAAGGTGTCGCCGCCGTTCAAGCAGGCAGAGTTCGACATCCTGTACGGCCGGGGCATCAGCCGTGAGGGGTCGCTGATCGACATGGGCGTGGACCAGGGCTTCATCCGCAAGTCCGGTTCCTGGTTCACCTACGACGGCGAACAGCTGGGGCAGGGCAAGGAGAACGCCCGCAACTACCTGCTGACCAACCGTGACGTGGCCAACGAGATCGAGAAGAAGATCAAGGAGAAGCTCGGTATCGGCGCCGTGCTGACCGATGAGCTGGCTGATGATGTTCTGCCCGCCCCCGTCGACTTCTGAGTCGGTCGAGGCAGCAGAGCCCAAGCGCGAGGAGCAGGCGAAGACACTGTGCCTTCGCCTGCTCACCGTCCGGGCCCGCACCCGCGCCGAGCTCGCCGGCCAGCTGACCAAGCGCGGCTACCCCGACGAGGTCAGTGACCGGGTGTTGGACCGGCTGACCACAGCCGGATTGATCGACGACACCGACTTCGCCGAACAGTGGGTGCGATCCCGGCGCGAGCACGCGGGCAAGGGCCGCAAGGCGTTGGCCGCGGAGTTGCGCACCAAAGGTGTCGACGAGGACGTGATTGCCGAGGCGCTGGAGGGCATCGACGCCGCCGCCGAGCGCGACCGAGCCGAGCAATTGGTGCATGCCAAGCTTCGCCGGGAGACACTTGGCGCCGACGACGTGAAGGTCACCCGTCGGTTGGTGGCGATGCTGGCGCGGCGCGGCTACAACCCGTCGATGGCTTATGACGTGGTCAGTACCGAATTGGCCGCTGAACGAGAACGTCGCCGGGTGTGAAGGGGTGGACTAGGCGTCTTCCTCGACCTCGTCCGTGCTGGTGAAGACTTCCTTGGTCCGTTCGACGGCGTGAGTGGCGATCTCCATAGAGTCCTGGACGATCGCGCTGACGCCGCCGGAGATGTCCCCGCGAATGATGTCGCCGGCGTCCTCGACGATGTCCGAGGCCTTCTCGACGGCGTGCGCGGCGATGTCGCGCGCAGCGTTGAATGCGTCCTTGGGGGTGATGGCCATCCGAGTCTCCTGTCGTTAGCTGTCGAGTCCGACTCTAGACGGCGGACACCGTGCGCGCAGTCCCTAAACGACCCGGGCACCCGGGGTGCCCTCCGGCTCAATTGTGGCTGCGCCCAAGGGGGACTGGCGGGCCCGGCGCAGCCGCCGCTCCAGCCCGATGGCACCGGCCGAGAGCACCATATTTCCGGTGATCATCAGCGCCGCGATCACCAGCAGTGCGGGCAGGTAGTTGCTGTACTGGGAGCCCACGACGGTGCCTTGGCGCACCATCTCCACGAACGTGATCTGGTAGCCGATCGCGGTGTCCTTGAGCACCACCACGAGTTGTGACACCAGCACCGGCAGCATCGCAGTGACGGCCTGCGGCAGCAGGACCAGCCGCATCGAGGCGCCCCAGCCCAGGCCCAACGCGGCGGCCGCCTCCGACTGTCCGCCGGGCAGGGCCTTCACCCCCGCCCGCACGATCTCGGCGATGACGGCGCCGTTGTAGAGGGTCAGCCCGGTCACCACCCCGGCCAGCGCGATCTGTTGCGGTGGAAACGCGTTGAGCAGCCCATAGACGAAGTAGGCGAAGATCATCATGATCAGCACCGGAATCGCCCGGAAGAACTCCACGGCCACCGCGCAACTGAAGCGAATCGGCCGGATCTGCGACAGCCGGCCGACCCCGAGCCCGACCCCCAGGATCAGCGCGAGCCCAATGGACCAGGCCGCCGCGGTCAGCGTCCCGGCCACCCCGGGCAGCACGTAGGTCCGCCACAGATCCGCAGTCAGAAACGGCGCCCACTTCTCCGCGGTCAGCTGCCCTTTGGCCGACAACCGCGAGTACACCAGCCAGCCGAGCAGCCCCGCAGCCAGCACCGTCACCAGTGACAATGCCCGGTAGCGGACGCGGGCCCGGGGTCCCGGGGTGTCGAACAGCACCGTCGCGCGGGGCGCCGACCTCATCGCGACACCGCCCAGCGCCGGTCCAGATAGCCGAACAACAGGCCCAGCGGCAGGGTGAGCACGACGAAGCCTGCGGCGAACACCGCGCCCACCCCGAGCAGCGCCGCGGTGTTCTCGGTCATCGACTTCATCAGCAGCGCCGCTTCGGCGACCCCGATAGCAGAGGCCAGGGTGGTGTTCTTCGTCAGCGCGATCAGCACCGAGCCCAGCGGGATGATCACGGCCCGAAAAGCCTGGGGGAGCAAGATGACCCGAAGATTCTGGGTGAAGCTCAATCCCAGCGAACGAGCGGCCTCGGCCTGCCCGATCCCCACCGTGTTGACCCCGGAGCGCACCGCCTCACACACGAACGATGCCGTGTACACACCTAAGCCCAGCACCGCCAGGCGAAAGTTGCTGTCGTCGATCGACGTCGGCGACTGCGGATCGGTCAGCGAGACCCCCAGCGTCTGGGCCAGGCCGAACGAGCACAGCAGCAACAGCAGAGTCAGCGGGGTATTGCGCACCAGATGGACGTAGCCGCCGCCGAGCCACCGCAGCACCGGTACCGGAGCCAGCCGCATCGCAGCCAATCCGGTGCCCAGGATCAGCGCCAGCGTGCCGGACAACACCGCCAACTCGACGGTGACGGTGAAGGATTGGAGGATCTGGCCCCGATACTGGGCGAACATCATCGTTCGATCGGCGGCGGCTCGGGCACTGCGAACCCGGCGGGGCCGAAGTTGTCCACGAACGCCGCCCGCCAGGAGCCGTCGCGTTCCATCTCGGCGAGGGCATCGTTGATCCGCTGCCGCAACCCTTCATTGCCCTTTTGCACGCCTATCCCGTAGAGCTCTTCTGAAAATCGTTCGCCGACCAGCTTGAAGGCCCCGGGGCTCTGGGCGGAATAGCCGGCCAGGATCACGTCATCGGTGGTCACCGCGTCGATCGCACCGTTGCGCAGGGCCTCCACGCACGCCGAGTAGGTGTCGTAGCGCTGCAGCTGTACGCCCGGATAGCGGTCCTTGATCCGTTGCGCGGGCGTCGAGCCCGACACCGAACACAGCTTCTTGTGTCGCTGCAGCGATGCGGTACCGGTGATGTCGGTGTTGTCGGCGCGCACCAACAGTGACTGCCCGGTGAGCAGGTAGGGGCCGGCGAAGTCGACCTTCTGGCGCCGCGAATCGGTGATCGAATAGGTGGCCACCAGGTAGTCGACCTGGCCGTTGCGCAGCAGCATCTCGCGCTGCCCGGATGGGGCCTCGATCCAGGCGATGCGGTCCGGCGGGTACCCCAGCCGGGCCGCGACGTAGCGGGCCACGTCGACATCGAATCCGCCGAGCGTGCCGTCGGGTTTCTTAACGCTCAACCCGGGCTGGTCGAACTTGACGCCGACGGTGATCTTGCCGCTGTCATGAGCGGTGCACCCCCCGCAGGGCGCAGTCAGTGCGGCCACCATCGTCAGGACGGCACAGGCTCGCGCCAGCGCTGCCAGGGCTCGCACCGTCAGCATCAGTGGTCGAGGACCTTGGCGAGAAAGTCTTGGGCCCGTGCGGATTTCGGGGCAGCAAAGAACTCTGCGGGAGCGGCCTCCTCGACGATGGCACCGTCGGCCATGAACACCACCCGGTCTGCTGCGCGGCGGGCGAAGCCCATCTCGTGGGTGACCACCACCATGGTCATCCCGTCGTCGGCCAGCGTGGACATCACATCGAGCACTTCACTGATCATCTCCGGGTCCAGGGCACTGGTGGGCTCGTCGAACAGCATCACTTTCGGGTTCATCGCCAGCGAACGGGCGATCGCCACTCGCTGCTGCTGTCCGCCGGAGAGCTGTGCGGGATGTTTGTGGGCCTGATCGGCCACCCCGACCCGCTCCAGCAGTGCCATCGCCTGGCGCTGCGCCTGCGCCCGGGGCATCTTGTGCACCTTCATCGGTGCCAGTGTGACGTTGTCCAGGATGGTCTTGTGCGGAAACAGGTTGAACGACTGGAACACCATGCCGACCTGGGCCCGGAGCCGGGCCAGCGCCGCACCTTCGGCCGGCAGCGGCTGTCCGTCGAGGGATATGGTGCCGGAGTCGATCACTTCGAGCCGGTTGATGGTGCGGCACAGCGTGGACTTGCCCGAGCCCGACGGGCCCAGGATCGCCACCACCTCGCCGCGAGCGACCTCGAGGTTGATGTCTTTGAGCACATGCAGGCCGCCGAAGAACTTGTTGACGTCGTGGATCGCGATCATCGGCACCAGATCCGGCCCGCCGCTGGTCATGGGATCTGACCCTACCCAGGAAGCCACCGTGCGGGCGCCGCTATCGGCCTGGTCACTCCGATCGACACAGCCGCCGTACCATAGTCCGGGTGAGTTTGCCGGTGATTTCCGAACAGATGCGCACCTACGAGGTGCGTACCTACGGCTGTCAGATGAATGTTCACGACTCCGAACGCATTGCCGGCATGCTCGAGCAGGCCGGTTACCGCCGAGCCCCCGACGACGCCGACGCCGACCTGGTGGTGTTCAACACGTGCGCGGTGCGGGAGAACGCCGACAACAAGCTCTACGGCAATCTGAGCCACCTGGCACCCAACAAGCGCAGCAACCCCGACATGCAGATCGCCGTCGGCGGCTGCCTGGCGCAAAAAGACAAGGACAGCGTGCTGACTCGCGCGCCGTGGGTGGACGTCGTCTTCGGCACCCACAACCTGGGGTCCTTGCCGGCGTTGTTGGAGCGCGCCCGGCACAACCGGAGCGCCCAGGTGGAGATCGTCGAATCGCTGCGCGAGTTCCCGTCGTCGCTGCCAGCCGCGCGGGACTCGGCCTACTCGGCCTGGGTCTCCATCTCGGTCGGCTGTAACAACAGCTGCACCTTCTGCATTGTGCCGTCGTTGCGTGGCCGTGAAGTGGACCGCAGCCCCGACGACATCCTCGCCGAGGTGCGGGCGCTGGCCGCCGAAGGCGTTCTCGAGGTGACCCTGTTGGGTCAGAACGTCAACGCCTACGGCGTCTCGTTCGCCGACCCGGAACTGCCGCGCGACCGCGGGGCGTTCGCCTCGCTGTTGCGGGCCTGCGGGGACATCGAGGGACTCGAGCGGGTCCGCTTCACCTCTCCGCATCCTGCGGAGTTCACCGACGACGTGATCGAAGCGATGGCGCAGACCCCGAACGTCTGTCCCACGTTGCACATGCCGCTGCAGTCCGGCTCGGACAGGGTTCTGCGGGCGATGCGCCGCTCCTACCGGGCCGAGCGCTATCTGGGCATCCTCGACCGGGTCCGGGCCGCCATCCCGGACGCGGCCATCACCACCGACCTGATCGTCGGGTTCCCCGGTGAGACCGAGCAGGACTTCGACGAGACCCTGGAGGTAGTGGCCGCCGCGCGGTTCTCGGCCGCGTTCACCTTCCAGTACTCCAAGCGGCCCGGAACGCCGGCCGCTGAGCTTCCCGACCAGTTGCCCAAAGAGGTTGTCCAGCAACGCTACGACCGGCTGATCGAGCTGCAGGAACAGATCTCGTGGGACGAGAACAAGGCCCAGATCGGGCGCACCGTCGAACTGCTGGTGGCAGTCGGTGAGGGTCGCAAGGACGCCCAGACGGCGCGGATGAGCGGACGAGCGCGCGACGGCCGGCTGGTGCACTTCGCGCCGGGGACCGCGCAGGTCCGTCCCGGCGATGTGGTGACCACTACGGTGACCGGCGCGGCGCCGCACCACTTGTTGGCCGACGGGGCTTTGTTGAGCCACCGGCGTACCCGGGCCGGTGACAGCCATGCCGAACCGGCGCCCGGTGTCGGACTGGGCATGCCCAAGATGCCGGGGGTGGTGGCGCGATGAGCGGCAGTGGGGACAACAACTTCGAGGCCTACCGCGCCGATATCGAAGCCGCCGAGCGGCGCGTCGCCGGCGAGATCGACCCCGGCGGCAGGGGTCTGGTCGTCGCGATCTGCGTATTCGTATTGCTGGGGTCGTTCCTGTTGCCGCACACCGGCTCCGTTCGCGGCTGGGACGTCCTGTTCCCCGGCGAGGGCACCGACGAAGCTCTGGTGACGTTGCCGTCACAGCTGTTCATGTGGCTGGCGCTGGTGTTCGGGGTGGGATTCTCGCTGCTGGCCTTGCTGACCCGGCGCTGGACGGTGGCCTGGGTGGCACTGGCGGGCTCGGCGGTGGCCAGCGCCGTCGGACTGCTGGCCGTGTGGTCCCGGCAGACCGCGGTACAAGGTCACCCCGGCCCGGGCGTCGGACTGATCCTGGCCTGGATCACGCTGATCGTGCTGACGTTTCACTGGGCCCGCGTGGTGTGGTCACGCACCGCGCTGCAACTCGCCGCTGAGGCAGAGCGCCGGCAGAGCACCGCGCAACTGCAGTCGCGGAACCTGTTGGACGATCTCAATCGTCCCGAGGATCCGCCGCCGGACGAGTAGCCCCGGGCGCCGCCCTGCCTTCGCGGCTTCCGCGGTAGGCGCGGGCGCGCAGGTCGGCGAGCCAGCGCGGACGCAGTTCAACTCCCGCTGCGCTGTTCACGGTCGGGTCGAACGAGACGTCGTGGCCCGTTCCGTCGGCCTCATCGAGGTCGTTGAGTACCAGGTGGGCCAGCGGGCGGAATTCTCCTGTGCCACGGGCCTGATCGAGTTCGAAGCCGATCTGGTTGGTGGCGAGCTGCTTGCGAATGCTGCTCAGCGCCACTCCGAAACCCTCGACCGGCGTCGTCAGTCGAGCTCGCAGCCACCACGCCTGCTCTCGGTAGTGCAGCGGCATGAGCGTGGTCAACGTCAGGCCTGACCAGGACGCCACCGGGTGCACGCCCAGTGTCCGGCCGAACACGCCCGAACCCGCCGAGACCAGCAAGATGTCCCAGCAGGGGTGATCGTGCTGTGGCGCCGGTATCCGAAGCGCCAGTCCGACGGCGTCGGGCAGGGGGCCAGGTGTGCCGGTCGCCTTGGAGATGCGAGCGTTGACGATGGCTGACGGCACCGGCAGACCGTCGCCTGCCGGTGCGTCTCGCTGCAGAAACCCGGTCGTCAGCACACCGTCGGGGTGGAAGAACCGGCGGTGCCGCAGCGCGGCTCCCCAGCGAAACACCCAGCCGGCGGGGTCGATCATCGTCGCGGTACGTCTCCGCGCCAGGCGCCGGTTTCGCCGGGCTGGTTCTCGATGAAGTCCTTGAATCGCTTGAGATCCGCATGGACACGGTGATCGAGGATGTTCAGCTTGTCGGCCACGTTTTCCAGAACACCGTCGGGGTCGATATCCATCTGCGTGGTCACCCGGGTGGTGTCGTCGTCGATCTTGTGGAACGTGACCACGCCGCCGTGGCTCGGGCCGGCGTCGGAACGCCACGCGACCCGCTCTTCGGGGTGTTGCTCGGTGATGGTCGCGTCGAACTCCCGCGACGCCGGGCCCACCTTGATCTTCCAATGCAGGTGGGTGGCATCGCGTTGCTGTACCTGTTCGACACCTTCCATGAACTTCGGGAACGACTCGAACTGGGTCCATTGGTTGTAGACCGTCCGGATCGGGCGCTTGACGTCGAGTGCTGCGGTGATATTGCTCATGTGTCACCTCCAGTGAGTTGGTTGTTGCCCTCACTGGAGGTGGTAGCCCGACGGTGCCGATGCTCAAACATCGGCCGGTCGTCAGCGCCGGTTGAGCGCCTGTTCTGCGGCTTGGGCCCATTGCCGCCACTGGTCGGCGTTGGCGCTGGCCTCGGCGGCCTCCTTGTCGCGGCCCGCGGCCTGGGCTTTGAGCGCTTGGCGTTCGAATTGCTCTGCGCGGGTGCGGAACTGGGCGGCCCGGGCTTCGGCTTCGGGGTCCACCACCGCTGCCTCGGCGGCAGCCCCGGCATCACGCACCTTCTTCTCCACCGCCCGCAGGCGCCGCTCCAACTCGGCGGAACGCTCTCTGGGCGCCTTGCCGAGGTCATCCCACTTGGTGACGATCGAGCGGAGCGCGGCGCGCGCGGCGTTCTGGTTGGTCGGATCGATCCGCTCCGCCTCGACCAGCAGGGCCTCCTTGGCCGTGGCATTGGCCTCCAGCTCGGCGTCACGTTCGGCGTTGGCGGCATTGCGGGCGGAGAAGAACGTGTCCTGGGCGGCCTTGAACCGCTGCCACAGCGCCTCGTCGACGTCCTTGGAGGCCCGCCCGGTCGTCTTCCAGGTGGCGAGCAACTGCCGGAATGTGGCGCTGGTGCCCGCCCAGTCGGTGGAACCGGACAGTTCCTCAGCTCGCTTGCACAGCCGTTCCTTCTCCTCCCGCGCCCCCGCCCGGCCCCGGTCGAGGTCGGCGAAGTGCGAACCGCGCCGCCGGTTGAAGCCGTCGCGTGCCGCGGCGTAGCGCTTCCACAGCGCATCATCGACTTTGCGGTCCAGACCGGTGATCGTGCGCCATTCGTCGAGAATGGCGCGCAGCCGATCGCCGGTGCTCTTCCACTGCGTCGAGTTCGCGGCCAACTCCTCGGCTTCGGCGGCCAGCGCCTCCTTGCGTGCGGTTGCCGCCGCTCGCTGCTCATCGCGTTGCGCACGGCCGGCTGCGGCGACGGTGGCGGCGTGCTCGCTGACCGCCGCGATCCGGGCTGCCAACGCCTCCACGTCACCCAGGACGCTGGCCGTCGGCAACTGCTCGGCCAGTGCCGCCGCGGATGCCTTGATCTTGCGGGCGTCGCCGCTGCCGGATGACAACCGCTCCTCGAGCAGGGTCACTTCGGTGCTCAGGTCGTCGTACCGCCGGCCGAAGTGGGCGAACGCGGCCTCCCGGTCGCCGGCCTGCCAGGAGCCGATCTGTCGCTCACCGGCCGAGGTGACCAGCCACACCGTGCCGTCGTCGTCGACCCGCCCGAACCGGTGCGGGTCAACGGTGGGCGGCCCGATAACGGCCGGGGCGGGCCGGGCACCCGGCTTGGGTCCCGGGCGAGGCCCCGGACGGGGACCCGGCCGGGGGGTGGGGGCGGACGAACCGCTGTCAGTGGTCATCGCTGTCGTCACCTAACCCTTCGCGGGATAACCCGCGCGTCTGCCGCGCACCGCGGCGCCTTCGATCTGCCTAGCAGCATTCCAGAGTATTCAAGCAGTTACCCGCCGCACCGCGCCGCCAACTCGGCGGTTCAGCGAGGCTCGACGCAGGAGAGGGGAAGCTGGGGCCGCCGTATGACGGGGCGGTTCAGCGAGGCTCGACGCAGGAGAGGCGAGGCTGGGGCCGCCGGATGAACCGGGCGGTAGCCTGTCCGATCGCCGCCGGTGTTACCCGCGGCACCCGCAGATTGGTAGGAGGCCGGCAATGGCGAAAGAGACCATCGCCGTGCTGTTTGCACTCGGTGCGGCGCTGTTCAGCGCGATCAGCGACGTGATTCAGCAGCGCAGTGCCCACCGGGTCGCAGACCCGGGGATCGGGCCCGCCGCGCTGTTCGCTCGGCTGCTGACCGACCGGAAGTGGTGGGTGGGCAGTCTGTCGGGTCTGGCGGGTTTGAGCCTGCAGGCGGTGGCCCTGGGCCTTGGGTCGGTGCTGCTGGTGGAGTCAGTGCTGGTCACGTCACTGTTGTTCGCGCTGCCACTGAGTGCCCGCCAATCCGGTCATCGGCTGGGGCGTTCGGTCTGGCTATGGTCTGCGCTGCTGGTCGCGGCCGAGTCCATCATCATCACCGTCGGTCATCCCACCGCCGGGCAGGCGCGGGCCTCGCTGGAGGCCTGGGTCTGGGTGGTCGCCGTGCTGGCGCCGACGGTGTTGCTGTGTCTGATCGGGGCGCGGGCATACGCCGGGCGGGCGGCGGCCGTGCTGCTCGCTGCGGTGTCGGCCATTTCGTGGGGAATCTTCGCGGTGCTGACCAAGGGAGTGGTCGACCTGATCGGCCACGGACCGCGAGCCTTGTTCGCCGCACCGGAGCTCTACGCATGGTGTGCCGTCGCGCTGGCCGGCGCGGTGTACCAGCAGTCGTCGTTTCGGGCCGGCGCCCTGACGGCCTCGCTGCCGACGATCACGGTGCTGGAACCGATGGTGGCCGCGACGCTGGGCATGGTCTTGCTCGGCGAGGTGCTCAAGCCCGACCGCGATGCCGTGTTCACCCTGGTCCTGGCAGTGGCCACGCTGGTCGCCGCGGTCGCGGCGCTCTCGCGTGATCAGGCGGCCACCGCCGGCGAGCCGGCCGTCGCGGTGGCGTAGCGCTTATCCAGCGGGAAGGTGAACAGCGGGTATCGTTTCCCGTCTGAGGAGGGGGTCATGTCGACAGGGAATTTCCTAGCGGCGTTGCTCGCGTTGTGCGCCGCCTTGGCGTCCGCGATCGGCGACGTGATCCGGCAGCGGTCGGCGCAGGAGATCACCGACCAGCAGGTGGGCCATCTGGAGCTGTTCTGGCTGTCACTGCGCGACCCGCGGTGGTGGGGCGGCGGTGCAGCGGCGGTGGCCAACTACGCCCTGCAGGCGGTGGCGCTGGCGGTCGGCTCGGTGATGCTGGTGACCGGTTTGCAGGTGACCGCGCTGCTGTTCGCGTTGCCGATGTATGCCTGGCTGACCCATCGCCGGGTGACCAACTGGGAGTGGATGTGGGCCATCCTGCTGGCCGCGGCGCTGGCAGTGGTCGTGATCGTGGGGGATCCGACCGAGGGCAAGCAACACGCGCCAGCGGCTACCTGGATCATCGTGTCGGTGGTGCTGGCGGCGGGGCTGGTGGGTTGTGTCCTGGCCGCCCGGATCTACAAGGGCAAGCCGGCGGCGGCAGTGCTGCTGGCTGTGGTGGCCGGTACCTCGCTGGCGGTGTTCGCCTTGCTGACGAAGGTTCTCGTGGAGGTGCTCAAAGCCGACGGCTTCGCCGCGGTGCTGCGGGCGCCCGCATTGCTGCCCTGGCTGGTGGCGACGCTGGCCGGGATGATCTTCCAGCAGTCGGCGTTTCGTGCCGGTGCGCTGACGGCGTCCATGCCGACGATGACCGTGGCCAAACCGCTGGTGGCCAGTGCGCTGGGCGTACTGCTGCTCAATGAGACCATTCAGGCCGGTGGGACAGAGGACGTCGCGGTGATCATCGGGGTGGTGCTGATCGTGATCGCCACGGCGGCGCTGGCCCGGGGTGAGGCCGCCACCATCGTCGCTGATGCCGGCGCCGACCTGGCCGAGCCGGTGGCAGCGCCGACCACCGGCTAGCTTGGGTGCCGTGCTGGGACCGATCGCGATCATGCCGTCGGCGCCGGTGCTGGTGCCCGAGCTGGCCGGCACCGCCGCCGAAGCCGCCGAGTTGCGGGCCGCAGCGCTGGCCGCTGCCCAGGCGCTGCCGGCGCGCTGGGTGGCTCTGGGTGCCGGACCCGATGCGGTGTACGGGCCCGAGGGCGCCGGCAGTTTCGCCGGATTCGGCGCCGACGTCGCGGTGAGACTGTCACCGGGCGCCCAGCAATCCGTTGATCTGCCGTTGTGCGCGTTGATCGCCGGGTGGGTACGCGGGCA
This sequence comes from Mycobacterium sp. SMC-15, assembly GCF_045310925.1. NCBI lineage: Bacteria > Bacillati > Actinomycetota > Actinomycetes > Mycobacteriales > Mycobacteriaceae > Mycobacterium > Mycobacterium sp. SMC-15. Next base: position 86,591 of record NZ_JBJIAJ010000011.1, on the reverse strand, counting down.
GGTGTCACCGGACGCCGAGGTGGTGGTGCATTCCTGCGCCGATCCGGGCGCGGCGCTGAAGGCCGGCCGCCGGATACGCGCCGAGATCGATGACGCCGGTGAGCGCACCGGCGTGCTGGTGCTTGCCGACGGAGCCAACACCGTGACACCGGCGGCGCCGGGGGGATACCAGCCGGCAGACGTCGAGTGCCAGCGCGCCCTGGACGATGCGCTGGCGCGCGGCGACGTCGCAGCACTGACCGGGCTGGGCCCGCAGGTCGTCGGCCGGGCGGGTTTCGCGGCCCTGGCGGGGCTGGTCGGGACCGCACCGCACGGCGTCACACAGCTCTACCGCGACGCCCCGTATGGGGTCGGCTATTTCGTGGGGGTCTGGCAGCCGTGAGGCCGATCGCGGTCGTCGGGCCTACCGGCACGGGCAAATCGCAACTGGCGCTGGACCTGGCCGCGCGGTTGGGCGGCGAGATCGTGAACGCCGATGCCATGCAGCTCTACCGCGGCATGGACATCGGCACCGCAAAACTGCCGCCGGGGGAGCGTGGTGGCATTCCGCATCATCAACTTGACGTGCTCGACGTCGTGCAGACCGCGACGGTGGCCCGCTATCAACAGGCCGCGGCGGCCGACGTCGAGGCGATCATGGATCGTGGCGCGGTACCGATCATCGTCGGCGGGTCGATGCTCTACCTGCAGGCCCTGCTCGACGACTGGTCGTTTCCGGCCACCGATCCGGTGGTGCGGGCCCGCTACGAGCAGCGGTTGGCCGAGGTCGGGGTTGCCGCCATGCATGCCGAGCTGGCCGACGCCGACCCTGCTGCCGCCGCGGCGATCCTGCCCACCGACGGCAGGCGGATCGTGCGGGCGCTGGAGGTGGTGGAACTGACCGGAGCGCCGTTCGCCGCCTCCGCGCCGACCATCGGAGCGGCGCGCTGGGATACCGTGATCCTCGGATTGGACTGCGACACAGTCATTCTCGATGAGCGACTGGCTGCCCGCACCGACACGATGTTCGCCCAGGGGCTGGTCACCGAAGTCCAGCGGCTGCTGGAGTCCGGGTTGCGGGACGGTGTCACCGCCGCCCGAGCGCTGGGCTACGCCCAAGTGATCGCTGATCTCGATGCCGGGGGCGACGGTGCGGGCGCGCGGGAACCGACGTTCATCGGAACCCGGCGCTATGTGCGCCGGCAGCGTTCCTGGTTCCGCCGCGACCACCGCACTCAATGGCTCGATGCCGCCGTCGGCGGCGTGCTCGACGCGGCGCTGGCAGCGCTGCGGCACGTATCCTGAGCACATGCTTTTCGCCAAGGGCCACGGCACCCAGAACGACTTCGTGTTGTTGCCGGATCTGGACGTGGCCCTGGATCTGACCCCTGCCGCGGTGGCCGCGCTGTGCGACCGCCGCCGCGGCCTGGGCGCCGACGGCCTGTTGCGGGTGACCACCGCCGGTGCGGCGGCGGACGCGGGGGTGCTCGACCAGCTGCCCGAAGGTGTGGGGCCCGGCGACTGGTTCATGGACTACCGCAACGCTGACGGCTCGGTGGCCGAGATGTGCGGCAATGGTGTCCGGGTGTTCGCGCACTATCTGCGCGCCGCGGGCCTGGAATCGGCCGACGAATTCGTCGTCGGCTCGCTGGCCGGGCCGCGACCGGTGATCGTGCACCACGCCGACGACGTGCACGCCGAGGTGACCGTCGACATGGGCAAGCCGAACCTGCTGGGGAGCTCCGGACCGGCATTCGAGGCACTAGTCGGCGGGCGGCGGTTCGCGGGCCTGGGCGTCGACGTCGGCAACCCGCATCTGGCTTGTGTGGATCCGGGCCTGTCCGCGGCAGATCTGGCCGCCCTGGATGTCGGTGCGCCGGTGTCGTTCGACACCGCGCAGTTCCCGAACGGGGTGAACGTGGAGATCCTGACCGCTGTCCACGACGGCGCGGTAGCGATGCGGGTGCATGAGCGCGGTGTCGGCGAGACCCGCTCGTGCGGCACCGGCACGGTGGCCGCCGCCGTGGCGGCCCTGGCGCATGGCGGCGCGTCGACCGGCACGCTGCGGGTCGACATTCCCGGCGGGCAGGTCATCGTCACCGTCACCGACGCCGGCAGCTACCTGCGGGGTCCGTCGGAACTGGTGGCCCGCGGCGACATCGCACCGAGGTGGTGGGCGGCGCAGTGAGCTATCCCGACTCGAGGCCGCAGCCCAGCACCGGTGAGCTGAACCTCGACGACCGCGCAGCGCTGCGTCGTGTCGCCGGGCTGTCCACCGAACTCGCCGACATCTCCGAGGTCGAATACCGCCAACTGCGCCTGGAGCGGGTGGTGCTGGTCGGCGTGTGGACCGACGGGACCGCCGCCGAGGCAGACGCCAGCATGGTGGAGCTGGCGGCGTTGGCCGAAACCGCCGGCTCGGAGGTGCTCGAGGGCCTGATCCAACGTCGAGATCGGCCCGACCCGTCGACCTACATCGGCTCCGGCAAGGCCCAGGAGCTGCGGGAGATGGTGCTGGCCACCGGCGCCGACACCGTCATCTGCGATGGCGAGCTGTCGCCGGCGCAGCTGAACGCGCTGGAGAAAGCGGTCAAGGTCAAGGTGATCGACCGCACCGCGCTGATCTTGGACATCTTCGCCCAGCACGCCACCAGCGCCGAAGGCAAGGCGCAAGTGGCGCTGGCGCAGATGCAGTACATGCTGCCGCGGCTGCGCGGCTGGGGTGAATCGATGTCACGGCAGGCCGGCGGGCGGGCCGGCGGCGCCGGCGGCGGGGTCGGCACCCGCGGTCCCGGTGAGACCAAGATCGAAACCGATCGGCGGCGGATCCGGGAACGGATGTCCAAGTTGCGCCGCGAGATCAAGGCGATGAAGCAGGTGCGCGACACCCAGCGCAGCCGCCGTCGGCACAGTGACGTCCCTTCGGTGGCGATCGTCGGCTACACCAACGCCGGCAAGTCCAGCCTGCTCAATGCCCTGACCGGCGCCGGAGTGCTGGTTCAGGATGCGCTGTTCGCCACGTTGGAACCCACCACGCGCCGTGGGCAATTCGACGACGACCGCCCGTTTGTGTTGACCGACACAGTCGGTTTCGTGCGGCATCTGCCCACCCAGTTGGTGGAGGCGTTCCGTTCCACCCTGGAGGAGGTCGCCGATGCGGACCTGCTGGTGCATGTGGTCGACGGCTCCGATCCGGCGCCGCTGGCGCAGATCAGCGCGGTGCGCGAGGTGATCTCCGAAGTCATTGCCGAACACGATTCCGGGCCGGGTGGTCAGCGTGTTCCGGAACTGTTGGTGGTCAACAAGATTGACGCCGCCGGAGATCTGGCGTTGGCCCAGCTGCGACGTGCCTTGCCCGAAGCGGTGTTCGTCTCAGCGCACACCGGTGAGGGCATCGACGCGCTGCGCCAACGGATGGCGCAGTCAGTGGCGCCGGTCGACACCGCAGTCGATGTCGTCATCCCTTACGGTCGTGGCGATTTGGTGGCCAGGGTGCATGAACACGGTCGGGTGCAGCTGGCCGAGCACGGCGAGGGCGGCACCCGAATCCGCGCGCGGGTTCCCGCGGCATTGGCGGCCAGTCTGCGGGAATTCGCCGCGTTTTAGGCATTGCCGCACCGGTGCGATAGGCTGGTGCTCACGCGTCGTGGAACGCTTACTCACCGCCGTCCGGCCCCTGGTGCCGATTCAGCTGGCGTGTGAAGCTCTTCTCGCGGCGAAAGTTATTGCCAACAGGCAATTTCGCCAACCCCTGTGTTGCAGACAGATGGGCGCCGTCGTGGCGCCTCTGCCGCACGGCCGATGCCGGAAAGGCATGTCATGACCACCAATTCATTCGCCGAACTCGGCGTGCCCGCTGCACTTGTCAGTGTGCTCGCCGATCGCGGTATCGCTGCTCCCTTCCCCATCCAGGTCGCAACCCTGCCGGACAGTCTGGCCGGCCGTGATGTGCTGGGCCGGGGAAAGACCGGCAGCGGCAAGACGCTGGCCTTCTCGCTGCCGCTGGTCGCACGGCTGGCCGGCGAGAAGCGCCACCGCGCCCGGCCCAGTGGCCTGGTGCTGGCGCCCACCCGGGAGCTGGCGACCCAGATCACCGCAACCCTGGAACCGCTGGCGGCGGCGAGCGGCCTGAAGGTGACCACCATCTTCGGCGGGGTGTCGCAGAACCGTCAGGTGAGCGCGCTCAACGCCGGCGTCGACATCGTGGTGGCCTGCCCGGGCCGGCTCGAAGACCTGATGAAGCAGCGGCTGATCACACTGGACGCGGTACGGGTCTGCGTGCTGGATGAAGCCGACCACATGGCCGACCTCGGCTTCCTGCCCGGGGTCACCCGCATTCTGGCCGCCACCGCCGAAACCGGTCAGCGGCTGCTGTTTTCGGCGACGCTGGACAACGGGGTCGACAAGCTGGTGCGGCGTTTCCTGCGCAATCCGGTGTCGCACTCCGTCGATGAACTCGATGCGCCTCCTCCGGCGATGACCCATCACGTGTTCCACGTCGCCGGCCTGCAGGACAAGAAGGATCTGGTGCAGCTGCTGGCGTCGGGCACCGGGCGGCGAATCCTGTTCTTGCGGACCAAGCATCAGGCCCGGAAGCTGGCCCGTCAGCTCACCGAATCCGGTGTGCCGTCGGTCGACCTGCACGGCAACCTGTCGCAGCCCGCGCGCGAGCGCAATCTCGCGGCGTTCGCCGACGGTGACGTTCGGGTTCTGGTGGCGACCGACATCGCCGCCCGCGGCGTGCACGTCGACGAGGTCGAATTGGTGGTCCACGTGGACCCGCCCGCCGAGCACAAGGCTTACCTGCACCGTTCCGGGCGTACCGCACGCGCCGGCAGCGCCGGAGACGTCGTCACCGTGGTCCTGCCCGAGCAGCGCCGCGAGACCCAGGTGCTGTTGCGCCGCGCGGGGATCAGCGTCGCCCCGCAACAGGTGGCGGCCGATTCCGCGTCGGTGCTCGAGTTGGTGGGGGAGGTGGCGCCGTTGCGGGCGCCCGCCCCGGTGGCCCCGAAGGTCGCCCCGCCGGCCCGCGCCAAGACCTCACCGGGCCAGACCTCACCGGGCCAGTCCGGCCGTCCGCGGCGCCGTCGTGGCGGCGGCAGCGGCGCTGCGCAGCCGACCTCGCAGGCCGGTGGCCGGCGCCGGCAGCGCGGCGGTGCCGGAGCGCGTCGACAAGGCGGGGTAGCGCGCTAGCGCCGACACCCACCACCGCGTCGCCCAACCATCCGGTTGGTCTATTCTCGTCGGAAAGATCAGTCGACCGGAGGTCAGGCAATGAGTGCCGCAATCAAGTACCAGCGAACCCTGTTCGAGGCCGAACACGAACTGTTCCGGGAGTCGTTCCGCGCCTTCCTGGACCGCCACGCCGCGCCTTACCAGGAGGAGTGGGAGAAGGCCAAGATCGTCGACCGCTCCGTGTGGCTCGAAGCCGGCAAACAGGGATTCTTGGGCATGGCGGTGCCCGAGGAGTACGGCGGCGGCGGCAACCCGGACTTCCGTTACAACACGATCATCACCGAGGAAGTCACCGCGGGGCGCTACAGCGGGCTGGGCTTCAGCCTGCACAACGACGTCTGCGCGCCGTATCTGCTGGAACTGTGCAACGAGGAGCAGAAGCAGCGCTGGCTGCCGAAGTTCTGCACCGGTGAGCTGATCACCGCGATCGCGATGACCGAGCCCGGCACCGGCAGTGACCTGCAGGGCATCAAGACCCGCGCGGTCAAGCACGGCGACCACTATGTGCTCAACGGCTCCAAGACGTTCATCACCAACGGCATTCACTCCGACCTGGTCATCGTCGTCGCCCAGACCGACCCCGACAAGGGCGCGCAGGGGTTCTCCCTGCTGGTCGTGGAGCGCGGCATGGAGGGCTTCGAGCGCGGCCGTCACCTGGACAAGATCGGTTTGGACGCCCAGGACACCGCAGAGCTGTCGTTCACCGACGTGCACGTCCCGGTGGAGAACCTGCTCGGCGAGGAGGGCAAGGGCTTCATCTACCTGATGCAGAACCTGCCGCAGGAACGGATCTCGATCGCGATCATGGCCGCGGGCGCCATGGAGGCGGTGCTGGAGCAGACGATCCAGTACACCAAGGAGCGCAAGGCGTTCGGCAAGCCGATCGGCAGCTTCCAGAACAGCCGGTTCCTGCTGGCCGAGCTGGCCACCGAGGCCACCGTGGTGCGGATGATGGTCGACGAGTTCGTGAAGCTGCACCTGGACAAGAAGCTGACCGTCGAGCAGGCCGCGATGGCTAAGTGGTACTCCACCGAGAAGCAGGTGCACCTGATCGACCGCTGCCTGCAGCTGCACGGCGGATACGGCTACATGCGTGAATACCCGGTTGCGCGGGCTTATCTGGATGCCCGTGTTCAGACCATTTACGGCGGCACCACCGAGATCATGAAAGAGATCATCGGCCGCAGCCTCGGCGTCTAGCCGAGGCAATCGGGAACGATTTGGGCGCCCAGCGGGGCGCTGCCAGGGGCGCTACCAGCATGTTTGGTAGCGCCCCTCGTTCCGTTTACGGCGGCGGCTTTGGCATCAATTCAGCATCGGGTGGGTATCTGTTTCCGCAATATCGATGACATGGCTTCGAAATTCGGGCCGATTGCGGGAAAGTCTATGCCGGAAACATTTGCGTCGATAACGTCGATAATGATGCCTGGGAGGGCTGGTGACTAGTCGGAAAGATCGGTTCGGCAAGACGGCGGTGCGCATGGCGCTCGGCCTCGCGGCGACGGTCACCGTGCTCTTGTCGGTGCAGACCGCTGCGGCGACGCCCGACGGCGATGCCCACGACGCCATCACGGCGGCCTGGCAGGCCGCCGGGGGCGACGGATCGCCGCTGGGTGCGCCCAAGGGTGACGTGCACCCCGCCGGTGTCGGGTTCGCCCAGGACTTCGCCGGTGGCACCATCTTCTTCACCCCCGAGACCGGCGCCAAGGCGATCTACGGCGCGATCCTGGACAAGTACGAGGCGCTGGGTGGCGCGGCCGACAACGGCCTCGGATTCCCCAGCAGCGACGAAGTGCCCGGCTTGGTCCCCGACAGTCGGGTGGCCATCTTGTCCGGCGCCGACAACCCGGTGATCTTCTGGACGCCCGAGCACGGCGCTCACGTGGTGCGTGGACCCATCAACGCCGGCTGGGACAAGCTGGGCAGCTCCACCGGTGCGCTCGGCGTCCCGGTCGAGGACGAGAGCTACGACGGCGCCGTCGTCACCCAGAAGTTCAGCGCCGGCACGCTGTCCTTCGACAGTGCGACCCGGACGTTCACCACGGTTCCGCCGGAATTGGCTGCGCAGCTGGCTGATCTGCAGGCCCAGGTCGACCCGACCGCGGCCATTGACCAGGCCTGGCGCACGGCCGGCGGGCCCGCTGGAGCACTCGGGGCCAAGCAGGGCGACCAGTACCCCGTCGGCGACAACGGCGGCGTGGGACAGGACTTCGCGCACGGCAAGGTCTATTTCAGCCCGGTGACCGGAGCCAATGCGGTGGTAGGCGACGTGCTGGCCAAGTACGAGTCGTTGGGTGGTCCGGCCGGAAGCGACCTGGGATTCCCGATCACCAGCACGGCTGACGGAGCGATCTCTGGCAGCAGATTCAATTCGTTCGCCGCCGACGACGAACCGGTGATCTTCTTCAGCCCCGACAACGGTGCCTTCGTGGTGCGCAGCGCGATGAAGGAGGCCTGGGACAAGCTCGACGGAGCCTCCGGAAAGCTGGGCGCCCCGGTGGGGGACCAGACCGTCGAGGGCGATGTGGTGTCGCAGAAGTTCACCGGCGGGTCGATCGCCTGGAACCAGGCCAGCAATACGTTCAGCACGGAACCGGCCGACCTGGCGCAATCGCTGTCGGGCCTGCAGATTCCCGGAGCGAACCTGCCTGAAGGCAGCAAGTCCACCTCGAATGGCGCAACCACCGAGTCGCACTGGAACTGGATGTGGGTGCTGATTCCGGTTGTGGTGCTGGCGGTGCTGGGCGCACTCGCCGGGGCCGCGATGTGGTGGCAGCGGCGGCGGCCGGCCGCTGTGCTGCCGGGCGCACCGGTTGCCGTGCCGGCCCCGGTAGCCGACGACTACGACGACGATGACGAGCAGTGGGCCCACCACGACCGGCGCGAAGACCACCGTGAGAACGAGGGCACGGTCCGGCTGCCCAGTCGGTACGGCGCCTCGCCGTATGCGTCCGAGCCCGAACTGCCTGTTTCGTCGATCCCGGATGCGCCGTGGCTGCACTACGGCGAGCACGAGGCCGAGGCGGAAGCCGACGACGATGACGACACCGACACCGCCCCCACCCGGGTGGTGACCGAGGATGAGTTCGGTACCGGGCGGCACGCCGTGGGCCACGGAGGTGCCGGATCGGACCCGCGCGCATTCGGCTCTGCCGCGGAGCCCCGCGGGTTCGGTGGTGGCGCGGACACGCGCACGTTCGGCGGCGCCGCGGAAACGCGCACCTTCGGCATGGACGAATCGGTACATCCGGTGATGCACCTGCCGCTGGACGACCCCTATCAGCAGCCGACCGGCTACCCGATCAAGGCGAACATCGGTTCGGGGCTCTACTACACCCCGCAGAACGCGCTGTATGACGACACCCTCGCCGAGATCTGGTTCGCCACCGAGGACGCGGCGCGGCTCAACGGCTTCACCAGGGCCGGCTGATCACTGCAGCGGCAGTGACGCATCTTCGCGCTGCGGGCGCGGCCCGAAGATGCGTCGCTGCTCTGCGGTGATGGGGACGTCGTTGATGCTCGACTCGCGGCGGCTCATTCGGCCGTCCGCGGCGAACTCCCAGAGCTCGTTGCCGTAGCTGCGCCACCACTGACCGTCCGCGTCGCAGCATTCGTACTGATAGCGCACCGCAATTCGGTCGCCCTGATAGCACCACAGCTCTTTGCGCAGCGCGTAGTCGCGTTCGGCGGCCCACTTGCGTCGCAGAAATTCCTCGATCTCCGCGCGCCCGGTGATGAACTCGTCGCGGTTACGCCACACCGAGTCCTCGGTGTAGGCCAGCGCCACCCGCGCGGGATCCCGGGTGTTCCAGGCATCCTCGGCGGCCTGCACCTTGTGGCGCGCCGACTCCTCATCGAAAGGTGGGCACGGCGCGAACATGGTCAGATCTTGCGGATGACGGTCACGACCTTGCCCAGCACCACCGCGTCGTTGCCCGGGATGGGGTCGAAGATCGGGTTATGCGGCATCAGCCAGACCTGGCCGCCGGTGCGTTTGAAGGTCTTGACGGTGGCTTCGCCATCGATCATCGCGGCCACGATGTCGCCGTTGTCGGCGACGTTCTGCTGACGCACCACCACCCAGTCGCCGTCGCAGATCGCGGCGTCCACCATCGATTCGCCGACCACCTTGAGCAGGAACAGTTCCCCTTCACCGACCAACTCGCGGGGGAGTGGGAACACATCCTCGACGGCTTCCTCGGCCAGGATCGGCCCGCCGGCGGCGATCCGGCCCAGAACCGGAACGAACGTGGGCTCCGGCAGTGCATCGGAACCGGCGAATTCGGTGCGCTGCGCGGCCTCGGCGGCGCCGGTCAGGTCCTCCTGGCCACGCACGTCGACAGCGCGGGGACGGTTGGGGTCACGGCGCAGATAGCCCTTGCGCTCGAGCGTGCGCAGCTGGTGGGCAACCGAGGAGGTCGAGGTCAGCCCGACCGCGTCGCCGATCTCGCGGATGCTCGGCGGGTAACCGCGTTCGTTCACCGAAGCGCGGATGACGTTCAGGATGGTGCGCTGCCGTGCGGTCAGCGCTGAGTCCGGGCCCGCCACGTTGCTGCTGCTGTCACTCATGGGGGCGAATCTAGTCGCATAGCTGCGATTAATCAAACATGTGTTCGAGGTGTGTCGCGCGGACGTTCGAACTGGCCCCCGAGTTGTCGGACCCCTTCGCTAATGTTTTCGACAACGATTCGATCACATGTTCGGATATCGAACATACAATCGATTAGTATTCGAACAGTCGAGCGAACACGGTCGCCGACGCCGAGTGAGGGAGAACCGGACATGATGCTCATCGACACGATCGCTCCGTCGTTCGAGCCGGCCGAGTACGAGCGGACCCGGGCGCATCACGGTCCCCGGACGTCGGGTCGCGCATACCCGATCCGGACCCAGCCGGCACGGCTGGCCCGGCAGCGGCCCGGCGGCGCCCCGCTGCGCCACCGCGGTGCCGGAGTGCTGATGTCACGTGCGCCGCACCGGCCGCAGCCCGTTAAGGCCATCACCCCGGCGACCACCGTCGTGCTGGCCCTGATCGCCGCCGGGATCACCGTGTGGCTCGGGCTCATCGCCCAATTCGGCGCGGCCGCGGCCGGCAGTACCTCAGCCGTGCCCGACCAGCTAGGCGTGGTGCGCGTCCAGAGCGGGGAGAGCTTGGCGCACCTGGCGGCCCGGGTGGCACCGGACGCACCGGCCGGACAGGTCATCGAGCGCATCCGCGAACTGAACAGCCTGGAGTCGGTATCCCTCGACGCCGGTCAGACGCTGATCGCGCCGTTGGGCTGAGGTCGCAGTGTCGGTTCGGCCGCCGCTTGCGGCCACTGCGGGGCGCCGCCGGCAACCCGCGCAGGTACGCTCGCAGTTGTCCCAGTGGCCCGCGGAGTCTCAGTTCTCTGAAGACCCGGGTTCCCGGCACGGCGAAGGAGCGGCAATGCACTGCCCGTTTTGTCGCCATCCAGACTCCCGGGTGGTGGATTCCCGCGAGGCCGATGAAGGCCAGGCCATCCGCCGCCGTCGTTCCTGTCCGGAATGCGGCCGGCGTTTCTCCACGGTGGAAACCGCGGTGCTCGCGGTGGTCAAACGCAGTGGCGTCACCGAGCCGTTCAGCCGGGAGAAGGTCATGCGCGGGGTCCGCCGGGCCTGCCAGGGCCGCCAGGTCGATGACGACGCGCTGAACCTGCTGGCTCAGCAGGTGGAAGACGCTGTGCGAGCGGCGGGTTCGCCGGAGATTCCCAGCCACGAGGTTGGCCTGGCAATCCTGGGTCCGCTGCGCGAACTCGACGAAGTGGCCTATCTGCGATTCGCCTCGGTGTACCGGTCGTTTTCCTCGGCCGCCGACTTCGAGCGGGAGATCGAGGCCCTGCGCGAACATCGCGAGATGCCCAGCACCGGTTGAGCCGTACGGGCCCCCGCCGCGCACTACGCTGGCGGCATGGCACCCGAGTTGCATCCGAACCTTGTGGAGCTGGCCCCGCTGTTGGGCACCTGGTCAGGCCGGGGGTCCGGGGTGTATCCCACGATCGCGCCGTTCGACTACCTCGAAGAGGTGGTGTTCTCGCACGTCGGTAAGCCGTTCCTGGTCTACGGGCAGAAGACGAAGTCGCCCACCGAAGGCCTGCCGCTGCATGCCGAAACCGGCTACCTGCGGGTTCCGCAGCCGGGCCAGATCGAATGGGTGCTGGCGCACCCCAGCGGCATCACGGAGATCGAGGTCGGCAGCTACACGGTCACCGGCGACGGCGTGGAACTGCAGATGTCCGCACCGACGATCGGACTGGCACCGACGGCCAAAGAAGTCACGGTGTTAGGCCGCCACTATCGCCTCGACGGCGATGAGTTGTCCTACACGCTGGACATGGGTGCGGTCGGCCAACCCGCGCAGAACCATCTCACCGCGACGCTGCGTCGAACCGGGTAGCGCGCGGCACGGACCTCAGTCGTCGCCGTCGAGGTTCTTCTTCGCCTCCTGCGCCAGGAACCGCTCGAACTCGGCGCCGAGCTCGTCGGCGCTGGGCAGCTCCTCGTCGCGGGAGAGCAGCGAGCGATTCTCCTGGGCGGTGATGAAGGCGTCGTACTGGCGTTCCAGCGCTGTGACCACTTGGGCCACTTCGGCGCTCGCCTCGACCTGCTGGTCGATCTTGGTCCGGATCTCGGCCGCGGAATCGCGAAGCTCGGCGAGCGGCAACTCCAGTGCGCCGGTCTGGGCGGCCTGCTTGAGCAGCGCCTCGGCGGCCTCGGGATAGTCCGTCTGGGCAACGTAATGCGGTACGTGCACGGTGAAACCGACTACCTCGTGGCCGTGCTGCGCCATCCGGTACTCCAGCAGGTTGGACGCGCTGCCGGGAACCTGAACCTCGGTGATCCACGGGGTGAATTCACTGATCAGGTCACGGTTGTTGGAGTGTGCGGTGAGCGTCACCGGCCGGGTGTGCGGAACGGCCATCGGGATCGTGCCCAAGCCGATGGTCCGCCGTACCCCGAGCTGCTCGGCCAGCAGTCGTACAGCGGTGATGAACCGCTCCCATTTCAGGTCGGGCTCCATGCCCGCCAGCAACAGAAACGGGGTACCTGCACTGTCCCGCAACGCGTGCAGGCTCAGCTCGGGCTCGGCGTAGTGGGTGAAGTGGTCGGACTTGAACGTCATCAGCGGTCGCCGCGACCGATAGTCGAGGAGGTCATCGATCGCGAATGACGCCACCAATTCACTGTCCAGCTTGCTCTTGAGGTGCTTGGCCGCCAGCCGGATCGCATGGCCGGCGTCGGAGAAGCCTTCCAGGGCGTGGATCAGGACCGGCCCCTCGCCGTCCGCCGACATCACCTGGGGTGCCGGAACCTCCAGCTCGTACATGCCGCTCTGCTCGGGCTGGTATTGCCAGCCCCGGTCGGGACCGTTGTCCGGGTAGTCGGCCATCGCCGTCGCCTCCTCATTGTGCAGATCGCAAGGGATCGCACCGTCTATTTTCCCCCACCGGGGGCCACGCCGGAAAACCGTGCGCGCATGTGGTGGACAACGTACGCGGGCACCGGGGGATTCCACGGCGCCGGCGGCGTTCGCTGAGCGGTGAAATGGCCTCCAGCGGGGCCGCTAGCCGCGGAATTGCTGCAGGGCACGCATTTTATTCATGACGTCCAATGCGGCGTTCTTGTATGCCTCGGAGAAAGTCGGATAGTTGAATACCGCGTCCACCAGGTATTCCACCGTTCCGCCGCACCCCATGATGGCCTGGCCGATGTGTACCATCTCGGTCGCGTTGGTGCCGAAGATGTGCACGCCGAGAAGCGTCAGATCGGTCGTCGACACCAGCAGCTTGAGCATTCCGTAGGAGTCACCGGCGATCTGGCCGCGAGCCAGTTCCCGATAGCGGGCCACGCCCACCTCGTAGGGGATCGCGCTGCGCGTCAGCTCCAATTCAGTTGCCCCCACATAGGAGACCTCCGGAATCGAGTAGATCCCGATCGGCTGCAGCTCGGTGATCCCATCGGTCGGCTCGCCGAAGGCATGGTATGCGGCCAGCCGGCCCTGCTCCATCGAGGTTGCGGCCAGCGCGGGGAAGCCGATCACGTCGCCGACCGCGTAGATGTGATCCACCGACGTCTTGAACGTTGTGTCCACGACGATGCGGCCACGCTCGTCGCTGTTCAGACCGGCTTTGGCCAGATCGAGGTGGGCGGTGTGGCCGTGGCGGCCGGCTGAGTACATCACCGTCTCGGCGGGGATCTGCTTACCGCTGGCCAAGGTGGTGACGGTGCCGCTCGAACTGACGTCGACGGCGGTCACCTCCTCGCCGAACCGGAAGGTGACGGCGAGGTCGCGCAGGTGAAAACGCAGGGCTTCGACCACCTCTGGATCGCAGAATTCCAGCATCGAGTCCCGTTTCTCCACCACGGTCACTCGGGTTCCTAACGCCGCGAACATCGAGGCGTACTCGATACCGATCACGCCGGCGCCGACCACCACCATTGACGCCGGAATGAACTTCAGATCGAGGATCCCGTCGGAGTCGAGTACGCGCTCTTCATCGAATGTCACCCCCGGCGGCCGAACGGGTTCTGTTCCCGTGGCGATGACGACGTAGTCGGCTGTGACGGTGGTGGTCTCGTTGCCGTTCTGTCCCTCGACCACGATCGTGTGGGGATCGATGAAACGCCCGTGGCCGACCAACAGGTCGACACGGTTGCGCATCAGTTGGTTACGTACGACCTCCACTTCTCTGCCGATCACATGTTGGGTGCGGGCGAGCAGATCGGCGGGGGTGATCTTGTTCTTGACCCGGTAGCTGGCTCCGTACAGGTCGCGCTGATTCATCCCGGTCAGGTAGATCACGGCCTCGCGCAGGGTCTTTGACGGAATGGTCCCGGTATTGACGCAGACCCCACCGATCATGCGGCCGCGTTCGACCAGGGCGACAGATTTGCCGAGTTTGGCCGACGCGATGGCGGCCTTCTGTCCGCCTGGGCCCGAGCCGATCACGATGACGTCGTATTCCCTCTTCGAATCCATGACACAGACACTTACGCGCTTTCGGCGCGTCCTGCATCTCGAAGGCGCATCGATGCACAGTTGCGGGTCCATCCACAATGCGAGGGCCTGTGCCGAGCTGGTGCGCCCTCGATGACGGTGATGGTCGTCACTGTTGCTGCCATGACGACCAAGCAACCGGAATTCACACTGAATCGGCCCGGAGCACTGATCGCTGCGCTGCCGGCGATCCTCGGCTTCGTGCCGGAGAGATCCCTGATCCTGGTGTCGCTCGACGGGGGTGAACTGGGCTCGGTGCTGCGGGTCGATCTCTCGGAGGCGCTCGTGGACACCGTCGGCCGGCTCGCCGACGTCGCCGCGGCCGCCGCTCCGGCAGCGGCCATCGCGGTGATCGTCGATGCTGCGGGGGCGTGCTGCCCAGTCTGCAACGAGCAGCACCGCCGGCTGACCGCTGCGCTGGCCGAGGAGTTGTCGGGCCACGGCATCGTGCTGCTCGGTGCGCATGTGGTGGACCAGGTGGCCCATGGCGGGCGTTGGCGCTGTGCCGACGGCTGCGGCGTCGGTGGTCCGGTGGACGATCCGGAGGCCTCGCCGCTGGCGGCCGCAGCGGTGTTGGAAGGCAGGCGGCTGTATGCCCGGCGCGCCGACCTGCAGGCGGTGATCGCCCCCGATGACGCGGCACGCTGTGCCGCGGTGGCCGCGGCGATCGACGACTGTGCGGCGCAGTGGGCGGTGGAGGAGGGCAACAGCCCGGATCGAGCACGCCGCGACGTCGAGCGGGTGCTGGCCGCTCTGGTTACGCTGGCGGGCGGTCGGGAACCGACCGTTGCGGAGCTGGCCCGGCTCGCTTGCCCGCTCACCGACGTACGGGTCCGGGACACCCTGTGCGGGTTGGCAATCGGTGAACGCGCCGCCGACGCCGAGCGGCTCTGGTCGGTGTTGGCCCGGACCCTGCCCGAGCCGTGGCGAGCCGAGGCATTGGTGCTGCTGGCGTTCAGCGCCTACGCACGCGGAGACGGGCCGCTGGCCGGGGTCTCACTGGAGGCCGCCCTGCGCGGCGAGCCCGGACATCGGATGGCCGGCCTGCTCGACACCGCGTTGCAGTCGGGGCTGCGGCCGGAGCGCATCCGCGGATTGGCAGACACCGGCTATCGGCTGGCGCAGCAGATCGGGGTGCAGCTACCGCAGCGGCAGGGGTTCGGTCAGCAAGCCGGCTGAGCCCGGCGGTTCAGCGAGGTTCGACGGAGGAGAGGCGAAGCTGGGACCGCCGCATGAGGCAGCGGCCTTCAGACCTTCTGGACCTTGACGGCGTGTGCCATCTCGAAGGGCAGGCTCACGTCGGCGTGGCCCGGGATCACGATGGTCACGCCGTCGTCGCCATCGGCCTGCACGGTCACCCTGGCGTTGGGTACCACGCCGGCTTCCTTCAGCCGAGTGATCAGGTCGATGTCGCCCTGGACGTGCTCGGTGAGCTGGCGCACCACCACCGCCACCGGCGAACCGGCCGGCAACTCGGTCAGCCGCACCAAGTCGGAATCCCAACCGGCGGA
The DNA here is from genome assembly GCF_045310925.1 of Mycobacterium sp. SMC-15. Classification (NCBI taxonomy): domain Bacteria; kingdom Bacillati; phylum Actinomycetota; class Actinomycetes; order Mycobacteriales; family Mycobacteriaceae; genus Mycobacterium; species Mycobacterium sp. SMC-15. Next base: position 70,850 of record NZ_JBJIAJ010000011.1, on the reverse strand, counting down.
GCCCGCGCCGAAGCCGAGGTCGGGCAGGCCGGGGATGGGGTTGCCGAACGGCGATGTGGTCGGGTTGTCGAGTACTTGAACCAGGCGCCGCTCGACGTCCTCGCTCATCACGTGTTCCCAGCGACAGGCCTCGGCATGCACTTCTTCCAGCGGCAAGCCGATGATGTCGACGAGCAGCCGCTCAGCCAGCCGGTGCTTGCGCATCACGGACACGGCCAGGGTGCGGCCCTTCTCGGTCAGTTCGAGGTGACGGTCGCCGGCCACTTTGAGCAGGCCGTCGCGTTCCATCCGGGACACCGTCTGGCTGACGGTCGGACCACTTTGCTCCAGTCGCTCGGCTATCCGCGCACGCAGCGGGGTGACACCCTCTTCCTCAAGGTCGTAGATCGTCCTGAGGTACATCTCGGTGGTATCAACCAGGTCATTCATTCCGCACCTTCCGTCGCAGCTGAGTCTACTTCGGCAGCCGAGTACACGGTTAGCGAGCGACGCTCGGCGCTGCGGCTACAACATAGCGCCGGCGGGCCGCCGAGATCGGCGGCCCGCCGGCGCGGGGGACGGGCGGCTCGAAGCCGGCGTCAGCTGGCGTACGAGCGCAGCCGGTCGGCGCGTTCGCCATGGCGCAGTTTGGCCATCACCTCGCGCTCGATCTGGCGGACCCGCTCGCGAGACAGACCGAACAACTTGCCGATCTGGTCCAACGTGCGGGGCTGGCCGTCGTCGAGGCCGAACCGCAGCCGGATCACCTGGTGCTCGCGCTCGTCGAGGGTGGCCAGCACGCTGCGGATGTCGGTGTGCAGCAGCTCCGAGATCACCGCGTTCTCTGCCGACATCGCCTCGGAGTCCTCGATGAAGTCACCCAGCGGGGCCTCCTCGTCGGAGCCGACGGGCATGTCCAGGCTGACCGGGTCGCGGCTGTGCTCGAGCAGGTCGTTGATCTTCTCCGCCGGAATGCCGGATTCGGCGGCGAGTTCCTCGTCGGTGGCCTCGCGGCCCAGCTGCTGGTGCATCTCACGCTTGATCCGGGCCAGCTTGTTCACCTGTTCCACCAGGTGGACCGGCAGCCGGATGGTGCGGCTCTGATCTGCCATCCCTCGGGTGATGGCCTGGCGGATCCACCAGGTCGCATAGGTGGAGAACTTGAAACCCTTTGCGTAGTCGAATTTCTCCATCGCGCGGATCAACCCCAGGTTGCCTTCCTGGATCAGGTCCAGCAGTGGCATGCCCCGCCCGGTGTAGCGCTTGGCCAGTGAGACCACCAACCGCAGGTTGGCTTCGAGCAGGTGCCGACGGGCGGCCTCGCCGTCTCGTACCACCGTCGCCAGTTCGCGCTTGCGCTTCTCGCCGAAGCGCTTGCGGGTGTCGAGCAGATGCTGGGCGTACAACCCTGCCTCGATCCGTTTGGCGAGCTCTACCTCGTCGGCGGCATTGAGCAATGCTGTCTTGCCGATTCCGTTGAGGTACACGCGCACCAGATCTGCGGCTGGGCTCTGCGCGTCCAGATCGCCGTCGATCCGACTGGTGGTGGCATCTGCCTTTGCCATTGCGGCCTCCCGTTGATCGGCTTCAGCTGTCACACGTGTCAACGCCCGACACGCGTGCAGAGTTCCCGGCCGATCGCGTTTCCACACCACCTGACGTGCGGAAATACGGCAATGACTTTGAGAATGTGCTAAGAACCGGTACCGTACGGCGCTTCGCCGGTGGTGCTACCGCCCGAATCCGGGGGCATGCGCCGCTCCAGGGCGGGGCGGGTGCCGGTGGGGAACAGTGGCGTACGAGTGGGTGCCGCTTCATACCGGCGGGGTTCTTCGGCGCTGCGGGGCGGCCGGTCGTTGGCGATCAACACCGCGATCCACGGCAGCGGTATCGACGCCACCAGGATCAGCAACGAAATCAGGCCGTTGTGCCATTGTCCGTACGCGAGCGCGGCCAGGATCAGTGCAGGCACCCGGAACGCCATCAGGGTCAGGTACTTGCGTACCCGTTCGCGGTGCTGCTGCTCGAAGGACGGGGCGGCCGCAGTGATCAGGACCGGTCGGCCGTCGTCGTCGAAACCCAGCTCGGGGCCGTGCTTCATTACTCCACTGTCCCACACGAACGATTCGGTGGCACGAGGGGTTTTGGATCGTCCCCGGTTCTGGGCACAATGGGGAGATGGGCATACAGACCGACACCCTCGAGCGCACCGATTCCGAGGAACGCGTCGATGACGGGACCGACGGCGACACCCCGAAGTATTTCCATTACGTCAAGAAGGACAAGATCGCCGAGAGCGCGGTCATGGGCACGCACGTGGTGGCGCTGTGCGGTGAGGTCTTCCCGGTGACCAAGTCGGCCAAGCCGGGCTCGCCGGTCTGCCCGGACTGCAAGAAGATCTACGCGACTCTCAAGCAGGCTTGACCGGATCGGTGGCGTCGTTGTCGGGGCCGGTTCGGGCCCGCCCTGACACCACCCAGGTACGCAGCTGGTGCAGGTGGGTTGCCTGCGCGGGCCACTCCTCTTGAACTGCCGCGTTCAGTTCGGCACCCAGCATGATGGCGAAGCCGAGCAGGAACGCGAACAACAGGAACGCGATCGGGGTTGCCAGTGCCCCGTAGGTGTAGCCGGTGCTGGTGATGTAGCGCAGGTAGATCCGCAGCCCCATCGTCGCCACCACGAACACCGTGGTGGCCAGCAGCGCGCCGAACACCAGCCGATGTGAGGGCAGCGGCTTGGGCAGCGACACCCGATAGAGCACGGTCACCGCCAGCAGCAGGCCCAACACCAGCGCCGGGTAGTAGCCGAACCGCAACACGTCGGTCCACTGCGCCGGCAGGTGCTCGGCGACCGCATGCGGCCCCAGCGCGGCCAACGGTGCCGTGGCCACGGCGATCACCAGCATCGCGACATAGAGGCCCAGTGCAAAGAAGCGTTGGCGCACCGGATGCCGCAGCGGAGTTTGATCGTGCGCTTCGACCACCGAGTCGACGAACGCCGAGATCGCCGAGGATCCGGCCCACAGCGAGATCACGAATCCCAGCGAGACCACTTCGCCGCGAGCATTGGCCACGATGTCCCGCACCGTCGGCTCGATGATCTCCACCACGACGTTCTTGGAGAAGAAACTGCTGGCCATGCCGATCAGCCGGTCCTGGATGGTGGCCAACGTGTCGGGCCCGAACAGCGGGGCTACATAGGACAGGCTGCCCAGCATCCCCAGCAGCAAGGGTGGCAGCGACAACACCGACCAGAACCCCGCCTGCGCCGATTCGGCGAAGATCGAATCGTCCCAGCTCTTGACCAGGGTGCGACGTGCAATGCGGAGCAGGTGGTGGCGGGAAGGTCTGGGGATCTGGTCATTCATGACCAGCCCAGCATTCCTGACGCGTGCTGCTATTGCACAATCGGCGCAGACGGGCGTGTTGCGTGCCGGTTCTGGTTACGCCTCGGTCGCTGCGCTGACCTGAATCACGGCCGCCAACTCGATCAGCTTGGCCTCGTGTTCGTTGGCGTGATGCTGGCAAAACAGAAGTTCGGCACCGGAGGGCAGCGTGGCTCGTACCCGTGCGGCAGCACCGCACCGGTCGCATCGATCAGCCCGAGTGAGTTCGGGACTGGTCAGAGTCGCGTTCATGGGCTCCTCCGTTCTCGCGGTTATTCTCAAGTGTGTCAGACGCTTGCGCGTTCGGCGTTGTTCCCCGGTTCGGCTGTGTCGTGTCTCACCCCTGCCGTCGGTACGGCAGGATCGGTGACATGACGCAGTCCGGTAACCCGTCCGATGCCTTGGTGCACCTGTGCAGCGCCGGCGACTGGGCGGGCGCGCAGGCCTCCGGCGCGCTGCGTCCCGAGTCGTTGGACAGCGTGGGATTCGTGCACATGTCGACTCCGCAACAGGTGCACCTGCCCGCGAATCGGCTGTACCGGGGCTGCACGGATCTGGTGTTGCTGCAGGTGGATCCGGCCAAAGTCGGTGCGCCGGTGCGCTGGGAGCCGGGTGTCCCAAGCGACCCGGAGGCCATGCTGTTCCCGCATCTGTACGGGCCGTTGCCCATCTCTGCGGTGATCGGCGTCAGTGATTATCGGCCCGGCCCGGACGGTGTGTTCGGCCCGGTCGGTTGAGGTTGATCGGGGTTGTCGGCTTGGCTGCGGATGCCCGGGTGAGTTCGCTACGGGCGAACGTGGTTTGCGCCTTGTTGATCAAAACAGCGGGCACTCGCGGCCAGGCGGCGGCGACCGCGTTGATCGCGTCGAGCACAGCGGGATTCAGATCGGCCTCGGGCGGCACCCGGTGGCCATGGGTGGCCGCGCGCTTCAACAACGCAGCGAAGGTCGCCGGTGACGCGTCATCCGTCGGCATGCTGGGCGATCCTACGCCGTAGCGCCGGGCACGGCTCCTAGACGGCCCGTGCCTCGACGATCGCCAGCGGGCTGGTGGTGGGCACCACGCGCTGCAGCTCGAATCCCGCCTGGGACAGCAGTTCGGCGTACTCGCGGCGGGTACGTTCCTGTCCGCCGGCGGCAACCAGCATCTCCAGGTCGAGCACCAGGCCCAGGTGTGCAGGAGCGCCTTCGGGCAGCACCATCTCGAACAGCAACACCTTGCCGCCGGGGGCGATGGCGGCCCGGACATTGCGCAGAATCGCCAACGACTGCTCGTCGTCCCAGTCGTGGATGACGGTCTTGAGCAGATAGGTGTCGCCGCCGGCGGGGACCGAGGAGAAGAACGACCCGCCCTGGATGTCGCAGCGTGACGCCACATCCGCCACCGTCGCGTCGGCGCCGGCCACCACTTGCGGCAGGTCGAACAGCACGCCGCGGGCGTCGGGCGCCTGACGCAACACCGCGGCCAGCAGCGAGCCGTGACCGCCACCAACATCCACGATCAGCTTGCTGTTGCTGAAATCGTATGCGGGAACCGCGCTTTCGATAGCGACGGACGATGCTCCGGTCATGGCGTCGTTGAAGACCTGCGCCAGTTCGGGGTCGGTGTCGGTGTACTCGAAGAACGACATTCCGCGAACCTTGCTGACAGCGGTCTCACCCGTCCGTACCGAGTGCTCGAGGTTCGACCAGTGTTCGCGGTGCGCCGGGTGGCCGATGAACGCGACCATCGGGGCCACACTGGCCGGGTTGTCGGAGACCAACGCTCGTCCGGTGCGGGTCAGCGCGAACCGGCCGTCGCGGCGCAGTTTGAGCACGGAGTTGCTGGCCAACGCGCGCATCAGCCGGTACGTGGCACCGGGGTTGGTGCCCACGTGCTGGGCGACCTCGTCGGCGGTCAGCGGACCGTCGGCGAGCACGTCGGCAATGCCCAGTCGCACCGCGGCGCTGAGCGCCTGGGTGAGCCACCCGGCGAACCCGAGCTCCATGATGGCCACGGGTGCCGGGACGGTGGCCTGGCGCAGCCGCTGCAGGCCACCACGAAACGCGTTGACGGCGCTCAGTACCGCCGGCGGAGGTGTTTTGGCCATGTCGGCGCGCTAGTCGAGGTAGTCGCGCAGGACCTGGGACCGGCTGGGGTGCCGGAGTTTCGACATCGTCTTCGACTCGATCTGGCGGATGCGCTCCCGGGTGACGCCGTAGACCTGGCCGATCTCATCGAGGGTGCGCGGCTGGCCGTCGGTGAGGCCGAACCGCAGCCGCACCACGCCGGCTTCGCGCTCGGAGAGCGTCTCGAGCACCGACTGCAGCTGGTCCTGGAGCAGGGTGAACGAGACCGCGTCGACGGCGACCACGGCTTCGCTGTCTTCGATGAAGTCGCCGAGCTGCGAATCGCCCTCGTCGCCGATGGTCTGATCCAGCGAGATGGGCTCCCGGGCGTACTGCTGGATCTCCAGCACCTTCTCCGGGGTGATGTCCATCTCCCGGGCGAGTTCCTCGGGGGTGGGCTCGCGGCCCAGGTCTTGCAGCAGCTCGCGCTGGATGCGGCCGAGCTTGTTGATCACCTCGACCATGTGCACCGGAATACGGATGGTGCGCGCCTGGTCGGCCATGGCGCGGGTGATGGCCTGGCGGATCCACCAGGTGGCGTAGGTGGAGAACTTGTAGCCCTTGGTGTAGTCGAACTTCTCCACCGCGCGGATCAGACCCAGGTTGCCCTCCTGGATCAGGTCCAGGAACGCCATTCCGCGGCCGGTGTAACGCTTGGCCAGCGACACCACCAGCCGCAGGTTGGCCTCGAGCAGATGGTTCTTGGCGCGGTCGCCGTCGCGGCAGATCCACGCCATGTCACGCCGGTAGGCGACCGCCAGCTTCTCACCTTTTTCGGTGTGCTCGGCCATCTTCTGGGTGGCGAACAGGCCGGCCTCGATGCGCTTGGCCAGCTCGACTTCCTCTTCGGCGTTGAGCAGCGCCACCTTGCCGATCTGCTTGAGGTAGGCGCGCACCGAGTCGGCCGACGCGGTGAGCTCGGCGTCCTTGCGCGCCTGCCGCAGCGCTTCGGACTCCTCTTCGTCCCAGACGAAGTCGCCTGAGGCCTTGTCCTTCTCGCTGGGTTCGGCGATCTCGTCGTCGTCTTCATCGGCCGCACCGCCGGCCGCGACGGCTGCCGGGCCTGGCGTGGCGTCGTCGGCGTCGTCGTCTTCGATGTCGTCGATGGCTAGGTCGGTGTCCTCGATGTCGCCCTCACCGGGCTCGCCGTCCAGCTCGACATCGGTCTCGAGATCCTCGGGAGCCAAGTCGCCGTCGGCGTTCTTCGCAGCTGCCTTGGTGGCCTTGGCGGCCTTCTTCGCCGGACCCCGGGTCGCGGGCTTGGCTGCGCCGTCAGCGGCGGTACGCGCCGTCGACTTGGTGGCCTTCTTGGCGGGCGCTGCTGCCTTGGTGGCCTTGGCCGCGGTCCGCTTGGCGGGCGCTGCCCCGGCAGACTTCGCGGGAGCCTTGGCAGGCGACTTCACGGCGGCTTTGGCGGGCGCCTTGGTGGCGCTGCCCTTCTTGGGCTCCTCAGTCGCCGGTTGTGCCTTGCTCGCTGCCACGTCCACCCCTTCGGTCGGACTGACTTTCGGGTTGCAGCGTCGTGCGCAACCGAAAGTGTCGGGTATGTCGAATGTCGGCTCTATTTCAGTTGGTGATCAACTGGGATAGTCGCCGCTATCGGTTAGGCGGCCGCCGTCGACCATTGTAACGACAGGGCGGGGCAGTAATCGCCGAGCGGGCGTTATTCAGCGGGTCACGTCGGTCGACGACGCCATCGCGGCCCCGACAATCCCGGCGGTGTTCTGCAGTGTCGCGGCGACCACCGGAGTCCGGTTGCCCAGCAGCGGCACCCACCGATCGGCTTTGCGGCTGATGCCGCCACCGACGATGATCAGGTCCGGGCAGAGCGCGTCCTCGACCGCTATCAGCACCATGGTCACCTGCTTGGCCCACTTCTCCATGGACCAGTTCCTGCGTTCCTTGACCGAGGCGGCGGCCCGGTGCTCGGCCTCTTTGCCGCCCACCTCGATATGCCCGAGTTCGGTGTTGGGCAGCAACTTTCCGTTGTGAATCACCGCCGAGCCGATTCCGGTACCGAAGGTGAGCAACACGACCACGCCGCTGTTGTTCTTGCCTGCCCCGAAGCGCTCCTCGGCGAGCCCGGCGGCGTCGGCGTCGTTGAGGATGACAACCTGCTGGCCATCGAGTTCGGCGGCGATCGTCTGCTGCGCGTTCAACCCGATCCAGGACTTGTCGACGTTTGCGGCGGTCTGCACCACGCCGTCGACCACCACGCCCGGATAGGTGACTCCCAACGGGCCGGTCCAGCCGAAGTCCCGGACCACCGCGGCGACGGTCTGGGCGACCAAGACCGGTGTGGCGGGGCTGGGTGTGGGCAGCTTGAACCGTTCACCGATCAGTGCGCCGGTGTCCAGATCGACGACGCCGCCCTTGATGCCGCTGCCGCCGACGTCGACGCCGAAGCCGCGTCGTTGCCGCCGTGCGCCGGCAATCGGACGGTCCTCGATCGGGGCAGGGGCGGGTTCGGTGCCCATCGGATCTCCTCTTCGGCGATTCGGTTGTCAGCAGGTGCCGGAATGAATCTTGGTCAGCAGCGCCGGGTCGGGCAATCCAGTGGCGTCCGGACGCAGGCCGGCCAGCGCCGCCTCGATGTCGTCGCTGTGGGACAGGCTGACGAAGTCACTGCCGACCGCCAGATCCACCGAATCGTCGGCACGGTCGTCGCGGAACAGTTCCGTGCACGGCGCCACCAACCAGAGTGCCGCCGCGGCGGCTTGGCCCGCGGGGCCGAACCGGATCTGGCCCTGGCAGTCCAGCCGGTCCTCGGCGTAGACGGGGTCGTTGGCGGCGGTCGGCTGGGCGAAGCCGTCGTCGCGCAGCGCATCGGCGACGTCGGCGGCCTGTCCGGCACGGCCGCTGGCATTGAGGACCCTGGCCTTGATGTCGGCCAGCTTGGCCGGGGTGGTGCTGATCATCGCGGCGCGCGGCACCTGAGTGCCCAGCTTCGGCTGGTCGGGCTCGGTCGGCGGCGGCGGGGCATTGCACACCGCGACTTCATGGACGTCGGCCGGGCGGGTGAGCGCCACCGTCCATGCCACGGCGGTCAACAGTGCCAGCGCGGCCAAGGCGTAAGCGGCCGGTCGGTTGTTGCGTCGCCGGAACGGCCGACCGTGTTTGTCGAACTCGGAACCGGTAGTGATTTGCGCGACCACGTACGCACTCTAGAGGGCGTCCGCGGGGGCGATGACCGTGGTCAACAACGTAATGTGACGTAAATCACACTTGATCTGACGGCGATCCGGGCACGAATCATTTGGTGGATGCGTTCGACGCTGGTACAAAGCTCGCGCAGGGTTTCGAGGGGACTTGAGGGGAGAAGACCATGGCTACCGATTACGACGCCCCACGGCGCACCGAGACCGACGACGTTTCCGAGGATTCGTTGGAGGAACTCAAGGCGCGACGTAACGAGGCGCAGTCCGCTGTGGTCGACGTCGACGAGTCCGAATCGGCCGAGTCGTTCGAGCTGCCCGGTGCCGACCTGTCCGGCGAGGAGCTGTCGGTGCGTGTCGTTCCGAAACAGGCCGACGAGTTCACCTGCTCGAGCTGTTTCCTGGTGCAGCACCGCAGCCGTCTGGCCAGTGAGAAGAACGGTGTGATGATCTGCACCGACTGCGCGGCCTGACCGGGCCCGTCCCGCTCAATCCTGCTTAGCTCGATGGCGACGACCCGCTGCGCCCGACTTCGTCGCGCTGGCGATCGTCGCTAGCTCGATGGCGACGACCCGCTGCGCCCGACTTCGTCGCGCTGGCGATCGTCGCTAGTCCTGCAATGCCGCCAGCATCCGCTGCGGATTGCGGCAGCTGACCAGCCAGTACGGCGTCGGGTCGTCGGGATCATCGACGACGGCCAAGATCATCGGCCCCACCCACCCGCGATGGACGACGTACGCCGCCGGGTCGAGTTGGCGGCCCAACGCCGCGGATTTGGCTGACTGCGGGACCTCGGCGCAGCGTGCAATCGCGGTGGTCGGCAGGTGCGCGTCGCCGGCCCACAGCTGCGTTTCACCGCCGCTTTCGACAACGCGCACCTTGATGCGTCCCAGCCACAGCAGGGCGCCGACGGTGATCGCGAAGAACACCGCGAACGGCAGCCAGCCGGGCAGCGTGCGCAGGCCCAAGCGGACTTCGTAGGCCATCAGCCCGTTGCCCAAGAACCCCAGTGGCCACCACCACCACGGCACCCACAGCTGTTCGCTGTAGCGCACTGTTTGCGATGCCCGATGGTTCAGGCGCGATCCCGACATCCGGCTAAGAGTAGTCTTGCGCCTCGTGTCGCCCAGTCTTGCGGTTGTTCGCCTAGATCCGGATCTGCCCCTGCCGAACCGTGCTCACGCCGACGATGCCGGCGTCGACCTCTACAGCGCGATCGACGTCGAGCTGGCTCCGGGGCAGCGTGCGCTGGTACCCACCGGAATCGCGGTGGCAATTCCCTTCGGCATGGTCGGCCTTATCCACCCTCGGTCGGGTTTGGCTGCGCGGGTGGGTCTTTCGATTGTCAACAGTCCCGGAACCGTCGATGCGGGCTATCGTGGTGAGATAAAGGTCTCGTTGATCAACCTTGACCCGGCGACGCCGATTGAGATCCACCGCGGCGACCGGATCGCCCAGTTGCTGGTGCAACGGGTCGAACTTCCGGAACTGGTCGAGGTGGCCTCGTTCGACGAGGCCGGGCTGGAACCAACGACCCGTGGTTCCGGCGGACACGGGTCCTCGGGTGGGCACGCGAGCTTGTGATGGCTTGTGACGGCAGAGCGATGAAGATGGGCGGCTGTGATGGCATTCGGTAGGGGTAAAGGCAAAGGCGAGGCCGACGAGCCGACGAGCGCCGGGCCGGAAGCCTCCGGAGCAGCGGACGGGTTCGTGTCCGAGTCGGAGGAGCTGGAGGGCCCCTTCGACATCGAAGATTTCGACGACCCCGCGGCGGCGGCGACGGCCCGACTCGACCTGGGTTCGGTGCTGGTGCCGATGCCGGCCGGCGCCCAGGTCCAGGTCGAATTGAGCGAGGCGGGAGTCCCCAGCGCGGTGTGGCTGGTGACGCCCAACGGTCGGTTCAACATCGCCGCCTACGCCGCGCCCAAGTCGGCGGGTCTGTGGCGTGAGGTGGCCGGCGAGCTGGCCGACGCGCTGCGCAGGGACAACGCGATGGTCAGCATCGTCGACGGTCCGTGGGGCCGGGAGGTGCTCGGATCGGCGACCGGTGCGGTCCGGTTCATCGGTGTCGACGGCTACCGCTGGATGGTGCGCTGCGTGATCAACGGTCGGCCCGAGACCATCGACGTGCTCGCCCAGCAGGCGCGCGAGGCGCTGGCGGACACGGTGGTGCGGCGCGGCGACACGCCGCTGCCGGTGCGTACCCCGTTGCCGGTGCGGCTGCCCGAGCCGATGGCCGAGCAGTTGCGCGCTGCCGCGGCACAGCAGGCCGCGGCGCAGCAGGCGGCGGCCGAGCAGGCTGCAGCCCAGCAGGCAGCAGCGCTGCAGCAGCAGGCCGCCATGTTCGGCGGAGGCGGCGACGTACCGCCGGCGCCGGCCGCCCGCCGCAGCGTGGAGGGATCCGCGATGCAGCAGTTGCGCACTATCACCGGCGGTTAGCGAGGCTCGACGGAGGAGAGCCGAAGCTGGACCGCCGAATCAGCACCGGCGGTTAGCGAGGCTCGACGGGGGAGAGCCGAAGCTGGACCGCCGAATCAGCACCGGCGGTTAGCGAGGCTCGACGGAGGAGAGCCGATCAGCCCGCAGCGATCGTCAGCGCATTCACGCAGGCGGTGCCCAAGGCGGTCGGGTCGATGCCGATCTGGTCCAGGGTGACGGTGCACAGCGCCGCGCGCGGGGCCGCGGCGGCCCATTCAGAGGCCGTCTGCAACGGATGAACTGCGTCGTCGACCGCCGCGGTCACGCCCATCGGCACCGCCAGGGTCGCCAGCTCGGCGTGCGTCGGCGCGACATAGGCCGCAGCCTCCTCGAGTGCGTCGGGAAGTTGCGGCCACTGGGCGGTCCACGATCGGGTCAACTCGTCGCCCAGCCACGGCGGGCTCGATGCCCGCATCTGGGCCACCACCGCCGCCAGACCGTCGTTGCGCAACTGCTCGGCGCTGTAGCGCGCGGCATGGGCCGCCGGTGCGTCATCGGGGGCGCCGGTCCAGGCGGGCAGCGCGGCCAACACCCCGACCGCTCGCTCGGGATGGCGCAGGGCCCAAGCGGCGGCTACCGCCGCACCGATCGAGACTCCACCGACCAGGATCGGGCCGGACCGTGCGGCCGCCGTATCGAGAGCATCCAGATAGCCCTCGATGAGTCGGCCGGGTTGGGGGCGATGCGTGACCAATTCCGCGCCCACATGCTGCAACGGCTGGGCGAACGCCCGGTGGACGTAGTCGTCGTCGGAGCCGGTCCCCGGCAGCAGGACCGCCGTCGCGCCGCGCAGAACCATGCCACCTCTTGATCGTGTTGGGTGTTGTCAGCCACCCCGTGGGCAGGTCATGTGGCATTAGGTAATCAACAGGTCTACCGTAGCGTGCGCATACGAGTAAGGGAGAGGGCAATGGCTGCTCCGAAAGGGTACCTGCGCCGGCTGACTCGGCGATTGACGGAAGATCCCGAGCTGCGTGACGTCGAAGAGTTGTCCGACGAGGCGCTCAATACCGGCGCGCAGCGGGCGATCGACTGCCAACGCGGCCAAGAGGTCACCATGGTCGGGGTACTGCGTAGCGTCGAAGCCAACGCCAAGGGTTGCGTGGGCGGCGTCCGCGCCGAGCTGTTCGACGGCACCGACACGGTGACGCTGGTGTGGCTGGGGCAGCGACGCATTCCCGGGATCGACTCCGGTCGCACCCTGCGGGTGCACGGCCGGCTGGGCAAACTCGAAAGCGGCTGCAAGGCCATCTACAACCCGCACTACGAAATCCAGCAGTGATCGCGCCTCCCATCGGGTCGGCGCAGCGATGAGCGAGGACTACAGCGCCGAGGGCGCACAGGGGCCGCAGCGGCTCCTGGAGCAGATCGGCGGGGTCGCTGGGGTGGTCTACTCCTCGCTGCCGATCGTGGTGTTCGTGCCGGCCTCCAATCTCTTCGGCCTGCGGGTCGCGGTCCTGTCGGCGCTGGGGGTGGCCGCGACGGTGCTGGTGTGGCGCCTGATTCGCCGGCAATCCAGCCAGCCCGCCATATCCGGCTTCATCGGGGTGGCCGTCTGCGCGCTGATCGCGTATCGGACGGGCGACTCCAAGGCGTATTTCCTGCTCGGAATCTGGACGTCGCTGGTGTGGGCGGTGGTGTTCGCCGCCTCGATGGTGATCCGCCGGCCGGTGGTCGGCTACATCTGGTCGTGGGCCAGCGGCCAGCCCCAGGCCTGGCGTGAGCTGCGGTCGGCGATCTACGCCTACGATCTCGCGACCCTGACCTGGGTGCTGGTCTTCGGCTCGCGTTTCGTGGTCCAGAGACTGCTCTACGACGCCGATCAGACCGGCTGGCTGGGAGTGACCCGCATCGCCATGGGCTGGCCGCTGACCGCGGTTGCGGCGGTGGTCACCTATCTGGCGGTCAAGTACGTGCAGCGTGCGCTGGATGAGCGGCTTGCCGAGGGCGAGGCCGAGCGCGAACCCCGGTCAGTGAGCCGGTAGCAGCAGCGCGCGCAGTTCGGTTTCGACGCCGTTGGACGCGACGAACAACAGCTCGTCCCCGCCTTCCAGGGGCTCGTCGTCCTGCGGCACGATCACGCGTGTCCCGCGCAGGATCGTTACCAGCGCGGCGTCTCGGGGCAGTGTCAGCTTGCGCACCGGCTTGCCGCCCCACGGGGTGTCGTCGGGCAGGGTGATCTCCAGCAGATTGGCCTGACCCTTGCGGAATTCCATCAACCGCACCAGGTCTCCGACTGCGACAGCCTCCTCAACCAGCGAGGCCAGCATGCGTGGCGTGGACACCGCGACGTCCACGCCCCAGGCGTCGGTGAACAGCCACTCGTTGCGGGGATCATTGACCCGGGCCACCACCCGGGGCACCGCGAATTCGGTCTTGGCCAACAAGGACAGCACCACATTGGCCTTGTCATCGCCGGTTGCAGCGATCACCACATCGAAGGACTCCAGGTGCACGGACTCCAACAGGCTCAGCTCGCAGGCGTCACCGAGATGCCACTGCGCATCGGCGATGTCCTCGGTGTCGACGTGATCGGGGTTGCGCTCGATCAAGGTGACCTGGTGGTCGCTGTCGAGCAGCTCCCGGGCGATGGACCGGCCGACCGCCCCGGCCCCGGCTACCGCGACCTTCACTTGTCCAGGTCCTCGCTCGGCGGCAGCGCGGCGATCGCGATCGCCTCGGCAACCCGGCCGGAGACCGCGACGATGTACACCTGGTCGCTGGCCTGAATGACCGTCTTGGGCTCGGGCAGGATGCCGGTGCCGAATCGGATCAAGAACGCCACTCGGGCATTGGTCGCCGCCTCCAGGTCGGTGACGGGACGACCGATCCAATCCTCATGCAGGACGACCTCGGCGACAGCGACCGTGCCGGTGGGGTCCCGCCACTTGGTGGTCTCGCTTTCCCGGGTCAGTGCGTCGAGCAGGCGGTCGGTGGTCCACGGCACGGTGGCGATGGTCGGGATGCCCAGACGCTCGTAGACCGCGGCCCGCTTGGCGTCGTAGATACGGGCGACCACCCGCGAAACGCCGAACGTCTCCCGGGCCAGCCGCGCCGCGATGATGTTGGAGTTGTCACCTGAGGACACCGCGGCGAACGCAGCGGCTTCCTCGATGCCCGCTCGTAGCAGCACATCGCGGTCGAAGCCCATACCGAGCACTCGCTCACCGTTGAACTCCGGGCTCAGACGGTTGAACGCGGTGCTGTCTCGGTCGATGATGGCGACCTCGTGGCCGATCCGGGACAGCCCGTCGGCGAGTGAGGCACCCACCCGGCCGCACCCCATGACAACTACCCGCACGTGCTGTGTCCTTTCAGGTCCTCTGGGCCGACTTTCGGCTGGTTATCGACTGCGATAGTGCCCGTATTCGGTGAACGCTACCGCCAATGCCCGCCTGGCTTACCCTTGGCTCTCGTGTCGAAGATTTCCACCGCTGCTCGGCGCCTGGTTCTGGGCCGCCCCTTTCGCAGTGATCGGCTCAGCCACACGCTGCTGCCCAAACGCATCGCCCTGCCGGTGTTCGCCTCCGACGCGCTGTCCTCGGTGGCCTACGGACCTGAAGAAGTCTTTCTGGTGCTGTCGGTGGCGGGCCTGGCGGCCTATCGCATGACCCTGTGGGTCGGGCTGGCCGTCGCTTTCGTGTTCATCACCGTGGTGGCCTCCTACCGCCAGAATGTGCACGCCTACCCTTCCGGTGGCGGCGACTACGAGGTGGTCACCACCAACCTGGGCGCTACCGCAGGTCTGACTGTGGCCAGCGCGTTGATGGTGGATTACGTTCTGACGGTTGCGGTCTCGATCTCGGCCGGGATCGCCAACATCGGCTCGGCAATACCTTTCATCGCCGACCACAAGGTCGTGTTTGCGGTGGGCACCGTTGTCGTGGTGGCGGCAATCAATCTGCGAGGCATCCGCGAATCCGGTACTGCGTTCGCCTTCCCGACGTATGCGTTCATGATCGGCGTCTTCGCCATGCTGGGCTGGGGGCTCTTCCAGATCTTCGTGCTGGGCCATCCACTGCAGGCCGAGTCGGCGGCGTTCAAGATCCACTCCACCCAGGGCGAGGTGGTCGGGGTGGCCCTGGTGTTCCTGGTGGCGAAATCGTTCTCGTCGGGATGTGCCGCGCTGACGGGGGTGGAGGCGATCAGCAACGGCGTGCCGGCGTTCCGCAAACCCAAGTCGCGCAACGCCGCCACCACGCTGCTGATGTTGGGTGTGATCGCGGTGACACTGATGATGGGCATCATCGTGCTGGCCCGCGAGACCGGTGTGAAGATCGCCGCGCGCCCGCACGAACAGCTGATCGGGGCGCCGGCGGACTACGACCAGAAGACCTTGCTGGCCCAGCTGGCCGAGACGGTGTTCCGGGGCTTTCCACCCGGTCTGTGGATCATCGCCGGGGTGACGGCGCTGATCCTGGCGCTGGCCGCCAACACCGCGTTCAACGGGTTCCCGGTGCTGGGTTCGATCCTGGCGCAGGATCGGTATCTGCCGCGCCAGCTGCATACCCGTGGTGACCGGCTGGCCTTCTCCAACGGCATCGTGTTCCTGGCCGTGGTGGCCATCGCCTTCATCGTGGCGTTCGGGGCGGAGGTGACCGCGCTGATCCAGCTCTACATCGTGGGGGTGTTCGTCTCCTTCACGCTGAGTCAGATCGGCATGGTGCGGCACTGGAACCGGTTGCTGCGCAACGAAACCGACCGTGCGGCACGGGTCAATATGATGCGTTCCCGAGTGGTCAACACCATCGGCTTCGTCGCTACCGGGGCGGTGTTGATCGTGGTGATCGCCACCAAGTTCGTAGCCGGCGCGTGGATCGCGATCGTCGCGATGTCGGTGCTGTTCGCCGTGATGAAAATGATCCGCCGGCACTACGACACCGTCAGCCAGGAGTTGGCCGAGCAGTCAGCCGCGTTGGACGACCAGGCGGTGCTGCCCAGCCGCAACCACGCCCTGGTCCTGGTCTCCAAGCTGCATCTGCCGACCCGCCGTGCGCTGGCCTACGCGCGGGCCACGCGCCCTGACGCCCTGGAGGCGATCACGGTCAACGTCGATGACACCGAAACCCGCGCCCTGGTACGCGAGTGGGAGGATAGCGAGATCACCGTCCCGCTCAAGGTGATTGCATCGCCGTATCGCGAGGTCACCCGGCCGGTGCTCGACTACGTCAAACGCATCAGCAAGGAGTCGCCGCGCACCGTGGTGACCGTCTACATCCCCGAATACGTGGTGGGCCACTGGTGGGAGCAGTTGCTGCACAACCAGAGTGCGCTGCGGCTCAAGACCCGGCTGTTGTTCATGCCGCAGGTCATGGTGACCTCGGTGCCTTGGCAGCTGGTCTCCTCGGAGCGGCGCAAAGTCATGGAGCCGCACCACGCGCCCGGCGACACCCGGAGAGGTTTTTAGTAGTGATCGATCAAGAGCTGACCCTGGTCACAGGGGCGCCCGCGAACGGCGGCAGTTGTGTGGCCCGCCACGACGGCCGGGTCGTCTTCGTGCGGTACGCGCTGCCCGGTGAGCAGGTGCGAGTGCGGATCACCGCCGAGCGGGGCTCGTACTGGCACGGTGAATGTGTCGAGGTGCTCGAACCCGCGGCCGGCCGGATCGAGTCGCTGTGCCCGATCGCCGGGGTGCACGGTGCCGGCTGCTGTGACCTGGCGTTCGCCGACCCGGCCGCGGTGCGCGCGCTCAAGGGCGAGGTGGTCTCCAACCAGTTGGCCAGACTCGGTGGCCACGAATGGCGGGGCGAGGCCGAAGCGCTCGGCGACGACGGCCCGACGGGCTGGCGTAGCCGGGTCCGCCTGGAGGTGGGCGCCGATGGCCAGGCCGGGTTTCACCGCTATCACAGCGATGAACTGGTCACCGACCTGCGCTGCGGTCAGTTGCCGTCCGGGATGACCAAAGGCCTGGCCGAACGGAGCTGGCGGCCGGGCGATCACGTGCACGTGGTGGCCGACGACGACGGGGTCCGCCACGTGGTCAGCACCGGACGCGAACACCGCCCGGAGGTCGTCGAGGGCGACTACCACTCCACCCAGTGGGTGGGCCGGCGCCGCTGGCAGATCCCGGTGACCGCGTTCTGGCAGGCGCACCGCCGCGCGGCCGCGCTCTACAGCGCGCTGATTGCGGAGTGGGCGCAGCCCGACGCCGGAAGCACCGCCTGGGACCTCTACGGCGGGGCGGGGATCTTCGCCGCGGCGCTGGCCGATCCGGTGGGGGAGTCCGGCCGGGTGATCAGCGTCGACACCTCGCGGGCCGCGACGGGGGCCGCGCGTGCGGCGCTGGCCGACCTGCCTCAGGTCTCGGTGCGCACCGACTCGGTGCGCCGGGTGTTGGGCGCCGAGCGCGCCGCGGCCGGCGTCGCGGTACTGGACCCGCCGCGCGCCGGGGCCGGCCGCGAGGTGATCGATCTGCTGGCGGCCGCCGAGGTGCCGCGGGTGGTGCACATCGGTTGCGAGGCGGCAGCTTTCGCCCGCGACATCGGCCTGTACCGCGGGCACGGCTACACCGTCGAGCAGATCCGGGTGTTCGACGCGTTTCCGCTGACCCATCACGTGGAGTGCGTGGCGCTGCTAACCCGATGACTGCAGGCGCCAGCGCTCCAGCAGCTCCGGTATTTCGGCAAGCAGAAACGTGTAGAAATCCCGCATACGGGTGAGTCGATGGTGGGCCGGGTGGTCGTCTGTGGTGGCCGCGATCCCGGCCGCCGCGGCGTCCTGCATCGCCGTGATCGCCACGTTCTGGTTGGTGAACAGCACCGCCCACGCGTCGTCGCGCAGCCGGTAGTGCTCACGCCGGCTGGCCGGTGCCGGCACCCGTTCGACCAGGCCGACCGCGGTGAGCATCTTCATCGCCCCGGAGATCGCGCCCGCGCTGGCCTGCAGCTGATCGGCCAGTTCGCCCATGGTCATCGTGGGCTGCTCGGTGAACAGCAATGTCGCCAGCACCCGGGCGGTCATCCGCTGAAGTCCGAGGCCGCTCAACGTCAGCGCGAGCTGTTCGGCGATGCCGGGGTCTGGATCGTGTGCCATCGGGAAAACCTGTCTGTTCACTAATTTCTGAAATGTCAGTATATTCGATCGTGTGCTCAATGACGGCGACGGCACCGAAGTGATCCGGGTGCGCGGACTCACCTACAGCTACCCGAAAGCCGAGCGGCCGGCGGTTCGCGGTATGGACTTCTCAGTCGGGCGCGGCGAAATCTTCGGGTTCCTCGGTCCCAGCGGCGCCGGCAAGTCCACGACGCAGAAGCTGCTCATCGGCCTGCTGCGCGGCCACGGCGGCCTGGCCCAGGTCTGGGGCCGAGACCCGGTCGGCTGGGGAGCCGACTACTACCAGCGCATCGGGGTGTCCTTCGAACTGCCGAATCACTATCAGAAACTCACCGCCCTGGAGAATCTGCGGTTTTTCGCGTCGTTGTACGCCGGCGAAACCGCCGACCCGATGGCTCTGTTGGATGCCGTCGGACTGGCTGAACACGCCAACACCCGGGTGGGCGACTACTCCAAGGGCATGCAGATGCGCCTGACCTTCGTTCGGGCCCTGATCCACGATCCCGAACTGATCTTCCTCGACGAACCCACGTCCGGTCTGGACCCGGTCAACGCCAACAAGGTCAAAGACATGGTCCGCGACTTCAAGGCGCGCGGCCGGACCGTTTTCCTGACCACTCACGACATGGCGACCGCCGACGAGCTATGCGACCGGGTGGCATTCGTCGTCGACGGCAGCATCGTCGCACTGGACACCCCGGCGGAGCTGAAGATCGCCCGCAGTCAACGAGTGGTGCGCGTGACCTACCGGGCTCCGCAGGGCGGACTGGCGTGTGCGGAGTTTGCCATGGACACCCTGGCCGACGATCCGGAGTTTCACGCCTTGCTGCGCGAGCAACACGTGGAGACCATCCACAGCCGCGAAGCCAGCCTCGATGACGTCTTCGTCGAGGTCACCGGAAGGAGCCTGGCGTGACCCGGCTGGCCGCCGCGGTACGGCTTGAACTGACGCTGCAGGTGCGCCAGAAGTTCCTGCATGCCGCGGTGTTCTCCGGGCTGATCTGGCTGGCGGTGCTGTTGCCGATGCCGGCCCGGCTGCGCACGGTCGCCGAACCGTATGTGCTGCTGGGGGATACGGCCATCATCGGCTTCTTCTTCATCGCGGGCACGGTGTTCTTCGACAAGCAGGACCGGACTTTGTCGGCGATCATCGCGACGCCGCTGCGGTTCAGCGAATATCTGAGCGCGAAACTGATACCCCTGGTGGTGATTTCACTGATGGTGGCGGTGACGGTGGCTGGCATCGGGGGTTCGGGGTACCACCCGATACCGCTGTTGATCGGCGTGCTGTTGGCAACCTTGGTGATGCTGCTGGTCGGATTCACCACCTCGATGCCGTTTGGCTCGATCAGCGACTGGTTTTTGGCGGCGACTATCCCGTTGGCTGTGCTGACATTGCCCATGCTGGGCTACGCCGGGGTGTGGTCGACGCCGGTGCACTACCTGATCCCGACGTACGGGCCGTTGCTGCTGTTCGGGGCGGCGTTCGAGCAACTGAGCCTGTCGCCGTGGCAGCTCGGGTATGCGCTGGTCTACCCGACGTTGTGCATCGCAGGTCTGGGGCGCACGGCGCACGCCCTCTTCGGCCACTACATCATCGAGCGGTCCTGATGGCCGACGTGCGCGTGCTGGCGGCCCTCGGCCGCAACGATCTGCGGGGCACCTACCGTGACCCGCTACTCGTGATGGTCGTGTTGGCGCCGGTGATCTGGACCAGTGGGGTCGCGGTGCTGACGCCGCGATTTACCGCGATGCTCGCGCAGCGCTACGACTTCGATCTGGTGCCCTACTACCCGTTGGTACTCACCGCATTTCTGTTGCTGACCTCAATCATCATCGCCGGTGGCCTGGGAGCTTTCCTCGTTCTCGACGAGGTCGACGCCGGAATGCTGGCCGCGTTGCGGGTCACGCCGGTGCCGCTGTCTGCGTTCTTCGCCTACCGGGCGGCCACCGTGCTGGTGGTGACGACCATCTACGTCATCGCCACCCTGTCCTTCAGTGGGATTCTGCGCCCCGGCATGGTGCCGTCGCTGATCCCGATCGGGCTGCTGTCCGGGCTGTCCGCGGTGGTGACGTTGCTTCTGATCCTGGCGATGGCCAGCAACAAGATTCAGGGCCTGGCTGCGCTACGCGGTCTGGGCATGCTGATCGCGGGGTTGCCGTGTCTGCCGTGGTTCATCGGATCGGGCTGGAATATCGCGTTTGCGGTGCTGCCGCCGTACTGGGCGGCGAAGGCGTTTTGGGTGGCCGGTGACCACGGTGTGTGGTGGCCCTATTTGGTGGGCGGCGTGGTTTACAACCTGGCCATCGCGGTGCCGTTGTACCGACGCTTCATTGCAAAGAACATCGGCATGTCGACCGAGATTCAGCCAAAGACGAAGTAGCGCAACCACAGGTAAGCCGCAGACAACGTCACCGAGACGATGGTGACCAGAATGCCTTTGCGGGTGAACTCCCAAAACGAGATGGGATTGCCTGCGCGGCGGGCGATTCCGAGCATCACCACATTCGCGCTGGCACCGACGGCGGTCAGGTTGCCGCCGAAGTCGGCACCCAGGGCCAGCGCCCACCACAGTGCGTCGGGGTGCAGATTGGTGGGCAGGTTGGTGCTGAGTTCAGCGACGACCGGGGTCATGGTCGCGACATAGGGGATGTTGTCGATGATCCCGGAGACCGGCGCGGACACCCCCAGGATTCCCAGGGTGGTCAGCAGCGCATTGCCACCGGTGAGCTCGGTGGCGGCGTTGGCCAGGGCGGCGATGGCACCGGTGTCCACCAACGCGCCGACCATCACGAACAGGCCGGCGAAGAACAGCAGTGTCTCCCATTCGACCCCGGCCAGGTAGTCCGAGCGCTCCATCTTGGAGATCACGATCAACACCCCGGCACCGAGCAATGCCACCACCGACGGTTCCAGGTGCAGCGCCCCGTGACCGAAAAACCCGGCGAACACCGCGGTCAGCACCGCACCGCACTTGATCAGCAGACCGCGGTCGCGGATCGCCTCGCGTTCCTCGAGGGCCATCACATCGGCGACCCGGTCGGCGTCGACGGTGAACGATCCCGGAAACAGCCACCGCAGCATGACGGTGAACACGATCAGCACGATGACCACAATCGGCAGCATGTGGACCAGAAATGCGTTGAAGGTCAACCCGGCCCGGCTGGCGATGATGATGTTGGGTGGATCGCCGACCAGGGTGGCGGCGCCTCCGATGTTGGAGGCGAACACCTCCGCCATCAGGAACGGCGCGGCGTTGATCTCGAGGCGGTCGCAGACCAGCAGCGTGACCGGGGCGATCAGCAGCACCGTGGTGACGTTGTCCAGCAGTGCCGACGCGACGGCGGTCACCAGCACCAGCAGGATCATGATTCGCAGCGGAGAACCGTTGGCGCGCTTGGCGGCCCAGATCGCGATGTATTCGAATACCCCGGTCTGGCGCAGCACGCTGACGATGATCATCATGCCCAGCAGCAGGAAGATGACGTCCCAGTCGATCCCGGTTGTGTGCGAGTAGAAGATGTCGTCGGACGAGATGACGGGCAGGATGACGACGGCGGCTGCGCCGGTCAGCGCCACCAGGGTCTTGTTGACCCGGTCGGCGGCGATGAACGCGTAGGCGATCAGGAAGACCGCTACGGCGAAATAGGCCATCCGCGGGATCAGACCTGCAGCGCTGTGGCCAGCAGACGCGACGCGGTTATCACGCCGTGCAGTTTACCGTTCTTGACGACGGCAACCAGCGGGCTGCGCAGCCGGGCCATGGTGGAGGCGACTTCGATCACAGTGTCGGCAGCGCCGGCGATCGGCACCTCCGGCAGGTGTTCGGGCAGCATGGCGCGCACCGCCTTGCCGCGCAGTTTCTCGGCGGAACTGTCGGCCATGGACTCGCTGAGCACCCCGGCCAGTGACGGGTCGTCCTGGACATAGCCCGGCACGATGAAGCGCACCACCTGGGAGGCCGGCAGCACCGCGTACGGCCGGCCGGTCGAGTCGGTGACCACGAGGCCCGGTAACCGATGCTCGGCCAACAATGTGGCCGCCTCCATGGCGTCGGAGTCGATGGCCACCACCGGGAATTCCTCAGCGATCTGTTCGGCGTGCACATGACGACGATACGGTGGGTGCCCCCCGCCATGCGTAGACTGGCCGGATGCTTGAAGGGATCCGCGGCCCCGCCGATCTGCAGCACCTCACGCAGGCTCAGCTGACCGATCTGGCGGCGGAAATCCGTGAGTTTTTGATCCACAAGGTCGCCGCGACCGGAGGGCATCTGGGGCCCAACCTGGGTGTGGTGGAGCTGACCTTGGCGCTGCACCGGGTGTTCGACTCCCCACACGACCCGGTCATCTTCGACACCGGGCACCAGGCCTACGTGCACAAGATGCTGACCGGGCGCTGTCCCGACTTCGACACCCTGCGCAAGAAGGGCGGGCTGTCGGGTTACCCGTCACGCGCCGAGAGCGAGCACGACTGGGTGGAGTCCAGCCACGCCAGCTCGGCGCTGTCCTACGCCGACGGCCTGGCCAAAGCCTTCGAGCTGACCGGGCACCGCAACCGGCATGTGGTGGCCGTCGTCGGCGACGGCGCCCTGACCGGCGGGATGTGCTGGGAGGCGCTCAACAACATCGCCGCCGGCAACCGCCCGGTGGTGATCGTGGTCAACGACAACGGCCGCAGCTACGCGCCCACCATCGGCGGGTTCGCCGACCATCTGGCCGCCCTGCGGCTGCAGCCCGCCTACGAGCGGCTGCTGGAGCGGGGCCGCACCGCGATCCGCGGCGTACCGGTCGTCGGGGAGCTCGGCTACCAAGTGATCCACAGCTTCAAAGCGGGCCTCAAAGATGCACTGGCGCCGCAGGCGCTCTTCACCGACCTGGGCCTGAAGTACCTGGGCCCGATCGACGGTCACGACGAGGCCGCGATGGAGTCCGCGCTGCGCCGCGCGCGGGGATTCGGCGGGCCGGTGATCGTGCACGTGGTCACCTGCAAGGGCAAGGGCTACGGCCCCGCCGAGAACGACGAAGCCGAGCAGATGCACGCCTGCGGGGTGATCGATCCGCTGACCGGCTACGCCACCGAAACCGCCGGGCGCGGCTGGACAGCGGTGTTCTCCGACGCGCTCATCGAATACGGGACCAAGCGCCGTGACGTCGTCGCGATCACCGCTGCGATGCCCGGCCCCACGGGGCTTGCGCCGTTCGGGCAGCGCTTTCCGGATCGGATGTTCGACGTTGGGATCGCCGAGCAACACGCACTGACTTCCGCGGCCGGGCTGGCGATGGGGGGCCTGCACCCGGTGGTGGCGGTGTATTCGACATTCCTCAACCGCGCCTTCGACCAGCTGGTCATGGACGTCGCACTGCACAAGCTGCCGGTCACGCTGGTATTGGACCGGTCCGGGATCACCGGGCCCGACGGTGCCAGTCACAACGGCATGTGGGACCTGTCGATCCTGGGGATCGTGCCCGGCATCCGGGTGGCCGCACCGCGCGACGGCATCCGGCTACGGGAAGAGCTCGGCGAAGCGCTCGACGTTAATGACGGACCCACTGCGTTGCGATTCCCGAAGGGGGATGTGGGCGAGGACATTCCCGCCATCGAGCGGCGCTCCGGGGTGGACGTGCTGGCCGTCCCGGCCGACGGGTTACCCCAAGACGTCCTGCTGGTCGCGGTCGGCGCGTTCGCGCCTATGGCACTGGCGGTGGCCGACCGGCTGCACAACCAGGGCATCGGGGTGACGGTGATCGACCCGCGTTGGGTGCTTCCGGTGCCGCAGGTGCTCGTCGAGATGGCCGGCGCACACAAGCTGGTGATCACCTGCGAGGACAACGGCGTGGCCGGCGGTATCGGCTCGGCGGTGTCGGCAGCGCTGCGGCGTGCCGAGATCGACCTGCCCTGCCGCGACGTCGGTCTGCCGCAGCGTTTCTACGACCACGCCTCGCGCGGGCAGCTGCTGGCCGAGGTCGGCCTGACCGCACAGGATGTGGCCCGCCAGATCACCGGCTGGGTGGCGGCGATGGGCGCGGCCAATTGCGTCGACGAAGTCAGCGAGCGGCTGGACTAACTCACGCCGGAGATCGGCGGCCACACTGCGTCGAACAACCAGGCGAACACGAACGTGTAGACCAGGAAGAACGCCAACAGGCCGATCTCGAGACCGAACGCCTGCGCCAGCGACACCTTCAATAGCGCGGCCACGATCGGCAACAGCAGCACGACCAGGCCACCTTCGAAGCCGATAGCGTGCACGATCCGGCGACCCACCGTGCGAGTCGAGGAGTCCTGCCGCCGTTCCCATGCCTCGAACACGGTGGTCCAGGCGTAGTTCCACACCACCGCGACAGTGGACGCTGCCACCGCCACGGCACCTGAACTGCCGCCGCCGAACCCCAGGACGGTCAGGCCCAAGGTGGTCAGCGCGACGGCGACAAGCTCGTAGCTGATGACGTAGACGATCCGGCGAAAAATTGGTGACACGAGGTCCTCCCAGGAAAATCAACCATGGGAAGTCCTTGACGGTTCGCGTCCACGGTTTGCGTGACGTGAGAAGCACTGGCCGAACACGCAATACGGCTGCTCCCCGGGCAGTCTAGCAACAGCCGTGCCGCAGCCTCGGCGCGCAAGGCATCGCTCGGCGGTCAGTCAGCGGCGCTGGGGGGCACCGCGCCGCCGGGTGCTCCGAGAGCCGCCATCAGCGCCGGCACCGTCAGCTCACGTTGCCAGGGACGTGCCCCGCCGGCGGTCAGGAACTCCTCGATCACCACCGCTGCATCCGATGTCGCCGGTTTCCAGTCCCAGCACAGCCGGCGCACCAATTCGGGGGTGAGCAGGTTCTCGGTCGGTACGTGCACCCGTTCGGACACCGCACTCAGCGCGGCGCGGGCCGCCTCCAGTCGGGCGGCGGCCTCGGGCTTGCGCCGCGCCCAGCGCGATGGCGGCGGTGGGCCGGTGGTGGATTCGCCGGCTTCCGGAGGTTCCGGGTTGTCACGGGCCGCGGCGAGCGCGGCCAGCCAGGTCGCCGCGCTGCGACGTTGTTTGGGCCCGCCGAAGACCGGCAGGGCGAGCAGCTCTTCGACGGTGGTCGGGTTGGCGATCGCCGCGGCGATGATCGCCGCATCGGGCAGGATCCGTCCGGGCGCAATGTCACGGCGCGCCGCGATCTGGTCGCGTACCGTCCAGAGCTCTCGGACGGCGGCCAGGCCGCGCCGATCGCGCACTTTGTGCATGCCCGACGTGCGCCGCCAGCGGTCCCGGCGGGTGGTCGTGGTGAAGTCGGTGACCCGAACGTGATTGAACTCTTGTGCCGCCCAGTCGGTTTTGCCCTGCTCGGCCAGCACGTCAGCGACCGCCTGGCGCAGGTCGATGAGCACCTCGACGTCGAGTGCCGCATAGTTGAGCCAATCCGCGGGCAGCGGGCGTTTCGACCAGTCGGCGGCACCGTGCCCCTTGGCCAGACCCAGCCCCAACAGCCGCTGCACCATCGCGGCCAGGTTGACCCGCTCGAAACCGGCCAGCCGCCCGGCCAGTTCGGTGTCGTACAACGCCTTGGGCCACATGCCGACCTCGGCCAGACAGGCCAGGTCTTGGTCGGCGGCGTGCAGAATCCACTCGTCGTCGTCGAGCACCTCGGCAACCGGGCGCAGCAGGGCAGCCGGATCCGCGCCGGCGCCGACCGGATCGATCAGGACCGTCCCGGCACCGGCGCGACGGATCTGAATGAGGTAGGCCCGGTTGGAGTAGCGGAAGCCCGACGCCCGCTCGGCATCCACCGCGAACGGGCCCCGACCGCTTGCCAGCAGATCGGCGGCGGCACCGATCTGCCTAGGGGTGACCGACACCTCCGGCACCCCTTCGGCGGGATGCGGCAGCGGCGTCGGCTCGGGCTCTTCGGTGGCCGGTTCGGTGGTCTGCTCAGACATTTCAGACGCGGGTTCGCGAGCTCAGATCGGTGATTCCGACCGGTGGTAGGCCCGCGGCGTGCTCCAGAACCTCGCAGAACGCCTGGACGTGGCTGCCCAGCTCCGGGGTGGTCGCGGTCCACGACGCGCGCAGCTCCAACTGGTGTCCGCGCGGCGGGCCGGAGATGTCGCCGTACCGAACCGAGGTGGTGGCGGTGACGGTCCCGCCCAAGGCGGTGACGTGCTCGGTGCGGGCGCCCAGAGCCTCGACCAGCCAACTCCACGCGACCTCGGGCAGCAGCGGGTCGATCGCCTCATGCGGATCCAGGTCGGCCTGGATGAAGGCCACCATCCGCATGGTGCCGTCCCAGGCGTCGGTGCCGTCGGGGTCGTAGAGCAGGATCAGCCGGCCGAAGGCGTCGCCGTCGGAGTCTTCCGGGATGACGTCGGTCTCGGGATGCTTGACTTCGGCGCCCAGCGCGTAGCTGTAGGGCGCCAGGCGCTGCGGCGGCCTGATCGGGCCTAACTCGATCTCCGACCGTACGGTTGCGGCGTGCATCGTTGCCACCGCTTCCCGGAATGGGGCAGGCTCGGCTGATGTCACGGGTGCCGCTCCTTAACTGATAGCTGTGCGCCGCGGCGACAGCGGCCGGCACCCAGGGTTCTGTTGTGCACCGCCGCGACGCGGGTCACCGAATCTCACGCTAACCCCCGGTGCCGGTCGGCGCAGACAGGCGCGCCGAATAGGCGGTTCGGCGAGGCTCGCCGGAGGTTGCCCGGAGGGGCGGCGGAGGTGAGGGGAAGCCGGGACCGCCGCGGGAAACGGCACGATTCGGCCTGCCTTAAGTGGGCGTGGCAGCATTGAGCACGATGAGTGCCCGTCGTGAACTGCCTGATTCCCCGTACCTGACCGCCGCCGCCGGCCGGCAACCCAGCCGGGTGCCGGTCTGGTTCATGCGCCAGGCCGGCCGGTCGCTGCCCGAATACCGCGAGCTGCGCGCCCAGCACAGCATGCTGGCGGCCTGTTTCGACCCCGAACTGGTCTGCGAGATCACCCTGCAGCCGGTCCGCCGCCATGACGTCGACGCGGCGATCCTGTTCTCCGACATCGTGGTGCCGCTACGCGGCGCGGGGGTGGATCTGGACATCGTCCCCGATGTCGGGCCGGTGATCGCCGACCCGGTGCGCAGCGCGGCCGACGTTGCCGCCCTGCGGCCGTTGGACCCGCAGCAGGTGACGGCCGTCGCCGAGGCGGTATCACTACTGGTGGACGCGCTCGGGACGGTGCCGCTGATCGGCTTCGCCGGAGCGCCGTTCACCATGGCTTCCTACTTGGTGGAGGGCGGGCCCAGCCGGACCCATGCCCGCACCAAGGCGATGATGCTGGCCGATCCGGACAGCTGGCATGCGTTGATGACGCGGCTCACGGACCTGACCATCGCGTTTCTGACGGTGCAACTCGACCACGGCGTGGACGCCATTCAGTTGTTCGACTCCTGGGCCGGAACGTTGTGCCTGGCCGACTACCGGCGCTTCGTGGCGCCGCACAGCGCCCGGGTGTTCGCCGCGCTCGCCGACCGGGACGTGCCGATGACGCACTTCGGGGTCCAGACCGGCGAACTGTTGGGCGAGATGGCGGCCGCCGGCGCCACCGTTGTCGGGGTGGACTGGCGTACCTCGCTGACCGACGCCGCCGCCCGGGTGGGCGCCGGTAGGGCCTTACAGGGCAACCTGGATCCGGCGGTGCTGCTGGCGGGCTGGCCGGCGGTGGAGGGTGCCGCCAGGGCCGTTGTCGCCGATGGCCGGGCCGCTGTTGCCGCCGGAGCCTCGGGCCACGTGTTCAACCTGGGGCACGGCGTGCTGCCGGAAACCGACCCCGGGGTGCTGACCGACCTGGTATCGCTGGTTCATTCGTTGTGACCACGTCGTACTGCGTCGTCGGGGGCGGCATCTCCGGTCTAGCCGCCGCCCACCGGCTGCGTGCGACGCTCGGCGACGCAGTCGACATCACCGTCTTCGATCCGGCCGACCGGCTCGGCGGGCTGCTGCGCACCGAGACCCTGGGCGGGATCGGCGTGGACGTGGGCGCCGAGGCATTCGTCGCGCGCCGGCCCGAGGTACCGGCCCTGTTGGCCGAGCTGGGTTTGGCCGATCGGCAGCGCAGTACCACCGGAGTGCGTCCGTTGTTGTACAGCCGCCGGCTGCTGCATCGGTTGCCGCCGGACACCCTCAGCGGGATTCCTTCGTCGCCGGAGTCGATGGCCGGGCTGGTCGACTCCGAGACCCTCGCCCGGATCGCGGACGAGCCCACCCGCCCGTTGGCGTTCGAACCGGGCAGCGATCCGGCACTGGGCGCACTGGTGGCCGACCGGTTCGGTGCGCAGGTGGTGGCCTGTTCGGTGGATCCGCTGATCGGTGGGGTGTATGCGGGTTCGGCGGCGACCGTCGGCTTGCGCTCGGCGGTCCCCGGCCTGGCCACCCTGCTCGATGAGGGCGTGCCCAGCCTGACCGAGGCGGTGCGGCGGGCCCTGCCCACGACCACCGGCGTGCCGGTGTTCGGCGCGATCACCGGCGGGTATCAGGTGCTGGTCAACGCACTGGTGCGCAGCGCCCGGCTGCGCTGGGTGCAGTCGGCGGTGACCCAGATCGACCCGGCCGGTGACGGATGGCTGCTGCGGGACGCCAGCGGCGGCCACCATCGCGCCGACCGGGTGGTCGTCGCGGTGCCCGCCCCCGTGCTGGCCCGGCTGGCCACGGGGTTCGCGCCGCGTGCCGCCGCTGCGGCCAGCCGGATCGGCAACGCATCGTCGGTGGTGGTAGCGATGGCGGTTCCCGCCGGCGCGGCGATTCCGAACAACTCCGGGGTGCTGGTTGCCACCGGGGAACGGCTGCACGCCAAGGCGATCACCCTGACGTCGCGCAAATGGGGCGACCGAGGGTACGGCGGCAGGGTCGAGGTGCTGCGGCTGTCCTTCGGCCGGTTCGGCGACCCCCGCACCAGCGCCTCCGACGCGGAGCTGGTGGCGTGGTCGGTGCAGGACTTGGAGGCCGTCTTCGGCATGACGGTGGACCCCATCGACGTACGCGTGCAGCGCTGGCCTGCGGCGATGCCGCAATATCGGTCCGGCCACGCCGCCCTGGTCAACGGACTGCGCGCCGCGTTGCCGCCGACCGTGGCGGTCGCGGGCAACTATCTCGACGGCATCGGGGTACCGGCCTGCATCGCCGCGGCCGACCGGGCGGTGGCGGCCGTGATCAGCGCCACCCCGGCGCCGTAGGACTCTTCGCGGCGCATCGTGGCAGCATAGGGGCCATGGCGCACCTCGACTACGACAAGCTGAACTCCACTCTCCGTTACGTGATGTTCTCGGTGTTCTCGGTGAATCCGGGTGGACTCGATGAGGGTTCGCAGACCCGCGAGGAAATAGCCGACCAGGTGGCCACCTACTTGAAGCAGCAGGAAGAGCGCGGCGTGGTGGTCCGCGGGGTGTACGACGTCGCTGGCCTGCGCGCCGACGCCGACTTCATGATCTGGACTCACGCCGAGCGCATCGAGGACCTGCAGGCCACCTACTCCGGGTTCCGCCGCACCGCGCTGGGGCGGGCCTGCGACCCGGTGTGGAGCAGCGTGGCACTGCATCGGCCGGCGGAATTCAACCGGAGCCACGTCCCGGCCTTCATCGCCGGCGAGCCGGCGGGCGCCTACGTCTGCGTGTACCCCTTCGTGCGGTCGCTCGAGTGGTATGTCCTGCCCGAAGAGGACCGCCGCAGGATGCTGGCCGAGCACGGGATGGCGGCCCGGGAGTACAAGGACGTCCGCGCCAACACCGTGCCCGCGTTTGCGCTCGGTGACTACGAGTGGATTCTGGCGTTCGAGGCGCCCGAACTCGACCGGATCGTCGACCTGATGCGCGACCTGCGCAACACCGAGGCCCGGTTGCACGCCCGGGAGGAGACCCCGTTCTTCACCGGCCCCCGGGTCGAGGTCGAGCAGTTGGTGGCGTCGCTGCCGTAGCGGTCCGCTAGGACGACGGCGGCACCAACCGCAGACAAATGCTGTTGATGCAGTAGCGCTGGTCGGTGGGGGTGGGGTAACCCTCGCCGGTGAACACGTGGCCCAGGTGACTGTGGCAGGAGGCGCACAACACCTCGGTGCGCCGCATCCCCAGCGAGTCGTCCGAGCGCAGGATCACCGCGTCGGAGTCGGCCGGGTCGAAGAACGACGGCCATCCGCAGTGCGAGTGGAATTTCTCTGTGCTGCGGAACAATTCGGCACCGCAGGCCCGGCACTCGTAGACACCTTCGGTGGTGGTGTCGGTGTATTCGCCGGTGTTCGGCGGCTCGGTACCGGCGCGGCGCAGCACCGCGAACTCTTCGGGGGTCAGTTTCGCGCGCCACTCGTCGTCGGTGAGTGACACCGTCGGTTCGGGGGTCATACTTCCACGCTAGCTCGCGTCCCGGCAGGCGCCAGCCATGCCGGGTCGATTCCGTCGTCCAGGCGGCCCTGCTCCTTGGCGTCGAGGTAGCGGTAGCACAGCACCGTGCAGATCACGATCAGCAGCAGCGACCAGCCGTAGGTGATCTTGAGGTAGTCCAGCGGCCGGCCGATGTTCATCCACCGGAAGATCAGCCACTTGTCCAGCGTCATGAAGCCGTAGATGCCCAGCCACGCCGGCCAGTTGCGCAGTACTGAGTTCGGCAGCACCACGGTCATCAGGAACGGGAACAGCACGATCGAGTAGTAGCCCTGTCCCAGCGACAGCACCAGGAACGACGCGGTCAGCAGCACACCCGAGGAGGTCAGCATCCAGAACCGGGGGTCGCGGGTGCGGTAGTAGCGGTAGAGCAACCACAGGCTGACCGCGGCCAATACGGTGAACAGCACCCGCAGGAACAGGATCAGGCCCGAGGGCAGCCCGAAGAACACCCCGTTGCCCAGGATCGAGGAGTTGAAGTAGTCGCGGGTGCCCATGATGTACGGAACGGTCTGGGTGAAGTAGCTCTTCGGGTCGCTGGCCAGCGGGTAGGCCACCAGGTTGAACAGCACCGGTACCGCGATCGCCCCGACGAATGGCCGCCACTGTCGGCTCAGCAACGGCAAGAGCAGCAGCGGCGCCAACACCGGTTTGACCACCAGCGTCAGCCCGATCGCGACACCGGCCCACCACTGGCGGCTCTGTCGGCCGTCGAGCAGCCAGCGGAAGAACAGCACCTCGGCCAGCAGGATCACGCCGTTGATGTTGGTGAACACCAGTGTGCTGCTGACACTCTCGGTGAGAAACATGGCCGCCAGCAGGGCCGGGGCCGCGACTGAGGAAAGTCCGAACCCGAACATCCGCAGCAGCAGGTAGGCGGCGAGCACGATCGCGATGGTGTTGGTCGCGATGAACGTGTACCGCGACAGCGTCTCCGGCAGGTAGCCGAACGGCGACATCAGCAGGGTGCCGCCGGGGGAGTACAGGTAGTGCGGATCGACGTAGTCGAAGTGCTCGTTGTAGATGTCCAGGCCGTGCCGGAAGTTCAGCACCGCCCGGTACACCGGTTTGAAGTCATCGGTGATGTTGCCGTTCAGCGGCAGCACGATCGCGCGATGGATCAACGACATGATGGCCACTGGCCACAACACCGAACGCAGTATGGTCGCGGTGCTCGGCGGGGACGTGGGGGGCCGGAACGCGGCCTGTAGGGCGGTGCCCGCCCGGTGCATCAAGGAGTCGGCTGCCGTCACCAGCGAACCGTACCCCGGACCGGTCCTACAACTCTGGATCAGGCTGGGTCAGGCCGGGCAGTAGACGTCGGTGTCGGGCAACTTGCCGCTGTCGAGGTAGCCGATCAGCGGCGGCAGCGTGCACGCCGAGTACACCGCGGCACCGTGACCGATGCCCTGCCACATCACCCGCTTGCTGGCCGACCCGGCGTTGATGACGGCCGCGGCGGTGGCCGCGACGCCCTCCTCGCCGACGATCGGATCGTTCTGCACTCCGAGCAGCAGCACGTCGATCTTGAGTTCCTTCGGCAGTTCGGGCGTGCTGCTGCTGGGCCAGCTCAGGCACTGCGCCATGTCCAGGGCACCGACCATGCCGAACTGGGGGTACTCCTTGCCCCAGGCGACCACCAGCTCGCGGACCCGATCGGGCGTGGGCCGGTTGAGTGCGTCGGCGCACGAGTTGATGAAGCGGCCGTCGCTGCCGGTGGTGCCCTGGGCCCGGTTGATCAAGTTTGTCAACAGATTGGCGTCGCCGGAATTGGCCGAGGCCAGCGCCCTGGCCAACTCGTTGGTGGTGTTGACGCGGTCACCGGTGGGATAGCCCAGCGCCGTGACGATCGCGTTGGTCACCGCGGCCACCGAGGCGCCACCCGGGCCATGCCCGGAGCGGGCAGCGTCCAGTACCGCGTCGACGGCTCCCTTCGGATCCGGGCCCAACGCACAGCCCACCGCAACGCACTGTGCGGCGAACGCCTCGAAGGCCGCCTCCTGGCCCTTGACCCTCTCCTCGGCGGCAGACTCGGCGGCCACCCCCAGCGGGATCGGGGAATCCAGCGCCAGCCGGGCCACCTTGCCCGGATGAGAGCCCGCATAGGCCAGGGCGATCTGCGCTCCGTTACCGATGCCGATCAGCGACAGCGCCGGGATGTCCCAGATGCTGCGCAGCCGTTCGAGATCGGTGGCGGCATGGGTGTTGTCGTAGGAGGATTCACCCGGCGAGATGGAGTCGGTGCAGTCGGTGGTGGCCTCCTGAGTGACCGTGCCCAGACTGGCCACCGGGTCGTCGCCGGGGGCGAACTGCGCCTGGTTCCACATCTCGTCGCGCTGGTTGCGATCACGGCAGTCCACCGGGCTCGACATGCCGATGCCGCGCCGGTCCACGGCGACGATCGGGTGGCTCTTGAGCACGTCCGCGCCGGCCCGCGCCAGCCAGGTCGGCAGCTGCAGCGACGACGGCAGATCCCAGCCGGTGGTGAACACCACGGGGCCGGCATCGCCCGGGGTCTGCACGGACCGAGCCCGTACCACCCCGATGCTGATCGACCCGGAGCCGCCGCCGAGTGGGTCGACGTCGGCGTCGTAGCTGGCGCAGTCCAGCCGGACCCCGGGTGTGGCGGGCGCCGCAGCGTCGCCGAAGACCCGGGCGGTGCAGTCGTGCCACGGCAGGTCGTTCTTGGGCACCTCGACCGCCGGCGGTCCGGCCTGGTCCGAGGTGGACTCGGGTTGCCCCTGGGCGCCGGCGCCGGAGTTGGTGGCGAAACGCGGGTCGGCGGCCAGCCCGGGTGCGCAACCGGCCAGCAGGGGCGCGGACCCGGCCAGTACGGCCGCAGCCGTCACCACCGCGATCCGTGCGAACCTCGAATAGCTGGTCATGCCTGTCACCTTATAGGCGCGGTAGGCGTGGGCTTTTGACGTAGCGGCCGTAGAGGTAGCCGGATTCGTCGGCGAGCAGATGTGCACAGCGCATCGGCGTGGTCAGCTCGCCCGGACCGGTGGCGATACGGCGGGCCAGGCCACCGACCAGATATGGGGCCATGGTCAGGCACAAGTCGTCGAGCAACTCGTGTTCGATCAACGATCCCAGCAGGGTCGGTCCGCCTTCGGTGAGCACCCGGTACTGCTCGCGCTGCGCCAGCGCGGCCAACAGCACCGTCTCGTCGACGCGTCCGGGGTCATCGCCCGAGCAGTCCAGAACTTCGGCGTGCCCGGCCAGCCGCCGCCGGGTGTCGTCGGCAACCGCGGAGCAGGTCAACACCAGCGGTGCCAGTTCGGTGTCATTGAAGACCCGCATGTCCCGGTCCAGCTGCCCGGACTGGGTCACGATCGCCAGTCGGGGCACCTCGGACTGTCCGCGGTCGCGCCGGTCCTGGCGCTGGGCGACGCTCAGTCGCGCGCCGCCGTAATTCTCGACCCGGACCGTGCCCGCTCCGACCATGACGACGTCGGCCAGCGCCCGCAGCAGCATGAACACCGACCGATCGCCGGGCCCGGCCAGCCCGCCGGAGGTGCCGGCCACCGTTGCGCCGCCGTCGATGCTGCCGATGAAATTGGCCCGTACCCACACCCGTGGCTCGTCGGTTTCGGGATAGGCATACAGCCGGCCCAGGTCGGCGTCGTCGACGGGCGCCGTGGAGCCCAGCAGGGTGAATCCGGGGTCTGCGCTGAGGTCGGACATGGCCTCGATTGCACCATGTGACTACAGTTCGTGCGTGTCCAATCCCGCCGCTGAGTCGATCGAGCACCTGGTGGACCGGCGTCCGGCGGTCTCCCCTGAACGGTTGATCGCGCAGCTCAAGCCGCCGCCGACGTTCGCCGGTGCCAGCTTCGCCAGCTACCGGCCAGACCCCGCGCAACCCAGCCAGGCAGCCGCCGTGACCGCGTGCACCGCGTTCTGCGGGCAGGCGCTGACCCGGCGCGCCGGGCGGCGCAAGCTGCTGGGCAAGCGCGAGGTGTTGCCGGGCGTGGGCATCTACCTCGACGGCGGTTTCGGTGTCGGCAAGACTCACCTGCTGGCCTCGATCTACCACACGATCACCGATACCGGCAGCGGCGATGGCGCTGCCCAGGAGCCTGGCACGGCGTTCGCGACGTTCATGGAGCTGACCCAGCTGGCCGGGGTGTTCGGCTTCACCGAGTGCATCGACTTGCTCGGCGGCTATACGGTGGTGTGCATCGACGAGTTCGAACTCGACGATCCGGGCAACACCACTTTGGTGTCGCGGCTGTTGTCCGAGCTGGTGGCGCGCGGGGTCTCCATTGCCGCCACATCGAACACGTTGCCCGATCAGCTCGGCGAGGGCCGCTTCGCTGTACAGGACTTTCTGCGCGAGATCAGCGCGCTGGCAAGCATTTTCACGCCGGTTCGGGTTGATGGACCCGACTATCGACACCGGGACCTGCCGCCGGCACCCGAACCGCCCTCAGCGCAGCAGGTCACCCAGCGTGCGGCGGCGTGTCCCGGAGCGACGCTGGACGACTTCGACGGGCTGTGCGCCCACCTGGCCACCATGCATCCGTCGCGCTACCTGACGCTGATCGAGGGCGTCACCGCGGTCTTTCTCACCGGTGCGCACCCCATCGAGGACCAGAATGTGGCGCTGCGGCTGGTGGCGCTCACCGATCGCCTCTACGACGCGGGTGTCCCGGTGGTGGCGTCCGGTGCCAAGCTCGACCACATTTTCAGCGCCGAGATGCTGGCCGGTGGCTACCGCAAGAAGTACCTGCGGGCCACCTCGCGACTGCTCGCGCTCAGCAGCGGGGGTTAGCGAGGCTCAAACCCGCCGACTAGCTACAGATTCCACTGCGCCAGGCGCAGTCCGGTGTTGCGCGACAGCATCACCACGTGGGTGACCAAGCCGCGGTAGACATCCCAGTAGACGCCGCCGTCGACGGTGGAGCCCGCGGGCGCGTTGGTCAGCACCGCGTCCAGGGTGGTGGGGTCGTCGGTGTGCTTGGACACGTAGGCGTCGCCGCCGGGCGTGACACCGTCGAAGGTGACCGACGCCGCCATGATGTAGGGGTTGGGCACCGAGATCGGGTGGATGGTCACGTTCGCCCGCCACGGACCGCCCTGGTTGCGCCAGCGGGGCGTGCCGTTGGCGCCCCAACCCGGGGGGATCTCGCTGGGCACCACGTCGTGCACGGTGACATCGGCGACGATCGGGCCGAACGCCTCATCGTGGTACTGGATGCGCAGCGTGTCTCCGAGGCGCCCGATCGGCGCCTCCGCGGTGGTGGTGGGCGTGGCGTGTCCGACGGCCGGCGTCATCAGGGCTGCCAGCGCGGTGACGACGGAAGTAACCAGAGCCAGAATCCAGCGATGCATCATGTCCTCTTCGTTTGCTTCTGGGCATGATGGCACATCGCGATCGCGGGTGCAGCAGCCTTGGCCAGGCAGGTTAACAGGCGGGTGGTTTGGCGGGTCAGTTCGTGGTTTCAGAACCGGGGGAGGCCAGGTTCGCGCTGATCGCCTCCAATGCGGTGGCCAGATCGGCTTCCACCCGGCCCCGATCCACACCGGCGCGATGCAGCGGGCCCGCACCATCCTCGACTTCCAGCAGCGCCAGCAGCAGGTGCTCGGTGCCGATGTAGTTGTGGCCGAGGCGAAGTGCGGTGCGGAAGGTCAACTCCAGTGCTTTGCGGGCCGGACCGTTGAACGGGATCAGAGCGGGCGGCTCGTTGTCGCCGGGCTCAAGGGCGACTGCGGCGGCAACGGCTTTCGGGTCGATGTGCTGCGCGGTGAGCAGCGCGGTGGCCAGCGCGCCGGGATCGTCCAACAGCCCCAGCACCAGATGATCGGGGGTGATCTCGGTGTGGCGTGCGCGGTGGGCCGCGTTCTGGGCCGCCACCACGGCGCTGCGGGCCCGCGGGGTGAAGCGGGCGAAGCCCTGCTCGGGATCGAGCGCGGCGGTCTCAGGGCGCGGGACGAACTTCTTCTGCGCGGCCTGCTTGGTGACGCCCATGCACGTGCCGATCTCGGTCCAGGAGGCACCTGATCGGCGCGCCTGGTCCACGAAGTGCCCGATCAGATGGTCAGCGACCTCGCCGAGGTGTTCGGCAGCCAGCACGGCATCGGTCAACCGCTCCAGGGGGTTGTCGTGCACGCCGGTGATGGCGTTGATCAGGTCGTCGAGGCGGATGGACTGGGTAAGCAGCGTGGGATCGGCCATGCCGTCAACTCTAGGTTGACGACGGCGGGTGCGTCAACTGTCGGTTGACGCTAGGCGGGGGGTGGTGCGGCGCGGCTCGGTGACGGGAGCAGCCATTCGCCGAAGCCTTCGGCAAACCCCGACGAGGGGGCGTACCTGACTTTCGTCGGGCTGACACCGGCCGGCAGGGCGAAGACCACGCAACCGATCGCGGACTCGCCGGGGGCGATGTGGAACATCCCGGAGTCGAAGTTCGTGCATTCGCCGACATCTTTGAGGTCCGGCGCGTAGCGCCGACCGTCGGAACCAAATGCCCAGACGTTGGTGTTGACGTCGCCGTTCATGGTTTCGGTTCCCGGGTTGGCGATCGTGAACTGTGTTGCGATGTAGGTGGCGCCCGGATCGCCGGGGCCCGGCGTGATGGTCGCCGGGTCGATCACCTCCTCCAAGGTGACGCTGACAGTGCTGCCGTCGACACGGGTGAGGGTCAGGGTGTCGCCGGGGTGCCCGGCCGGTTTCGGGGTTGCGGTGTCCGACCCACCGGACGTGGCGGCCGCGGCCGGCCCACCCGCCGGGTCGGTGTGGCTCGAACATGCCGCCGAGAGGGCGGAGGCTGCCAGGGTGAACACCGACAGGGCGACGATGGGTCGATTCATGGGGCCACCTTTCGCGATTCCCGCTTCGTTACTAC
Organism: Mycobacterium sp. SMC-15; assembly: GCF_045310925.1. Taxonomy (NCBI): domain Bacteria; kingdom Bacillati; phylum Actinomycetota; class Actinomycetes; order Mycobacteriales; family Mycobacteriaceae; genus Mycobacterium; species Mycobacterium sp. SMC-15. Next base: position 33,464 of record NZ_JBJIAJ010000011.1, on the reverse strand, counting down.
CGATTGTGGTACTTAGCTGCTCATGGCCTCGGCCCGGCCCGGGATTCCGATAGATCTCCGCAAATGCGGCTTGGTGAAGTGTGGCCTTCGTTATAACTGACCTGTAGGCGCAGCTAACCCAGCGGCGCAACGTCGGCAAAGGAGTAGACCATGCTCGAATCGCTGATCGCAGGAGCAATCGGGGGCGCGCTCGGGGGCAAAGGCGCCGACATGTCGGCAAAGATCCCCAGTCCGGGCGGACTCGGGAGTTTGATCAGTGGCGGTCTCGGGGGTCTGGCCGGCGGGGGACTGCTGAACAGCATCCTTGCCAGCGGTGCCGCCGGCGGGTTCGACCTCGCCAATGCGGCCGGCAGCCTGGTCGGCGGCGGTGTGCTGGGCACGGTCGTCACCGCGCTGGTCGGCATGGTGCTCAAGGCGAACAAGGCTTAGTTTCCGAAACGGAAAAACCCCTGTCGTCACGCGGTGGCGGCAGGGGTTTTCGCAACGTTGAGCCTGGTGCGCGGTACTGGGATTGAACCAGCGACCTCTTCCGTGTCAGGGAAGCGCTCTCCCGCTGAGCTAACCGCGCTTAGAGCCTTGGGACGGAGGTGGAGACGGGAATCGAACCCGTGTGCACGGCTTTGCAGGCCGTTGCCTCACCACTCGGCCACTCCACCGCAAGGGGTTGATGCCACTTGACACCCTCGAGCGGATGACGGGATTCGAACCCGCGACCCTCACCTTGGCAAGGTGATGCGCTACCAACTGCGCTACATCCGCGTGCCTCGGGCGAGATCGTCGCCCGGTGCCTGCAGAACATTAGCGGAGACATGTGAGACAGCACAACTCTGCATGTCAGCGCGGCGATTCGTCTGAAAAGCGGCCTGCGCATTGATACTTAGCGGGTTCGGCGTGCTAGTGTTCGTCCTCGTTCATCCGGTCTCGTAGCTCAGGGGGAGAGCGTCCGCCTCACACGCGGAAGGTCGCTGGTTCGATCCCAGCCGGGACCACAAGAGAGCCACCTGCAAGCTAGGTGGCTTTTCTCGTTTTCGGGCTCACGCCCGGCGTAGGCTGCCACGATGGCCATGCCGACGAGGGTTCCCAAGTCATTGCGTGTTGGTGCCGCGGTTCTCGGTCTGTGCGCCGGGGTCGCGGTCGGCTCGCCGGTGACTGCTCAAGCGGCGTTCGCGTCGGTGTACCAGGTCAAACGGGCCCCTGCCGGATCTCCGGTGGGTACCGCGACCATGAAGGTTCTCGGGACCGCTGACGTGCCGGTCAGCATCACCTATCGGATCAACGGCGGCCCGCAGCAGACCGAGGCGAACGTGAGCCTGCCGTGGGAGAAGAGCTACCCGGTCTACGACGAGGTCGAGACTTCGGTCACCGCGGACGCCGGGGATGCGGCGATCAGTTGCACCATCACCATGGACGGCATGCTGGCTGCGTTCAAGACCGAAGCGCGCCCAACATGTGGCTTCGCCTACTACGGATGATCCGCGGCGCAGGGGTTTTCAGCGCAGGTGATCGTTGAGGGTGCCGTCGGTACCGAACAGGTGTGAACGCCAATGGTTAAGCAGCGCAACAGTATCCACATCATCGGGGTGAAATCCTGGGCGTAGGTACACAGCCGCGTCCCGTAGAAATCCTCGAAAGAAGGGACCCCGGTACAGTGCGGCGACTCCGCGCAACGTCCGGAATGGCTGCCGCCGCGCTGATGGGTCACCGGCCAACGAAAAGACAAGCCCGAGTGCGATAAACGGAATCGTGGCGGCGATCACCACCGCCATTGCCACGATGCGGACCGCCTCGGAACCGCCGACGGCGCGATAGAGGTCGAACGCCACTGATTTGTGCTCAAGTTCTTCCACCGCACGCCAATTCAGCAGATTCCAGACCTCTGGCGTGCCCGGAATTGCCTGGATCTCGGCGGTGGAGAGAATGCGCTCCGCCAGGACCGCGGTGTAATGCTCTAGCGCCGCGGTCTGGGCCAAATGCACCAGGGCGGGAGTGCGCTCTTCGGCGCGAATCCTCCAGCGGTGCACGGCTGCTGAGTCCTGCCACCGGATCGGGTAGCCCTTGGCTGCGAGCATCGCATTGAGCCGGCGGTGCTCCTGGCCATGGGTGGACTCCTGGCCGATGAACCCCGCCACCTGCTTCTTCAGCACCGGGTCGGTGACGCGATCGGCGAAGCGGCGCACCGACCGGATGAAAGACTCCTCGCCGGCGGGAAAGCCACCGGACAAGCCGGCCAGGAAGTGACTGAGCACCATGTCGCCGTCGGCGAAGTACTTGCCATAGGCGTCGTTGTCGTCGAAGCGGAAACGGATGCGCCGGGTCTTCGGACAGCTCGGGGTCGAGCGCGGTCGACGCTGGCCTCTCATGCAGCCGAGCGTATCGATCTCGCCCCGTTTTGGACACGGCGATCAGGCGCACTGGGCGAGGGGCGCCGAACGGTCTCTGCGGGCCGGGTCAGGCCATCTCGGGCACGTTCAGATGGGCGATCGCCAAATCGAATTCCGCGACTTCGAGCACCTCGGCACCGGCGTCGTTGACGGCCCTGGCCCAGATCGCCTGCTCGCTGCTGCGACTGGCCACCAAAGCCGCCCGGTCGTCGAAGCTGACCGACGACACCGCGCGTCCCGAATGCCGGTCCACCAACAGAGTGGTGCTGCAGAAGCCGCTGAGATCCTCCAGCTCCGGCATCAGCGCCAGCTTGTAGGTGTCGATCATCCGCTCGCAGCCCGCCGGGTCGGTCCGCAGCCAGGTGACACGCACACCTGCGTGTCGCCGAGACCGGTGATCGCGGCGCACCGCCGCGATCTCCCAGCGGGTGATCTCGGCGGTGGCGTGGAAGATCTCCGCGGCGCGGTCGCACATCTGCTGAGCGCCGGCCTCGCTGGCCCGCAAGGTGTCCTCATCGAGCCAGGAGGAGGTGACGATGCACCGGCCGGCGTCGCGGTCGACCAGCATGGACATGCCCGCGCAGCCGTCCATATCGGCCAGCGCCGGCATCACCACGCCGCGGACGTGGGTGATCCCCTCATCGAGGAAGGACGGATGGGCGTGAATGGTCGTTGCGCGCGCGAACATGGGGGCCTCCGAGTGATCGGTGCGACGCCCCGGCGGCGCCGCCGGTCCCTTCCACCATGCTCCGGCTTCGGTGCGGGGACAACCCTTATTCGCCCACGAATTCGCTGGCTATTCGGTAGCCGGCTCTGGATCGGGCCGATGCTGGGCCCCCGATTCCGCGATTTGGGCGCCGACGCGGCCCCGCAGCGCGAGGGCGGCGATGAGTCCGCCGAGCAGCGCGACCAGCAACGCCACCCAGGAGAACCGGGACAGCCAGTGCTCGGCCGCGACCCCCGCGTAATACACCAGGGCAGTGGTTCCGCCGGCCCAGAAGATCGCGCCGGTCACGTTGGCGACCAGAAAGTGCGGGTAGCGCATCTTCAAGGCCCCGGCCAGCGGGCCGGCCAGGATGCGCAGCAGCGCCACGAATCGGCCGAAGAACACCGCGCTGGCACCCCAACGGCCGAAGGACCGTTCGGCGAACGCAACGTGGCCGGGGCCGAAGTGATTCGGAAATCGCCGGCCCAGACGGTCGAAGAGCGGCATACCGAATCGCCGGCCGATCGAATAGCCGATCGAGTCACCGATCACCGCGCCGATCACCGCCGCCACCGCGACTCCGACCGGATCGACCGCCAATTCGTGCCGCGACGACAACAGCGCGGCTCCCACCAGCATCAGCTCGCCCGGCAACGGGACGCCCAGGCTCTCGATCCCGATAACCGTGCCGACGAGCAGATAGACCAACACGGGGGGGATCGAGTAAAGCAGGACATCTACCGACATGCGGCCAAGCATGCCTGACGTTGGGCAGGAAAGCCCGTCGCGACCGTGGACGGCCGGATATGCGTCGCCTAGTAGCGTTACCTCTGCGCATGGCCCGGCGTTGTGATCGAATCGAGGAGCGGTAGTGGAATTCAACCTCGCCCAAGTGTTCTCGGCAGTGGCGGCGGAAATCCCGGACCGGGATTGCATCGTCTTCGGCGATCGGCGATTCAGCTATCAGCAGATCGAGCACCGGTCCCGCCGGTTGGCGCGGGCACTGCACGAGCGCGGCCTGGGCGCGCGCCGCGAGCGCTCCGAGCTGGACCCCGACGAATCCGGCCAGAGCCACCTCGCGCTGTATCTGGCCAACGGCAACGAATATCTGGAAGGCATGCTCGGGGCCTACAACGCCCGCGTCGCGCCGTTCAACGTCAACTACCGCTATGTGGCCGACGAACTGGTCTACCTGCTGACCAACGCCTCCACCGAGGCGATCATGTACCACGCCCGGTATGCCCCCACGCTGGCCGACGCGTTGCTGCAGGCCGGCGACCGGCTGCCCGCGATGCCGCTGATCCACGTCGACGACGACTCGGGCAATGAGCCGCTGCCCGGCGCCGTGCGCTACGAGGAGTTGCTGGCCGCCACCTCCGCCGACCCGTTGGGCCTGGCGCTGTCCCCGGACGACCTGTACCTGCTCTACACCGGCGGCACCACCGGCATGCCCAAGGGTGTGATGTGGCGCCAGCACGACATCTTCATCAATGCGATGGGCGGCCGTGAGTTCGGCACCGGCGCCGTGCCGACCACGTTGGAGGAGATCGTCGAGCGCGTCCGGGCGGCAGCGGCCGCCGGCTCGATGACGGTGGCGCCGTTGATGCACGGGGCCGCCCAGTGGGCCGCGTTCATCACGCTGCTGGGCGGGCGGCCGTTCGTGATGTCGGCGACCACCGACCGGTTCGACCCGGTCGGGACCTGGGAATTGGCGGCCAAGGAGCGAGTCATTTCGCTGTCGATCGTCGGCGATGCCTTCGCACGTCCGCTCGCCGATGCGCTGGAAGCCGGCGGCCCCGGGCTGGCCGACGACCTGTCGGGACTGTTCGTGCTGGCCAGCGGTGGTGCACCGCTTACCGTGCCGATCAAGCAACGGATCTTGGATCTGTTGCCGCAGCTGTCGATCCTCGATGCCGGCGGCTCTTCGGAGACCGGCGCGCAGATGGGACAGACCACCAGCCGTGCTCAGGCTTCGACCGGCCGCTTCACCCCGAACCCGGGGGCCGTCGTGGTCAGCGAGGACATGAGCCGTATTCTCAAGCCCGGCGACGACGAGATCGGCTGGCTGGCCCAGCAGGGATATGTGCCGTTGGGCTACCTCGGTGACCCGGAGAAATCCGCGCGCACCTTCCCGGTCATCGAGGGGATCCGGCATTCGGTCCCCGGTGATCGGGCGCGCTGGGACACCGACGGAGGCATCGAACTGCTGGGCCGGGACTCGGTGACGATCAATTCCGGCGGCGAGAAGATCTTCGCCGAGGAGGTCGAAGCCGCCATTGCGCACCATCCCGCCGTCTACGACGTCGTGGTGGTGGGAAGGCCCAGTGAGCGGTGGGGCAACGAGGTCGTCGCCGTGGTGCAGCTGGCGCAGGGCGCCGACGCCGGGGTGGACGACATTGTCACCGAGGCCGCCAATTACATCGCGCGCTACAAACTGCCCAAGGACGTGGTGTTCTGCGCCCAGGTGCAGCGCTCGCCGTCGGGCAAGGCCGACTACCGCTGGGCCAAGGAACAGGCGCTCGCCGCGCAACGGGTCTGAGCGCAACGGCCGGCCGGTTCAGCCGAACTGCGGCTTGCGCTTCTCCCGGATGGCGGCCAGACCTTCATGCACGTCCGGACCGGAGAAGCCGAGGAACTCCAGCCCCAGTGCGGTCTCGAAGGCCGGCGCGAACTGCCGATACCAGTAGTTGAGGCTGTGCTTGGTGAAGCGGATCGCGTCCTGGGCGCCGTGCGCCAGGTCGTCGGCGATGCGGGTCGCGGTGGCCAGCACCTCGTCGTCGTCGACGCACTTGGACACCAGGCCGATACGTTCGGCCTCTTCGCCGTGCAGCGTTTCGCAGGTCAGCAGGTAGTACTTGGCCTTGGCCATCCCGACCAGCAGCGGCCAGCAGATCGCCGCGTGATCCCCGGCGGCCACGCCGAGCTTGGTGTGGCCGTCGATCAACCGGGCGGTGCGCCCGGCCACCGAGATGTCCGAGAGCAACGCCACCACCAGGCCCGCCCCGACGGCGGGACCATTGATCGCCGAGATCACCGGCTTGGAGAAGTTGACCATGTTCAGCACCAGATCGCGGGCCTCCCGCAGCACCTGCATGCGTCCGGCGTGGTCGCCGACGATCTTCTCGATCAGCTCGAAGCTGCCGCCGGCGGAGAAGGCTTTGCCCTCGCCGCGAACCAGTACCGCCCGCACGTCGTCGTCGCGGTCGATCGCCGGCCACACGTCGGCCAGGTCGCGGTGCATCTGCGGGCCCACCGAGTTCAGGCCCGGCGCATCCAGCACCAGCTGCAGCACGCCGTTTTCGCCGGGCTCGAGCCGAAGGCTGGGAAAGTCGGAGGAGGCACGGTAACGGGGGGCGTCAGTCATCATTCGTTTCTACTCGACGGCCCCGCCCCGCCGCAGCCCGACCGGAACTGTCCGTCTCGGGGAAAGCGCTCCCTGCGCGAGCCGCTGATAGTCGTGAATCCTCAACGATCGCAACCGTTCTCGCGGCGGTGTAGTCGCCGCAGCGGGGGAGGGCCGCGGCAGCGCATTGGGCTCCCGAGATTTAGGTTTGCCTTTCTAGTTTCTACAAAATCCCTTGTGTAAACTCTCTGCCCATGGCATATGTGATCGGGAAGCCGTGCGTTGACGTGATGGACCGGGCCTGCGTGGAGGAGTGCCCGGTTGACTGCATCTACGAAGGCGGACGAGCCCTTTACATCCACCCGGATGAGTGTGTGGACTGCGGAGCCTGCGAGCCGGTGTGCCCGGTCGAGGCCATCTACTACGAAGATGACCTCCCGGAGGAGCTCCAACCGCACCTGGCCGACAACGCGGAGTTCTTCACCGAGGCCCTGCCCGGGCGCGACGAGGCGCTCGGCTCACCCGGCGGCGCCGCCAAGATCGGTCCGCTGGGCATCGACACCCCGCTGGTGGCCAGTTACCCACCCCAGGGGGAGTGAGCGACATCGCCAAGCCGCCTGTACCACCTGGAGGACGTCGCCTCGACGTTCTGCGGCTGGTACAGGCCGCCGACGAACCGCTGAGCATCGCCCAGATCGCCGACGAGCTGGGGGTGCACCCCAACACGGTGCGCTTTCACCTGGACACCCTGGTTGAGGAAGGCCGCGTCGAGCACACCGAACCCGACCACAAGGGGCGGGGACGGCCTGCGCTGATGTTCCGGGCCATCCGGCAGATGGACCGTGGCGGAACGCGCCGGTTCCGGCTGCTGGCTGAGATCCTCACCATCGGTTTGGCCGCCGACTCCGACCCCAGCGGCAAAGCACTGGCCGCCGGGCGGGCGTGGGGCCATCGGCTGCGGCCGCTGCACCAACCGTCTGGGCCCGTCGACGCCGAGGAATCCACCGACCATCTGCTCGAGATGCTCGACGAGCTGGGTTTCGAGCCCGAACGCCTGGAACCCGATACCACCGGAGAAGAGCAGCTCGGGTTGCGGCACTGCCCGTTCCTGGAGCTCGCCGAAACCTCCACCCAAGTGGTCTGCCCGATCCACCTTGGGCTGATGCAGGGGGCGCTGGAGGCCTGGGATTCGCCGGTGTCCGTCGAGCGTCTCGACCCGTTCGCCAAGCCCGATCTGTGTGTGGCGCACCTGAAATCGGCGACCCTCAACGGAATCCCGGTTGACCCCTCGCCCCCGGCCGCGGTGCGTGTGGAAGGGACCACGGGGTGAGTGCCGGCGCCTCGGTGGCGATCGCTGCGACATTCGTCTGGCTCGGAATGGTGATCGCGATCTCGTTCATGGAGGCGCCGCTGAAGTTTCGGGCGCCCAACGCGACCATCCCGGTCTGTCTCGGCATCGGGCGGCTGGTCTTTCGGGCCCTCAACACCGCCGAGTTCCTGCTGGCCGCGGTTATCGCGGTCGCGTTCGTGAGCGAGCGGCCGACGGCCGGCATCGCGGTGTCCTACGCGGTCGCCGTGGCGATGCTGGCAGCTCAGGTGTTCGCGGTGCGTCCGGCGCTGGGCCGCCGCGCCGATCAGGTGCTGTCCGGGCTGGAAGCCCCCCGCTCGCGTGCGCACTACGTCTATGTCGCCCTGGAGGTCATCAAGGTCGCCGCGCTGCTGCCGTTGGGCATTCTGCTGCTGTCTCGCTGAACCGTTTCACCCACCGAGTGAGAAGGAGTACCGATGGAATCGACCTCGCTGAATGTGTTGGCCGACGAGAAGCTCGCCGAGGCCACCCAACACCACAGCGGTCGCGCCGCCCACACCATCTACGGCGGTTCGGTGCATCACCTGCGCCAGACCCTGGTCGCCTTGCAGGCCGGCCAGTCGCTGGCCGAGCATGACAGCCCGGGGGAGTCGACTCTGCAGGTGCTGCGCGGCCGGGTGCGGCTGACCGCCGGCGACGACAGCTGGGAGGGGGCGGCCGGCGATCTGGTCACGCTGCCGCGCACCCGCCATGCGCTGGAGTCGCTGGAGGACTCCGTCGTGCTGCTGACGGTCGCCAAGAGCGCCTCGCACTGAGCGTGCCACTGAGCACACCCTGGTCGCAGGGGGCGGGTCTGCGGTTGCCCATCCTCAACGCCCCGATGGGCGGGGTGGCCGGTGGCCGGTTGGCCGCCGCCGTCACCGCGGCGGGCGGGCTGGGCATGGTTGGCATGGGCAGCACCGCCACCGCGGCGTCGCTGGCCACCGAGCTGGCCGCGCTCGGGGTCGCACCGCGGTTCGGGATCGGTTTGGTGGACTGGGTGATCCGCGATCGGCCGGACCTGCTCGAGGCCGCGTTGGCTGCCCGTCCCACCTTGCTCTCGATCAGCTTCGGAACCGACCTGTCCTGGGTGCAGCGCGCCCACGCGGCCGGAATTCTGGCCGTCACCCAGGTCTATGACGCCGAGACGGCCCGCCGTGCCCAAGACGCCGGGCTGGACGTGCTGGTGGCACGCGGCGCCGAGGGCGGCGGCCACGGGGAGATCCGGCTGGCCACGCTGCCACTGCTCGACGCCGTCCTGGACGTCGTCGAGGTTCCGGTGCTGGCCGCCGGCGGAATCTCCACGCCGCGCAGCCTGGCCGCCGTGTTGGCCGCCGGTGCCGCCGGGGCGTGGCTGGGCACGGTCCTCTCGGCGTGCCCCGAAGCGCTGACCGGTGAGGCTGCCCGCCGCGCGCTGATCGAGGCCGGCGGCACCGACACGATCACCACCCGGGTCTTCGATGTCGGACAGCGGCTGGACTGGCCGGCGCGGTTCCCGTCGCGGGTGTTGCGCAACGAGTTCACCGGCCGCTGGGGCGGTCGCGAGGACGCGCTGGCCGGCGATCGGGAGGCGGGTGCGGAGCTGGCCGCCGCGATCGCCGCAGGCAACCAGCGTGTCGCGCCGGTCGATGCGGGGCAGGGCGTGGGCATGCTCACCGACAGCCGGCCGGTTGCGGTGGTCCTCGACGAAATGTGCACCGGGGCGCAGCGCCTGCTGGCGCGCTGGAGCTGACCCGCGGGGCGTCAGACCGCCCGCAGATACCGTTTGGCGATAGTGCGCTGGGCCAGCCGCCCGACCGGACCGCCGACCTTCGTCCACCAGGTGGCGGGCCGGGAGAACGCCCGAACGTGGGCGTAGACCGTCTCATCGGCCGGGTCGTAACGCACCGAGAACAGCTCCTCGCCGGACTCAGGGTGCCCCGTCAGCGTGCCGTAGGCGAAGCCGCGCCGGTCGAGCTCGTTCACGACATAGACCACCCGGCACGGCGCCCTCATAAGGCCGAGACGCACCAGTGCCACCGTGTCCACCTCGGCGACATCGCTGTCGGCGTCCACCCGCACACCCACGCCTGCGCCGCGGTGCATTCCCCAGCGCAGCACCGCGTCGCCGGCCTGCTCAAAACGCTGACGGCCCCGACCGATCGGTGCGGTCAGGTCGAGGTGGTGATATCCGGCGGGCAGTGCTCCGGCGGTGGCGCCCACTTCGGCGTAGGTGAGCGGCAACCCGCGCAGCGTGCTCAAGTCCACGGCCCAACCTTGCCATCGCGGGCGTGCCGCCGACACCGCAATTGCCGGAACGTTAAATAGGGGGGTGAATGCCCCACACGCCGGCGGCGGTTTCAATCCGCCCGAACCGACCGAGAGGGGCGGGCCGGACTACGGCCGGTTCCTAGAGACCATGCGCGCGCTGCAGGACCACGCCCGCGCCGTCGACGCTCCGGCCGAGGTGATCACTCGGGCCGCCGACGCGCTGCAGGAGGTCTGCGACCTGCTGGCCCCTTACGACACCGACGAATGGTCGTCTCCGTCGGGGCGCCGGTTGGACCTGCCGATGCGCGGCAATCTGTTGCCGGTGCCGATGAGGCTCAAGAAGCACGACGACGGCCGACTGCGCGGCTGGGCCAAGTTCCGCAGGTTCCACCTGGGCCGCAACGGTGCCGCGCACGGCGGGGCTATCGGGCTGCTGTTCGACTCGGTGCTGGGCACTGCATCTTGGATGCTGACCGGGGGGCCCTATCAGCGCACCGCCTACCTGCACCTCAACTACCGCCAGATCGTCCCGATCGACAAGGAGCTGCAGGTCGAGGCGTGGGTCAGCCGGACGGAGGGCCGCAAGATCTACGTCGAGACCCGACTGTGCGACGGCGACACCGTCCTGACGGACGGAGAGGCATTGTTCGTCGTGCTCAAACCCGGCCAACCATGACGCACTCACCCACAGAGCTCGGCCGCCGAGAACGAAGCCGACGGGCCGCAGGGATCGATGATCAGCCCGCGGTAGCCACGTTGACGAACCATCCCCAGCACTTCCGCGGTGGTCATCGACGCCGTCACGTCCGACGGTGTGAATGCCAGCACTTCGGGTCCGCTGGTGAAAGCGAACAGCGTCGCCGAACCGTCGGGGTGCCGGATCGCCCGGATCACCGGAGCATCGGGGCCCGATTCGTCGGCGCCCACCAGCAGTGGTCCGTCAGCCCGGAGCAGTCGCAGCACCTCGGCGCGCTCGGCGCGGCCGGCGGCCAGTGCGGCCACGGCCGTCTTGAGCGGTTCGTTACGCGGATTCCGTAGCGCAAAGTCGATCTCGGCGGCTGCGAGCGCACAGGTCGGCCCGGCCGGATCCAGGTAAAGCCAAGGATCGTCCTGTCGCCGGGCCAGCTCCAATGCCTCGGTGGCCGGGGTGACCAGCGACTGGACGTTTGTGCCGGGTGGATGCAGCCGGCTGATCTCCGATTGGCGGGTGAAGGCGAACAGCGCCGGGCGGCCGTCGGGCCCGGTGCCGCCGCCGATCCGCAAACGTGAGCCGGCGCGGAGCGGCCCATCGCCGGAGAACGCATCGGACCCGGTGATGTCGAAAAGCAGCTCGCCCCACATACAAGCCCGCAGCACGTCAAAGTAGCGACGTTGCCCGGGTGCGGCTGCGAACTCGGCGACGGCGCGCCGCACGGCCGCATTGTCGACGAGGCGCATAACCCCAGACGTTAGCCCGGTCGACAAGATCAGGATGGGTCGCAACGGCCAGGACCGTTGGCCGGGGACCGCCCCGATAGCATGGTCGCGACCCGTACGACAGCCCGACACCCCGCACTGGAGACCACCTCATGAGCGTGCCCGCCATCCCCGCCTCGGCAACCCTGATCCGGGTGGCTGCTGGGACGACCGCGGCCGCAGCGGTACGCGCGGCGGGCCTGCCTGACCGGGGAGCCCCGGATGCCATCGTGGTGGTGCGCGACGCGGAGGGTCGACTGCGCGACCTGAGCTGGATTCCCGAGGCCGACGCCGACGTGACCCCGGTGGCCGCAGACACCGACGACGGTCGCAGCGTTATCCGGCACTCGTGCGCCCACGTACTGGCCCAGGCGGTCCAAGACCTGTTCCCGGCCGCCAAGCTCGGCATCGGCCCGCCGATCACCGATGGCTTCTACTACGACTTCGACGTACCCGAGGCGTTCACCCCCGAGGATCTGGCCAAGCTGGAGAAGCGGATGCGCGCCATCATCAAGGACGGGCAACTGTTCTCCCGACGGGTCTACGAGTCCAAGGATGCTGCTCGCGCGGAGTTGGCCGGGGAGCCCTACAAGCTGGAGCTGGTCGACGACAAGTCGGGCGACAGCGACATCATGGAAGTCGGCGGCGACGAGCTCACCGCCTACGACAACCTGAATCCCCGTACCCGGGAACGGGTTTGGGGTGACCTGTGTCGCGGCCCGCACATCCCGACCACCCGATTCATTCCCGCGTTCAAGCTCACCCGCTCCTCGGCCGCCTACTGGCGCGGTGACCAGAAGAACGCCAGCCTGCAACGTGTCTACGGCACCGCATGGGAATCGCAGGAGGCGCTGGACAGTCACCTCGAATTGATCGAGGAGGCGCTGCGCCGCGATCACCGCAAGCTTGGCGTCGAGCTGGACCTGTTCAGCTTCCCCGACGAAATCGGTTCGGGCCTCCCGGTTTTCCACCCCAGGGGCGGCATCATCCGCCGCGAGCTGGAGGAATATTCGCGGCGCAAGCACATCGAGGCCGGCTACCAATTCGTCAACACCCCGCACATCACCAAGTCCGAACTCTACGAGACCTCCGGCCACCTGGAGTGGTACCGCGAGGGCATGTACCCGGCAATGCACATCGACGCGGAGTTCGCCGAGGACGGAACCCTGCGCAAGCCGGGCCAGGACTACTACCTCAAGCCGATGAACTGCCCGATGCACCACCTGATCTTCCGGTCGCGTGGGCGCTCCTACCGGGAACTTCCGTTGCGGCTCTTCGAGTTCGGCAGCGTCTACCGCTACGAGCGTTCCGGCGTGGTGCACGGGCTGACCCGGGTGCGCGGGATGACCCAGGACGACGCGCACATCTACTGCACCCGCGAAAGCATGCGTGACGAGCTGGCCTCGTTGCTGCGCTTCGTGCTCGACCTGCTCGCCGACTACGGGCTGGACGACTACTTCCTGGAGCTGTCCACCAAAGACCCGGAGAAGTACGTCGGTTCCGACGAGGTGTGGGAGGAGGCGACCGACACCCTGCGCGAGGTCGCCGAGGCGTCCGGATTGACCCTGGTGCCCGACCCGGGCGGTGCGGCCTTCTACGGACCGAAGATCTCGGTGCAGGTCAAGGACGCTCTGGGCCGCAGCTGGCAGATGTCGACCATTCAGCTCGACTTCAACATGCCCGACCGCTTCGAGCTGGAGTACACCGCCAGTGACGGAACCCGCCAGCGGCCGGTGCTCATCCACCGGGCGCTGTTCGGTTCGATCGAGCGCTTCTTCGGTGTGTTGACCGAGCACTACGCCGGTGCTTTTCCGGCCTGGCTGGCACCGGTCCAGGTGGTCGGCATCCCGGTTGCCGACCAGCACGTGGCCTACCTGGACGACCTCGCGGCGCAATTGCGCCGCAACGGGGTGCGGGTCGAGGTCGACGCCAGCGACGACCGGATGCCCAAGAAGATCGTCAACCACACCAACCAGAAGGTGCCGTTCATGCTGCTGGCCGGCGACCGCGATGTCGAGGCGGGCGCGGTCAGCTTCCGGTTTGCCGACCGCACCCAGATCAACGGGGTGCCGCGCGACGAGGCGGTGGCGGCCATCGCCGGTTGGATCGCCGCACGCGCCAACACCGTGCCGACCGCGGAGGCGCTCAAAGCGGGCCTCGAGGCGGGCCCCAGAACGGGCGAGGCGCAGTGAGCGACGACGCGGCCGGCCAGGAGGCGATCGTCGACACCGGCGCCGGTGAGCCCGACCGACTGGAGCGACTGTGGACGCCCTACCGGATGACCTACCTGGCCGAGGCCCCGCTGAAGCGTGCGGAATCCGGATCGGCGCGCTCCACCCAACCGTTCACCGACATCCCCACGTTGTCCGATGAGGACGGGCTGGTGGTGGCGCGCGGTGCACACGTCTACGCGGTGCTCAACCTCTACCCCTACAACCCGGGGCATCTGATGGTGGTGCCCTACCGGCGGTTCTCGGAGTTCGAAGATCTCACCGACGACGAGGGCGCCGAGCTGATGGCATTCATTCAGAAGGCGATCCGCGTCATCAAGGCCGTGTCACGCCCGCACGGATTCAACGTCGGGATGAACCTCGGCGAGTCGGCCGGCGGTTCGCTGGCCGAGCATCTGCACGTGCATGTCGTGCCGCGCTGGGGCGGTGACGCGAACTTCATCACGATCGTCGGCGGTTCCAAAGTGATCCCGCAGTTGCTGCGCGACACTCGCCGGCTGCTCGCCGACGAGTGGGCCACGCAGCAATGAGCAGACTGCCGTTCCTGTCGCGGGCGACGTTCGCCGGCATCACCACGCCGGTGGCGCGAGTCCTGTTGCGAGCCGGGCTCACCGCAGACATCGTCACGATGGTGGGCACCGCCGGTGCGGTGCTGGCGGCGCTGACACTGTTCCCGACCGGCCAGCTGTTCGCCGGAACCTTGATCGTCTGGTTCTTCGTGCACTTCGACATGGTCGACGGGGCAATGGCCCGGCAAAGCGGCGGTGGCAGCGCGTTCGGCGCCGTCCTGGACGCCACCTGCGACCGCATCAGCGACGGCGCGGTGTTCTGCGGTCTTGCCTGGTGGGCGGCGTTCGGCCTGGACAACCCCCCGCTGGTGGTGGCCACCCTGATCTGCCTGGTCACCTCGCAGGTGATCTCCTACATCAAGGCGCGTGCGGAGGCCAGCGGGCTGCGTGGTGACGGCGGCTATATCGAACGTCCTGAACGGCTGATCATCGTGCTGGTGGGCGCCGGGTTGTCCGACCTGCCGGTTTTCCCACTGCCGTGGGCGTTGCCGGTGGCGATGTGGCTGTTGGCGGTGGCCAGCCTGATCACCTGCGCCCAGCGGCTGCACACCGTCCGGACCTCGCCGGGCGCGGTGGAGCCGTTGCCGCGGGTGGCGGACGGCTCCGACGGTGAGGAAACCACGGGCCCGTGACCTTCATCCCGAGCGGTCTGCGAGTTCCCGGGCTCAGTCAGCTCGACGCCTGGGCCACCGACGCCGGATTCGCGGCGGGCTGGATGCTGGTGCGCGCGATGCCCGAATTCGTCGCCCGCAACGCGTTCGACGCCGGTGCCCTGTACGCCTCACGCGGCGGGGGACCCGAACAGCTGCGCAAGAACTTGGCCCGCGTCATCGGGGTGAGCCCGTCGCAGGTGCCGGCGGAGCTGATGCGCGCCTCGCTGGCGTCCTATGCCCGGTACTGGCGGGAGGCGTTTCGGCTGCCCACCATGGACCACGCGGCCCTGGCGGCGCAGCTGCACGAATCGGTGCGGGGGCGCGACAACGTCACTGCGGCACTGAAGGCCGGCCGCGGAGCGGTGCTGGCGTTGCCGCACAGCGGGAACTGGGATATGGCCGGGGTGTGGATGGCCCAGACCCACGGCGGATTCACCACCGTCGCCGAGCGCCTCAAACCCGAGTCGCTGTACCGCCGGTTCCTGGCGTTCCGGGAGAGCCTGGGCTTCGAGGTACTGCCGTCCTCCGGTGGTAGCCGCCCGCCCTTCGAAATACTGACCGAGCGGCTGTCCGACAACGGGCTGGTATGTCTGATGGCCGACCGCGACCTGAGCCGCAACGGGGTGACGGTCGACTTCTTCGGTGAGCCCACCCGGCTGCCGGCCGGCCCGGCCAAACTCGCGCTGGCGACCGGCGCGGCACTGTTGCCGGCGTACTGCTGGTTCGACGGCGCGGGATGGGGAGTGGACATCAGTGCCCCGCTGGACTGCAGCAGTGGGGATGTCGGCGTGATAACCCAGGCGCTGGCCGACAAGTTCGCCGAGGGGATTGCGACCTACCCGCAGGACTGGCACATGATGCAGCCGCAATGGATCGCCGACCTTCCCGAATCGCGACGGGCGCGCTTGGGGGAGACCTGATGCGGATCGGCATGGTCTGCCCCTATTCGTTCGATGTACCGGGCGGGGTGCAGGCACATGTGCTGCAGCTGGCGGAGGTGCTGCGCGCCCGCGGACATCACGTCAGCGTCCTGGCGCCCGCCTCGCCGGACGTCGCGCTGCCCGACTACGTGGTATCGGCCGGCAAAGCCGTCGCGATCCCTTACAACGGCTCGGTGGCCCGGCTGCAGTTCAGCCCGGCGGCATATCGCAAGGTCAAACGCTGGCTCATGCAGGGCGACTTTGATGTGCTGCACCTGCACGAGCCGAATGCACCCAGCCTGTCGATGCTGGCGCTGAACGTGGCCGAAGGCCCGATCGTGGCGACGTTTCACACCTCGACGACCAAATCGCTGACGCTGAGCGTGGTGCAGGGCCTGCTCCGGCCCATGCACGAGAAGATCATTGGCCGCATCGCGGTCTCGGATCTGGCCCGGCGCTGGCAGATGGAGGCCCTGGGTTCTGACGCGGTGGAGATCCCCAACGGGGTCGACGTGGCCGCATTCGCCACGGCGCAGCCCCTGCCGGGCTATCCGCGCGCAGGGCGTACGGTGCTGTTTCTCGGTCGCTACGACGAGCCTCGCAAGGGGATGGCGGTGCTACTGGGGGCACTTCCGGCGTTGGTCGAGCAGCACAAAGACGTACAGGTCTTGATCGTCGGCCGCGGCGATGAAGACGAATTGCGCCGTAGCGCAGGGAAATTGGCGAGTCACCTGCGTTTCTTGGGGCAGGTCGACGACGCCGAGAAGGCGTCGGCCCTGCGCAGTGCGGACGTCTACTGCGCGCCGAACACCGGCGGGGAGAGCTTCGGCATCGTGCTGGCCGAGGCGATGGCCGCCGGCACCGCAGTGGTCGCCAGTGAGCTGGACGCATTCCGTCGGGTGCTGAGCGACGGGGAGGCCGGCCGCCTGGTGCCGGTCGATGACCCCGCGGCGCTCGCGGCCGCCTTGATCGAGGTCCTCGACGACGAGGCGCTGCGGGCGTCGTATGTGGCGGCCGGCGCCGAAGCGGTACGCCGCTTCGACTGGCCGGTGGTGGCCGACCAGATCATCCGGGTCTACGAGACGGTTGCCGGGGTGGGCAGCAAGGTCACGGTGGGTGACTGATGGAACTGACCATCGTGGCGACAGTGCTGGTGCTGGTCGGGGTGGCGGTGCTGGCCGCCGCGGTCGCCTGGGCATACCAGACCGCGAACCGGCTCAACCGGCTGCACGTGCGCTGCGACCTGTCCTGGCAGGCGCTGGACGGGGCGCTGGGGCGCCGAGCGGTGGTGGCCCGGGCCGTCGCGATCGACGCCTACGGGGACCAGGTGGCCGGCCGGCGACTGGCTGCCCTGGCCGATGTCGCCGAGCGGGCTCCGCGCCACGAGCGTGAGGCCGCCGAGAACGCGCTGTCGGCCGAGCTAGCGATGGTCGATGCCGAGTCGCTGCCGCACGTGATGGTCGCCGAGTTGGCGGACGCCGAAGCCCGAGTGCTGTTGGCACGCCGGTTCCACAATGACGCGGTCCGTGACACGGTGGCACTGCGTGAACGTCCGTTGGTCCGAGTCCTGCATCTCGGTGGCACCGCTCCGATGCCGACGTACTTTGAGATCGTCGAGCGAGCAGGTATGGCCGCCCACGGTGGTCGCGGCGTGCTGGATCCGCGCGTTTCGGCGCGAGTGGTGCTGCTCGACGAAGCTGGATCGGTACTGCTGCTGTGCGGCCACGATCCGGCTCTGCCCGATGATGCGGCCAACCCGGCGCCGCGCTGGTGGTTCACCGTCGGAGGGCAGGTGCTGCCCGACGAGCCGCTCGCCGAAGCGGCGGCGCGCGAACTGGCCGAGGAGACCGGTTTGCAGGTCGCCCCGGGCGAGCTGGTCGGCCCGATCTGGCGCCGCGACGCCGTGTTCCATTTCAACGGTGAGCGTCTCAACAGCCAGGAGTTCTTCTTCGCCTACCGCACTGCGCGCTTCGAGCCGTCGGGGGCCGGCCGGACTGGGCTGGAGCGTCGTTATCTGCACGGCCATCGTTGGTGTGACACCGCAGAGATCACGGCGCTGGCTGCCGGCGGTGAAAAGGTCTACCCACTGCAATTGGGTGATCGTCTCGCCGAGGCCGCCCGGTCGGCCGACGGTGGCACCGGAGAAGATGGGATTCTTCGCCGGATTTCCTGACCTGCGCGGCTTAGGCTGAACACGCCTCGGGCGAATCATCCTCGCTACCCAGGGAGCCGCCATGCCAACACATCGCGCCGTGCACGTTGCGGAGGTGGATGCACCGCTGACTCTTGTCGATGTCGACACCACCTCGCCGGGCCCCGGTCAGGTCCGTATCGCCGTGGCCGCCTGCGGTGTCTGCGGCACCGACCACGCCTTCGTCAACGGTGGCTTCCCTGGAATGACCTGGCCGCTGACGCTGGGACACGAGATCGCCGGCACGATCGCCGAACTGGGGCCGGGAGTGACCGACTGGCAGCTGGGTGAGCGGGTTGCGGTCGGCTGGTTCGGAGGGCACTGCAACCACTGCATTCCTTGCCGCAAAGGCGATTTCATCCACTGTGTCAATGGTCAGGTGCCCAGTTGGCACTACCCGGGCGGCTACGCCGAATCGGTGACCGTTCCGGCCAACGCGCTGGCCCGGATCCCCGACGAGTTGACCTTCGTCGAGGCCGCACCCATGGGCTGCGCCGGGGTCACCACATACCACGCGCTGCGATCTACCCAGGCGCGACCGGGGGACCGGGTCGCGGTGCTCGGCCTGGGTGGGTTGGGGCATCTGGGCGTGCAGTTCGCCCGGGCGATGGGCTTCGAGACGATCTCGATCGCGCGCGGAGCCGCCAAGGAAGCTGACGCCCGAGCGCTCGGCGCCCATCACTACATCGACTCGACCGCCGGGGATGTCGCTGCGGCGATGGCGGCGTTCGGCGGGGTGTCCGTGGTGCTGGCCACTGCGGCCAATTCGCGAGCAATGGCCGACACCCTTGGCGGGCTGGCGCCGCGGGGAGAACTCGTGATCATCGGGGTCACCACCGAGCCGCTGCCGGTCGCGCCCGTGCAGCTGATCACCCCCGGGCTCAGCCTCACCGGCCACCCGTCGGGCACCGCCCGCGACATCGAGGAGACCATGCGCTTCGCGGTGTTGTCCGGGGTTCGGGCCCGCATCGAAGAACGTCCGCTGTCCCAGGCAGCCGAGGCCTACGCCGCGATGGCGGAGGGGCGGGCGCGCTACCGCATGGTCCTGACCGCCTGACCGCCTGACCGCCTGGCCGACGGCGGATTCAGGCGGCGGGAAGAGTCGCGTCGTAGTCCCAGCGGGTCGGCGGTTTCATGCCTGGCGGCATCCAGCCGATGAACAGGTGGCCGCCCGGGTGGGCGCTGCGCGTGGGCGTGACACCCAACGCCTCCCGCACCTCCGTGATGGGCTTGTCCAGCAGCTCTTCGTAGGGGGCTGCCATCAAGTTGTCGGCGCGCTGGCCGCGGCGGACCGCTTCACGGAAGTAACGGATCTTCCGCCTCGGCGAGGCCGGGATGACCGGTCCGAGCAGCCCGAGGGTCAGCGTCTTGAGGGCACCGGACGGTTCCATCTGGCCGCAGTGGAAGCCCAGATTGCCGAACTCTCCGCCCATGTCCGGGCCATAGCCGCCCAGGGTGTGGAACATGTCGTGCAGGGCGGTGCCGCGCCGCATCATGAAAAAGAAATCGTCGTCCCAGCCGCGGCGCTCGGCGATCGGCCGGATCACCGTGTCCACGTCGAAGACGCCTGCGTCCAATCGATTGGTGCGCAGAAACGATCGGTAGGCATGGCCGAGCGAGCCCTGCGGCAGCGAGGCCAGATAGTCGTCGTCACCGAGCAGCGCCAACAGATCCGGCTTCTCGGCGAACAGGCGCCGGCCGTTGGGATGCGCCCGCAACTGGTGGTAGCTGCGGGCCAGGATCGGAGCCGCCAGGCCGACGATCAGTTCGAACGCCGAGCCGCCGTTGCGGCCTGGATTGGCCAACAGACGCCACGAGCCGAACACGGCCTGCCAGTCTCGTCGCTCGGGAACCCCGGCAGTCGTTGCAGCCATGCGACGAACCCTCCCTCGGAAAGCGCGGGGAATGCAGTGAGGCTAATAATAGACATATGAGTAGCAATGTCCATATATTTCGGGCGGGTCGGGCATGACGGTGCGCGGGCGGGGCCGACCGCCCGGTGGAGGCAATCCGCCCGACCACGCGCGAGAGCTGCTCCTGGACGCCGCAGAGCGGTCCTTCGCCGACCGTGGCTACCGGGCCTCCACAATGCAGGTCATCGCGCGGGAAGCCGGCTACACCCGCGCGGTGATCTACCGCCACTTCGCCACTCGTGACGAGCTGTTGGACGCGTTGGTGGTGCGGGTGGCCGGACGCAAGATCGCCGAGATCACCGCCCGACTGCACGCGGTGGCCGGGCCCGGGGACCTAGTGACGGAGTCGCTGGTGATCGTGGCCACTGAAGTCGCCCAGGACCCGCTGCTTCGGGTCATCTCCGAGCACACCGACGAGGGCAACGTCGCCGCGCTGATCGCCCGCTCGGCAACGCTGGGTGAGCTGCTGGCCGGGCTCTATGAGGCGGGATTCCGGCAGGCCGGTCCGCAACTGCGGGCCGGTCTGTATTCGGGCGATGCGGCCCGGTTCGTGCTGTCGAGCGCACTGGGATTACTGCTGGGCCTCATCCCCGGTGCCCACGACGCCGACCAGGTCCGCCGCTATGTCCGGGTGTTCGTGTTGCCTGCACTGCTCGCCGATCCACCTCCGGCGGAGCCCGTGTTCACCGTGCAGCGGCAATGAGCGGGAAAATCGCTGGCGTGGGCCCACTACACTGAGCGGGTATTACAGGCCAGCAAGGAGAAGCATTCAGTGGACAGCGCGGCGCAGAACGGTTCGGCACCCGACGGACAAACGGGTACTGCGCGAGTAAAGCGCGGCATGGCCGAGATGCTCAAGGGCGGCGTCATCATGGACGTCGTCACCCCGGACCAGGCCCGCATCGCTGAGGCCGCCGGCGCCGTCGCGGTGATGGCACTGGAGCGGGTGCCCGCCGACATCCGTGCCCAGGGCGGGGTTTCGCGGATGAGCGACCCGGACATGATCGAGGGCATCATCGCCGCGGTCACCATCCCGGTGATGGCCAAGGTACGCATCGGACACTTCGTCGAGGCGCAGATTCTGCAGAGCCTCGGGGTGGACTACATCGATGAGTCCGAGGTGCTCACCCCCGCCGACTACACCCACCACATCGACAAGTGGCAGTACACCGTGCCGTTCGTGTGCGGGGCGACCAACCTGGGCGAGGCGCTGCGCCGGATCACCGAGGGCGCGGCCATGATTCGCTCCAAGGGTGAGGCAGGCACCGGTGACGTCTCCAACGCCACCACCCACATGCGGTCCATCGGTGGCGAGATTCGCCGGCTCACGTCGCTGTCGCAGGACGAATTATTCGTTGCCGCAAAGGAACTGCAGGCACCATACGAGCTGGTCGCGGAGGTCGCCAGGGCCGGCAAGCTGCCGGTGACGCTGTTCACCGCGGGCGGCATCGCCACCCCGGCGGATGCGGCCATGATGATGCAGCTGGGCGCCGAGGGTGTGTTCGTCGGCTCCGGCATCTTCAAGTCCGGTGACCCGGCCGCGCGTGCCGCGGCGATCGTCAAGGCCACCACCTTCTACGACGACCCCGATGTGTTGGCGCGGGTATCGCGCGGGCTGGGCGAGGCGATGGTCGGCATCAACGTGGAGGACATCGCGCAACCGCACCGGCTTGCCGAACGCGGCTGGTAGAGGTGGCGATGAGCGCTTGCGCGAAAAGCAGACGGTCATAGCGTGGCGATCGAAGAGATCCTTGATCTCGAACAGCTCGAGGTCAACATCTACCGCGGGAGTGTGTTCAGCCCGCTGTCCGCGGACAACCAGCGCACCTTCGGTGGGCACGTAGCCGGCCAGGCTCTGGTGTCGGCGGTGCGCACCGTGGATCCGCGTTACCGGGTCCACTCGCTGCACGGATACTTCCTGCGTCCCGGAGATGCCAAGGCGCCCACGGTGTTCACCGTGGACCGGGTCCGCGACGGCGGTTCGTTCTGTACGCGGCGCGTCAACGCCATCCAGCACGGCGAAACCATCTTCAACATGTCGGCCTCGTTCCAGACCGAACAACAGGGCATTGAGCATCAAGATGTGATGCCTGAGGCACCCGACCCCAAGGACCTGCCCGACATCGCCGCGATGAAGGCCTTCGACGACGAGGGCTTCAAGGCGTTCGCCGAGTGGGATCTGCGCCGGGTGCCGCGTGAGCAGCTGCCGCACATCCCGGGCAAGGTCGCCGAGCAACAGGTCTGGTTCCGCCATCGCGACCGGCTGCCCGACGATCCGGTGCTGCACATCTGCGCGCTGGCCTACATGAGCGACCTGACCCTGCTGGGCACCTCCTGGGCGATCCACCCCGGCGAGCGTGACCACCTGCAAGTGGCGTCGCTCGATCACGCGATGTGGTTCATGCGCCCATTCCGGGCCGACGAATGGCTGCTCTATGACCAGTCGTCGCCGTCGGCGGGCGCTGGCCGGGCGTTGACCCAGGGCAAGATCTACAACCGGTCCGGGGACATGGTGGCCGCCGTCATGCAGGAGGGGCTGACTCGATACCCGTCCGGATACCGCCTGACGGACCAGTGAGCGGCCCGCGCATCGGCGTGCTCGCATTGCAGGGCGACGTTCGTGAACACCTTGCCGCGCTGAGCGCTGTCGGCGCCGATCCGGTGCCGGTACGCCGCCGCCGCGAACTGGATGAGGTCGACGCGCTGCTGATTCCCGGCGGCGAGTCGACCACGATCAGCCATCTGCTGCGCGAGCTGGAGCTGGTAGACCCGCTACGGGCCCGGTTGGCAGACGGGATGCCGGCGTACGGTTCCTGCGCGGGAATGATTCTGCTCGCCAGTGAGATCCTCGATGCCGGTGCGCAGGGGCGTGCCGCGATTCCGCTGTCAGGGATCGATATGGCCGTGCGGCGCAACGCTTTCGGTCGCCAGGTCGATTCTTTCGAGGGTGACGTCGATTTCGACGGATTGGACGACCCGGTGCACGCGGTGTTCATCCGAGCGCCCTGGGTGGAGCGGATCGGCCCCGGCGTTGCAGTGCTGGCCGAGGCCGCCGGCCATCCGGTTGCGGTGCGGCAAGGTCAGGTGCTGGCCACCTCATTTCACCCTGAGGTGACCGGCGACCGACGTATTCACCGGCTCTTCGTCGACATTGCCTCGGGCCAGGCCTGACCGTCGCGCCCGCAGTCGGCCGCCCGTTGGGTGACCGGGAATGCGGTCGCCGAGACCGGCCAGGCATGATGTCCGCATGGCAGATCTCGCGCGGGGCGGATTTCGCCGCGCTGTAAAACTGGCGAGCCTCCCGGCCGGAGTCGCAGGCCGTGCAGCGCTCGGTGTGGGCAAGCGGATGACCGGCAAGACCAAAGACGAGGTCAACGCCGAGCTTCTGGAGAAGGCCGCCGACGAGATGTTCAAGGTGCTCGGCGAGCTCAAGGGCGGCGCGATGAAGGTCGGCCAGGCGCTGTCGGTGATGGAGGCCGCGATTCCTCCGCAGTTCGCCGAGCCGTTCCGCGAGGCGTTGGTCAAGCTCCAAAGCGAGGCTCCGCCGCTGCCGGCCGCCAAGGTGCACCGGGTGCTCGATGCCCAGCTCGGTACCAAATGGCGAGAGCGTTTCGCGTCCTTCGACGACACCCCCGCCGCCTCGGCGAGCATCGGGCAGGTACACCGGGCGGTTTGGAAGGACGGCCGCGACGTCGCGGTGAAGATCCAATACCCCGGCGCCGACGAGGCGCTGCGCGCCGACCTCAAGCTCATTCAGCGGTTCAACTGGGTCGCCAAGCAGGTCGTTCCGGGCGCTGACGTGGACCGACTGGTCTCGGAGATCAACGACACCCTGGAAGCGGAGCTTGAATACCGCCAGGAGGCCGACAATCAGCGGGCTTTCGCCAAGGCCTATGCCGATGACCCGAAGTTCTTCGTGCCGGCGGTGATCGCCAGCGCGCCGAAAGTCATCGTGTCGGAGTGGATCGAGGGCCGACGCCTGTCGGCGATCATCAACAGTGGCACCAGACAGGAGCGAGACTCCGCGTGCGCGCTGCTGCTGGAGTTCACCTTGAGCTCACCGGCGCGGGTGGGGCTGGTGCATGCCGACCCGCACCCGGGCAACTTCATGATGTTGCCCGACGGCCGGCTGGGGGTCATCGACTTCGGCGCGGTAGCCGAACATCCCGAAGGCATCCCGCCGGGGTTCGCCGAACTGTTGTGCTGGGCGCGTGACGAGCAGTGGGACGAGGCGATCCGGCTGCTCAAGCAGCTCGGGTTCATGCCGGCCGACTATGACCTGAGTGCCGATCAGCTGGTGGAGTACATCCAGCCGCTGTGGCCCTACATCGACCCGCTGCGCTCGGGGGAGTTCCACTTCACCCGCAAGTGGTTCCAGAAGTCTGCGCTGGTCACGACCGATCCGATGGCGGAAGGCTTTGCCGACCGATTCAAGATGGCTCGCCGGCTGACCATTCCGGCTGGTTACGTCATGTTGCTGCGCACGCTGGGCGGCCTGCTCGGAGTCGCGGTACAGCTGGACGCGCACGTCGACTACGCCGCGCTGATCGAGCGATGGGCACCCGGATTCTTCCCGCCCGAGCAGCCCCCGGCGCGCGAGCAGAACTGACACGTAGAATCGTCGGGCAAAGTTTTGATGCAACAGTGAGGTAGGGCAACCGATGAGCGGCCATTCCAAGTGGGCTACCACGAAGCACAAGAAGGCCGTCATCGACGCTCGTCGTGGCAAGAACTTTGCGCGGTTGATCAAGAATATCGAGGTCGCGGCGCGGGTTGGTGGTGGGGATCCGTCGGGCAATCCGACGTTGTACGACGCCATTCAGAAGGCGAAGAAGAGCTCGGTTCCCAACGACAATATTGAGCGGGCGCGTAAGCGTGGTGCGGGTGAGGAAGCCGGCGGGGCGGATTATCAGACCATCACCTACGAGGGTTACGGGCCCAACGGCGTGGCGGTGCTCATCGAGTGCCTGACCGACAACCGCAATCGGGCTGCCAGCGAGGTCCGGGTGGCGATGACCCGCAACGGCGGCCAGATGGCCGACCCCGGCTCGGTCGCCTACCTGTTCAGCCGCAAGGGCACAGTCACCCTGGACAAGAACGCGTTGACCGAGGACGACGTGTTGGCGGCGGTGCTGGATGCCGGTGCTGAGGATGTCAACGACTTGGGGGAGAGCTTCGAGGTCATCTCCGAGCCCGGGGACCTGGTGGCGGTGCGCAGCGCGCTGGTCGAGGCCGGGATCGACTACGACTCCGCCGAGGCCAGCTTCCAGCCGTCGGTCAGCGTCCCGGTCGACGTCGAGGGTGCTCGCAAGGTGTTCAAGCTGGTCGAGGCTCTTGAGGACAGTGACGACGTGCAGAACGTCTGGACCAACGTGGACCTGTCCGACGAAGTCCTCGCCGCCCTCGACGCCGAATAAGCCATCTCGGCGGACGCCCGTTTTAGCTCACCGGGAATGCAATCCGGTACACGTCTGTGGGGCTGGCTTTCAGCATCCGCGCGATCTCACCGCTAAGACTTTGCCGTAGGTCGGTCGGCGATAGCTCTTCGATGCCCGTCGCTGAACGCAGGAACGGCTCGAACAACTGCCAACCCAATTGCAGCGCAATCACATTGGCGGCAGCAAGACGGCCAGTGAGCTCGTCGTCATAGCTGCTTTGCACGTGCTTCACCAGATTTGCTGCGATAGGGAACCGCTCCTGGAGCTGCCCGACCGGAAAACCGTCGAGGATGGCGCGGGCCAGCACCCGCCACTGCAGCTCGGTCTTGGCCGCGATCACCTCCGCCGACGCGCCTGCCTGCACCGCTGTGGAAACCTCGTCCGCCAGATGGTTCAGAACCGCCTTGACCAGCTGATCTTTGGTCCCCAGGTACCGGAACACCAGTCCGTGGTTCACCCCAGACCGAGCGCCGATGTCGCGAATCGAAGTGGCCGCCGGCCCACGCTCGGCGAAGAGGTCGGCCGCATGGATCAGCACCGCGGCAGTGGCTTCTTCGCGGGCCGCCGAAGCGTTCTCGTCGATCTGGGCGCCTGTTGCATCGTTGTCAGCCACATAGCTACGCTAGCCGCACTACCTCGGTGTAGTCGCTTGACTAGCGGGCGCGCGTCGCGGCGGGCTCGACATGTTGATCCACCAATTCACGGAGGTCCTGATGGCCGCTCCCATGCAGGCCGCCGGCCGAGTGGTGCCGGGCTGCCAGGAATCGCGGGATCGTCAGCTGAACCGCCAGGGGCGATGTCGCTCCTGCTTCCCGTGACACCACGGGGCTGATTGCACGTTCGGTGACCGCACAGCGGGCACCCGCCAACATTGCCACGGTCGGAACCCCACCTCCTGGCCGTGCATCTCTACTTCCTACCGTCTGTCGCGGCTGCTACGTTCGCCGCCGATTGTCGCGGTCTGCCGGCCGGCTCGACTGACGGCGAGGATGGTCGAATTCTCCTATTCGCTGCTGCGTTCGCGACCCTGCGCAGTTCCTCGGCTCGAATCATCCTGTCGTCGAGGACATCACGCTTTCAAGCGACGCGCGCGTGCGAATCCTCATGCTCTGACCAGACCCTGCATCGATAGTAAGACGCTGTGTGGCAGCGCAATTCAACTCGAATCTGCACTTGGATGTCTCGCCCAACGGCTCGATAGTGGCCACTTTTCGTCGGCGCCGGAGCTCAGCGGTGCCCGCCTGTCTCGCCCGATGTTTAAGTGCCGGTGCACCTTTCGGAACCTGCTGATTCAAACCCAACGCGAGATCCTTGCTGGCATTAACATAACCTCGTGAGACACCGAAAATCGGTATTGCACAACATAATTCGTAGGCTCTCGGCGGAGACGTGAAGCTCTCCTCCAACGGCCGTCGCACAGTGCTTCTCAGATCGGTGGTCGACACGTGTTCGGCCCTGGTGGTCCTATGAGTACCCACAAGCAGTTGCGAGGTTTTCCCCCAGTTCGGAAGGAGATTGGTCATGCCGCTACATGTCGTCCCCGAAGGACTGGCCGCTGCCTGCGCACGCGTGGAAGCGCTGACAGCCAGGCTGGCGCAAGCACATGCCAGCGCGGCGCCGGTGATCACGGCGGTGGTTCCTCCTGCTGCGGACCCGGTATCCCTGCAGAGCGCGACCACGCTCAGCCTCTTCGGTGGCCGGCATGAAGTGGTGGCGGCCCAGGGCACAGCCGAACTCGGCCGATCGGGGATCGGCGTCGGCGAGGCCGGCATCAACTACGTCGCGAGTGACGCCGCCGCGGCGTCGGCGTACCCGCACTGGCGGCTGGCATGAGCGCGCCGGCCTGGATGGCGTTGCCACCGGAGGTTCACTCAGCACTGTTGAGCAGTGGGCCGGGATCTGGCCCGGTGTTGGCAGCTGCCGGGACATGGAGCTCCTTGAGCGCCGAGTACGCCTCGGCGGCCGAAGAACTCAGCGAGGTGCTGGGGGCCGTGGAGAGCGGGGCGTGGCAGGGCACCAGCGCCGAATCGTACGCAGCAGCCAATGCCCCCTACTTGGCCTGGCTGACGCAGGCCAGCGCCAACAGTGCTGCGGTCGCCGCCCAGCACCAGACCGTGGCCGCCGCCTACACCGCTGCGTTGGCGGCAATGCCGACACTGGCGGAACTGGCCACGAACCACACGGTTCACGGGGTATTGCTGGCGACGAACTTCTTCGGAATCAACACCGTCCCCATCGCATTCAACGAAGCGGACTACACGCGGATGTGGGTTCAGGCTGCCACGACGATGAGCACCTACCAGGCGGTCGCGGGCTCTGCTGCGGCGTCAACGCCGGAGACCCCTCCGGCTCCGGCGATCCTCAAGTCGGCGGGGCCGGCAGAGACCTCGGATCCGGCGGACCCGTGGGGCCCTGCCCATACCTGGACTGATCCCTTCCTGGAGGGCTTAGCGCAGGTGCTGCGGTCTGTGGGGGTCAACTGGGAGCCCGGATCCGGCACCATCAACGGGCTGCCCTACTCAACATTCACCAATCCACTGACCGGGCTGTACTGGGTCAAGAACACCGTGACTCTCATTCAAGAGGTCGACTACGTCATTGCGAATGTCGGGGCTCACCCGGAAGTCGCCCTGCTGCTGCTCAACCCGGCGACCCTCTCGACGTTCTTGATCGCGCACCCGCTGGTCGCCATCGAACTGGGCGCCGCAATAGCCTCGACCCTTACCGCGCCCTTGGCGAGTCTGAGCGCGTTCGCGGCGCTGGCAGCCCTGCCATGGCCGTCCGACGTGCCCATGCTGGTCGACTCGGTTCCCGAAGCCACCTTGGCGCCTGACTCGGCTACGGCGGTCTCCAACCCGCACCTGGTGAGCGTTGCCGGGTCGGTGCCCGTTTCGGGATCCCCTGCGGCCGGGCTTCCGGCGAGCGCCTCTGCCGGTGCAGGGGCGCCGGCACCGGCGCCCGCGGCAGTTGGGGGAGCGGGAATCGCGTTCCCCTACATGATCGGATTCGGTGGCGGTCCTGGGATTGGCTTCGATTCGAGCAACAAGACCGGAAGCGGCACCGGCGCACGAGCGCAGAGCCCGGCATCGGACTCGGCGGCAGAAGAATCCGCCGCGCGTCGGCAGGCACGCAAGCGCCGCCGCCGGAGGACGCAGCTGCACGATCACGGCGACCAGTTCGCCGACATGAATGTCGACCCCGAATGGGCGTCGCCGGACGATGGCCC
The DNA here is from genome assembly GCF_045310925.1 of Mycobacterium sp. SMC-15. Lineage (NCBI taxonomy): Bacteria > Bacillati > Actinomycetota > Actinomycetes > Mycobacteriales > Mycobacteriaceae > Mycobacterium > Mycobacterium sp. SMC-15. The sequence continues at coordinate 4,840 of NZ_JBJIAJ010000011.1, read as the reverse complement.
GAGTGCTTCACAGGGCAACGCGGGACAGCTCGGTTTCGGGGGCGGCGTTGTCAAACGCGATGTGCAAGAGGCGGGTTTAACCACCCTCACCGGTGATTCGTTCAGTGGTTTTCCGATCGAACCGTTGATGCCGAGTACCTGGACCGGTCAGTCGACCGAAGGAGTGGGTGACAACGCAGAGAGCTGATCCTCGGTGAACACAAGGCAATCGATGTGGATAGGGAGATAAGCGATGAGTTTGTTGGATGCGCATATTCCGCAGTTGGTGGCGTCGGAGTCGGCGTTTGGTGCCAAGGCGGCGTTGATGCGGTCGACGATGGCGCAGGCGGAGCAGGCGGCGATGTCGGCGCAGGCGTTTCATGTGGGTGAGGCGGCCGCGGCGTTTCAGGGGTCCCACGCCCGGTTTGTGGCGTTGGCGGCGCGCGTGAACGCGTTGCTCGACACGGCGCAAGTCAATTTGGCGGATGCGGGCAGTACCTACGTGGCTGCCGACGCAGCCGCGGCGAGCACCTACACCGGATTCTGACGAGAAGGGACTGTGTGATGTCACAGATTCTGTACAACTACCCGGCGATGCTGGCGCATGCCGCGGAGATGAACGGGCATGCAGCGACATTGCAGGCTGTGGGTGCTGATATTGCCAGTGAGCAGGCGGCGTTGTCGGCGGCGTGGCAGGGCGATACGGGGATGACGTATCAGGCGTGGCAGGCGCAGTGGAATCAGGCGATGGAGGAGTTGGTGCGGGCCTATCACGCGATGGCCACCACCCATGAGACCAACACGTTGGGGATGCTCGCCCGCGACACCGCCGAGGCCGCCCGCTGGGGGTGACCCCTTCTATCTGACCGAAAAGAACTCTGCCAAAACAAATTCGGCAGGCCAGCGCGCGGATTCCACGTCAGCGCGCCGGCTCCAACCTCTCGAGAACCAGCTAGACCGACAAAGGAGAAGTCTCATGTCCAGCCAATCGCTTTCCACCCGCTCCGACTTGGACGTGGTGAAACTCGGCGAATACATCGGCGCCAGGATCGACGGAGTCCAGTTGGGCGGTGACTTGGACGACGACACCGTCACCGCGATCAACGACGCGTTGGTGACTCACAAGGTCATCTTCTTCCGTGGGCAGCACCATTTGGATGACGTCAGCCAGTTCGAGTTCGCCCGGCTGCTGGGTACCACGACGGCCCCCCACCCGCTGTTGCAGGGCGAGGGTGCCATTCTTCCCATCGACTCGTTCGGCGGCACCAGCGCGAACAGCTGGCACACCGACGTCACGTTCGTGGACCGGGTGCCCAAGGCGTCGCTGTTGCGGGCCGTGGAGCTGCCGTCCTACGGCGGAACCACCCTCTGGGCCAACACTGTCACCGCCTACGAGCAGCTGCCGGATCCGCTGGCCCGCCTGGCGGAAGAGCTTTGGGCGGTGCACAGCAATGCTTTCGACTACACGCAGCTCGACTTGACGGACTCCAAGCAGCTCGAGAAGTACGCCGATCTGCTGCAGTCGGAGGAGTTCCAGGCATACGTGCAGACGTTCAACTCCACCACGTACGAGACGCAGCACCCCGTGGTGCGGGTGCACCCCGAGAGCGGGGAACGCTCCTTGCTGCTCGGCAATTTCGTGCAACGAATCGCGGATGTCAAGAGCTCCGAGTCGCGTCTGCTGTTCCAGCTCTTCCAGGAGCGGATCACTCGACCGGAGAACACCATCCGGTGGAACTGGCAGCTGGGCGACCTGGCGATCTGGGACAACCGGGCCACCCAGCACTACGGAGTCGCCGACTTCGGGCAGGAGCACCGGCGGTTGCACCGCATCACTCTTGCCGGCGACATTCCGGTCAGCGTCAACGGCGAGCGCAGCCGCGTGATCCAGGGCGACGCTTCGGCGTACTCCGTCATTGGAGAGCCGCGAGCGGTGGCGTAGGCCACCAATCGTTTCGGGCCGTACAGCATTGAGTGGGAAGTGATTCGAGGATGAATAACCGTGACGTGGGCGTGCTGGAGGCACGTACTCGCACAACCAGGGTGGACGCCGACATCGTCAGCCGGTTCGCCACCTGCAGTCGGGCGCTGGGTATCGCGGTCCACGGTCGGAAACGGCCCGCCGACCTGGCCGCGGCCCGCACCGGCTTCGCCGCGCTGACTCGTGTCGCCCACGATCAATGCGATGCATGGGTGGGTCTGGCCGCTGCCGGCGACACGTCGGCACGCGTTTTGGAGGCGGTCTGGCGCACCGAGCCGTCGGTGGGTGCTCTGCAACGGCAACTCGACCTGCAGCACGGGGCGCTGGGCTTCCACTATGACTCCGGTCTGTATCTGCAGTTCCGTGCCACCGATCCCGACGATTTCCGGCTGGCCTACGCCAGCGCGCTGACCGCGGCCGGCGGGTACGGCGAGGCATACCGGCTCGTCGCCGAGATCGCCGAGCGCCGAGCGGGCTTCCGCGATGCCCGCTGGCTCGCCACTGTGATCCACTATCGCGCCGAGCGGTGGTCGGATGTCGTGAAGCTGTTGACTCCGATCGTCAACGACCCGGAACTCGACGAGTTGTTCGCCCACGCCGCAAAAGTCGCCCTGGGAACTGCACTGGCTCGGCTGGGTATGTATGCCCCGGCGTTGTCCTACCTGGAGGAGCCGGAAGGGCCGATCGCCGCCGCGGTCACCGACGGGGCCTTGGTCAAGGGGCTGATCCTGCGGGCCCAAGACGATGAGGAATCCGCGGCCGAGGTCTTGCAGGACCTGTATGCCGCCAACCCGGAGAACGAGCAGGTTCAACATGCCTTGCTGGACCACAGCTTCGGGATTGTGACGACCACCGCGGATCGGATCGCGGCGCGCACCGACCCGTGGGACCGCGGCACCGAGCCGAACGAATCCGACTTCATCGATCCTGGCGCGCATGAACGCAAGGCGGAGTTGCTGGCCGAAGCGGAGCGTGAACTCGGCGAGTTCATCGGCCTCGACGAGGTCAAGGATCAGGTACAGCGGCTGAAAAGTTCGGTAGCGATGGCTATCCGGCGTGAGCAGCACGGCCTGGCCGTGGCCCAGCGTGCCCATCACCTGGTCTTCGCCGGACCGCCGGGGACGGGCAAGACCACCATCGCCCGTGTGGTGGCGAAGATCTACTGCGGCCTGGGTCTGTTGAAGAAGGAGAATGTGCGCGAGGTGCACCGTGCTGACCTGATCGGTCAGCACATCGGTGAGACCGAGGCCAAGACCAATGCGGTCATCGACAGTGCACTTGATGGTGTGCTGTTCCTCGATGAGGCGTACGCGTTGGTGGCCACCGGCGCCAAGAACGACTTCGGGCTGATCGCCATCGACACGCTACTGGCGCGGATGGAGAACGACCGTGACCGATTGGTGGTGATCATCGCGGGTTACCGGGCTGACCTGGACCGGTTCCTGGACACCAACGAAGGTCTGCGGTCACGTTTTTCTCGCAGCATCGACTTCCCGTCCTACTCGGCGGGCGAGTTGGTCGAGATCGCAACAGTGATGGCCGAGCACCGCGACAGTGTCTTCGAACCGAGTGCGCAAGAAGACCTACAGGCACTGTTCGGTCAGCTGGCCGCGGCGTCGCACCCCGACGCCAACGGTGTCGAGCGGCGCAGCCTAGACATTGCCGGTAACGGCCGGTTCGTGCGAAACCTCGTCGAGCGCTCCGAGGAGGAGCGCGAATTCCGGCTCGACCATTCCGAACAAGCCGGCACCGAGGCGTTCACCGATGAGGAGCTCATGACCATTACGGCCGAAGACGTTCGTAACTCGGTGGCGCCGTTGCTGCGTGGCCTGGGTCTGGAGGCCAAGGTATGAGCGCACATTCGGACCGGTCCGATCTGACCGAAGACGGGCGGCGCTCGTTCGCCTCGCGTACCCCGGTCAACGAGAATCCCGACCGGGTCGAATACCGGCGCGGCTTTGTCACCAAGCACCAGGTCAGCGGCTGGCGTTTCCTCGTGCGGCGGATTGCCTCGGGTCTTGCCCTGCATGACACCCGGATGCTGGTGGAGCCGCTACGCACCCAGTCCCGTTCGGTGTTGATGGGGGTGGTCCTACTGGCCACCGGAGTGGCTGGCAGCTTTGTCTTGTCGTTGATCCGACCGGGTGGATCAGCCGGCAACGATCCCGTGTTGGCTGACCGCTCCACCTCGGCGCTGTATGTGCGGGTGGGAGATGAGCTGCACCCGGTGCTGAACCTGACCTCCGCGCGGCTGATCGCCGGTCGTCCGGTCAACCCCACCGCAGTGAAAGCTGCGGTGTTGGACAACTTCCCGCGTGGCAACCTGCTGGGCATTCCCGGTGCACCGGAACGGTTGGTGCAAAACGCCGACGCCGATGCGAACTGGACGGTGTGCGACGCGGCGTCCGGCAGCGCCACGGGCGTGACGTTGATCGCGGGGCGGTTGGACACCGACGGGAGCCGCGCTGACGCATTGGGTGCGCAGCATGCGGTGCTGGCCGACAACGGTGCCGGCGCCTGGCTGCTGTGGAATGGCAAGCGCAGTCGGATCGACCTCGGCGACCGGGCTGTCACGGCCGCGCTGGGCTTGGACGCGGGCGCATCGAAGCCGCGCCCGATCGCTCCGGGATTGTTCAACGCGATTCCGGAGGCGCCCGCGTTGGTGGCGCCGGTGATCCCCGATGCGGGGAACCCGCTGCCCTTCGCCTTGCCGGTGCCGGTAGCCATTGGCTCGGTGGTCGTCGCCCATGAGATCGACGACAGCTCCGACACCGCCCGGCAGTACTACGCCGTGTTATCCGATGGGTTGCAGCCGATTTCTGGTGTGGTGGCGGCGGTGTTGCGTAACACTGATTCGCAGGGTTTGGATCGGCCGCCGGT
>NZ_JBJIAJ010000010.1:0-207480 GCF_045310925.1 Mycobacterium sp. SMC-15 | reverse complement strand
ACCGGCGGCCGATCCAAACCCTGCGAATCAGTGTTACGCAACACCGCCGCCACCACACCAGAAATCGGCTGCAACCCGTCTTCGAGCACCGCGTAGTAGCGCAGGGTGCCGTCGGAGTTGCCGTCCAGGGAGTGTGCCGCCACAACTGCGCCCACCGGCGCGGCCGCGTGCAGGTCGAACGACGGCTTGCCGCCGGCGCCGGGGATCACCGGCGCCACCAGTGCGGGCGCCTCCGGGATCGCGTTGAACAGTCCAGTGGCGATCGAGCGCGGAGTGGGCACCGCCGAACCGCGCTCGCCGAGACCCAGGGCTCCGGTGATGGCGTGGTCGGACAGATCGATTCGACTGCGCTTGCCGTCCCACAGCAGCCAGGCGCCGGCACCGTTGTCGGCCAGCACCGCATGCTGCGCGTCCAGCGCACCGGCGCGAGAACCGCTGTAGGCCAACGGCCCGCCGATCACCGTGACCCCTGCAGTCGAACCGGTCACCGAGTCGCACGCCGTCCAATCGGCGTCCCGGGCGCTGCTCTGCACCATGCGTTCCGGGGCTCCCGGAATGCCGATTAGGTTGCCGCGGGCGAACTTGTCCAGCGCAGTGCTTTTCACCACGGTCGGGTTGACCGGCCGACCGGCGATCAGCCGCGCGGAGGTCAGGTTCAGCACCGGGTGCAGCTGGTCCCCGACCCGCACATACAGCGCGGAGGTGGACTTGTCTGCCAGCACCGGGTCGTTGTTGGCCGCACTGTTGGGCCAGATCAGGGTGAAGACGAAGCAGCCGCCCGCGACCGTGGCCAGCACCAGCAGACCCATCAGCACTGCACGCGCTTGGGAGCGCAGCGGCTCCACGAGCATCCGGGTGTCGTGCAGGGCTACGCCGGAGGCGATGCGCCGCATGACGAAACGCCAGCCGCTGACCTGGTGCTTGGTGACAAAGCCGCGCCGGTATTCGACCCGGTCGGGATTCTCGTTGACCGGGGTACGCGAGGCGAACGAGCGCCGCTCGTCATCGGACCGGTCGGACTGGGCCGCGCTCATGCCTTGGCCTCCAGGCCAAGGCCACGCAGCAACGGCGCCACCGAGTTACGAACGTCTTCGGTCGTAATGGTCATGAGCTCCTCATCGGTGAACAGCCCGGTGCCGGACTGTTCGGAATGGTCAAGCCGGAATTCGCGCTCCTCCTCGGAGCGCTCGACGACGTTTCGCACAAAGCGGCCGTTACCGGCGATGTCCAGGCTGCGCCGGGCCACGCCGTTGGCGTCGGGGTGCGTCGCCTCGGCCAGCTGACCGAACAGCGCCTCCATGTCTTCGAGTGCGGACTGCTCGAAACGGCTGTCGCGCTGCTCGGCCATCTTGTGCGCGATCTCGACCAGCTCCGGCGGCTGGTAGGACGGGAAGTCGATGCTGCGGGTGAAACGCGACCGCAGACCTTCGTTGGTGTCCAGGAATCGGTCCAGGTCAGCCCGGTAACCGGCGACGATCACCACCAACCGGTCACGGTCGTTCTCCATCCGCGCCAGCAGGGTGTCGATGGCCACCAGCCCGAAGTCGTTCTTGGCGCCGGTGGCCACCAACGCGTACGCCTCATCGAGGAACAGCACGCCATCGAGCGCACTGTCGATGATGGCGTTGGTCTTGGCCTCGGTCTCACCGATGTGCTGACCGATCAGGTCAGCACGGTGCACCTCTTTGATGTTCTCTTTCTTCAGCAGGCCCAGGCCGCAGTAGATCTTGGCCACCACACGGGCGATGGTGGTCTTACCGGTCCCGGGAGGCCCGGCGAAGACCAGGTGGTGAGTGCGTTGACCGACGGCCAGACCGTGCTGCTTGCGCACCACCTCCATGGCCACCGAGCTCTTGAGCCGCTGCACCTGGTTCTTGACCTCGGACAGCCCGATGAACTCGCCGAGTTCGCGCTCGGCTTCGGCCAGCAGTTCGGCCTTGCGTTCGTGGGCGGACGGGTCGACGAAGTCCTCGGCGCTCGGCTCCGTGTCGGGGTCCCAGGGGTCGGTCCGAGCCTCGATCCGGGCCGCGGTGGTGGTGACGATCCCGAAGCTGTGGTCCAGCAAGGCGTGTTGAACCTGCTCGTTCTCCGGGTTGGCGGCGTAGAGATCCTGCAGCACTTCGGCCGCGGATTCCTCATCGTCTTGGGCCCGCAGGATCAGCCCCTTGGCCAAGGCCCCGTCGGTGGCGGCGACCGCGATCGGCCCTTCCGGCTCCTCCAGGTAGGACAACGCCGGGGCGTACATGCCCAGCCGAGCCAGGGCGATCCCCAGGGCGATCTTGGCGGCGTGGGTGAACAACTCGTCGCGGTCGGGGTCGTTGACGATCGGAGTCAGCAGCTTGACCATGTCCGACCAGCGCCCGGCGTGGTGGTTCACCGCGATCGCCATCCAGCGAACGTCATTCCAATCGGGACGCCGCTGGGCGATCTCGGCGACCACCGCGTTCGCCTCGGCGCACCGGCCAGCCATCGCCAGTTGCGCGGCGTGAGCGAGGTGGAAGTCGTCGGCTTCGGTGGCGCGCAGTTTCAGGTACAGCCCGGTGTCGTAGTGGAACCCGAGCGCACCCTGCTGCAGATCCAGGCGCCGCTGCAGGGCGCCGGCGCCGGCGACGGTCTGCGAGATCGCGGCCAGCACCCGCGGCGACTGATCGCCGGCGGCGGCCAGGCCGATCCAGGCGTCGCACTGCTCATGCGCGACCCGGGTGAGTGCCGCGAATCCAGCGCGCGCCGCCGTCAGGTCTGCAGGGCGTTTCCGCTGGTAAACCTCGATGCCAAGGGCGCGGCAGCAGGTGGCAAACCGGCTGACGGTTTCCTCGTCGACCCGTGGTTGCGGGGTGAGCAGAGCCGCATCACCGTTATTCATGCGTGGCTCGCCCCTTCACTGTTTTTGACTGCACCAACCCGGCTGAAGTTAGCATTGCATAAGCTAACTGTCGAGATCGATCGAGACGATCGACAGGCGACTTCCGTCACTCCCGCAGGCGGCTTCGCAGCCCACAAACGGGACGTCGGCACGCCCACGTCGTTCCAACCCATCACCGACTCCTTATTGAAAATCATTTTCGATTATCCCGCACGCTACCGCATGCCGGTTTCGTCTTCCACAACGGTTCACCCCCCAGCGGTCACCGACCGCCGCTACTTCTTGACTGCCCACATCAGCGAGTTCCGCAGGATCATCTGACCGGCTGGGCTGTCGGGCTCCGGCACGGGGCGACCCAACCCCTGCAGACAAGACGCCAGGGGTGTCACCGCCGCGGTCCAGCCGCGAGCACCGAACCACTGATCCGCCGGAGCATGCTGCTCGTTGTAGACCAGCCGATGGAAGTTGCGGGTGTCGTCGCCTGCCTCGACTTCGGCCGCCACCGCGGCTTCATAGGCGTCCGGAGGCATCGGGATGCCGTCTTCGACCGCGACGTGGCTGCCCGAAGCGGCAAGGCCATCGATACCGGCGAACAGCTGCTCCTGCGCAACAGCAGGTAGGTAGATCAACAGCCCTTCGGCGATCCATGCCGAGGGACGCGTCGGATCGAAACCGGCGTCACGCAGCGCCCGGGGCCAGTCCTCACGCAGGTCGACGGCGACCTCACGCCGCTCGGCCGTGGGACGGATGCCGCGCTGCGACAGCACGTAACTCTTGAAGCCGAGCACCTGCGGCTGGTCCAACTCAAAGACCGTTGTTCCGTCCAGCCAGGGCAACCGGAAGGCACGGGAGTCCAGCCCGGCCGCCAGAATCACCACCTGGCGCACCCCGGCCTCTATGACGCCACTGAAGTATTCGTCGAAGTAGCGGGTGCGTGCACCCTGGAAGTTGACGAAGTGCTGCCCGAATTCACTGGACAACAACTCGTGGTCGGGCAGGTTGCCGTCCAGCACGGCCGCCCAGTCCCCGCCGGCAGCCCGGCAGAACAACTCCGCATACGGATCGACGGCCACTGGGTCGGGTTTGGCCGCTTCCAGCGCCCGGGCGGTGGCCACGAACAGGGCCGTCGAACCGACGCTCGTGGTGATGTCCCAGCTGTCACCTTCACTACGCATTAGAGGCATTCCAGGGACCCTACGCCGACGTGAGCGCGCTGGAAGGCCCGCCGAATGCGGCCGGAACCGGCCATGACAGGCCAGAGCTTGCGCTCCGCTAACCCCACTTGGCGGCTTCGGCGGTGTCGCGCGCGTTCATCATCAAGGTGTTGGTCTCATGCGTGGTGGCCATCGCGTGATAGGCCCGCACCAACTCCTCCATCGCCTGATTCCACTGCGCCTGCCACGCCTGATACGTCATCCCCGTATCGCCCTGCCACGCCGCCGACAACGCCGCCTGCTCACTGGCAATATCAGCACCCACAGCCTGCAACGTGCCCGAATATCCATTCATCTCAGCCGCATGGGCCAACATCGCCGGGTAGTTGTACATAATCTGCGACATCAGACTGCGCTCCTCTCTTCTGGCCCCGATATCCCTAAACGCCGGTGTAACCGGAAGCCGCTGCTGCGTCTGCTGCGACATACGCGCTACCGGCATCCGCCAGATTCACCTGCGCCATATCCAGCAACGCATTCACCCGCGCCGCCATCGCCACAAACCGCGCATGCGACCCCTGAAACGCCGCAGCCGCCTCACCCACATGAAACGCCTGCGCCGACATCGCCGCCTGCTCCGCCTGCGTCATCGTCGACCGCATCAACGCCGCCTTGGCACCAAACGCCGACTCCGACGCCACCAACTGCGGAATATGCGCATCCAACAAACTCATCCCCGCGCTCCTCTCTCAACTATCGATTAGTCGTGGCCCGCGCCGCTCGGGTTCCATGGAGGCCGTGACCGCCTGTTGCTCGCATCGTTGAGAGCGGCTGCAGCACTCCCGGACCAGCACGCCGGCGGAGTCAGTCCGGTCAATAACTGAGGACCAATGCTACGACATTTACCTCGTTATACGTACCTTTAATCTGATTAGTAGCCGCGAATGCGGATTAACTTATTCGGCGGGCGGGGCCTCGCCCTGGCCGTCCCAGGAGGTGGGCAACATCGGCAGGGTTGGGCCTGCGCCGTACGCGTCTGCGGTCAACCCCGCCAGACCGGCGGCCCGGGCCACGCCGGGTTTGCCGAGCGTCCCCGTGAAGCCCGTTGTGCTGTAGCGGGCCTGCGACACACCGCCCGCTTCGCGACCCGGGTCGTCGTCCTCGAGGTATTCGTAGCGGTAGCCGGGGTCGATCAGCCTGCCGCGCCGACGGCCGCCGTGTCGCGCCGCGCCGGTTGCTGGTTCGCCTATCGTCGCGGCGGCCGCAACACCCGCGGCGGGCCGGGCCGACTTCGCGCCCGCCCTGCCGGCAGCGTTCTGCGCCGAGGGAAGCCAGCCCACCAGGTAGCTGTGGAACGTGCCCTCGGTGCCGATCAGCGGGGGCGCCGCCGGTGGTGGTGGTGCGGCGCCGGCGGAGGCAGCGGGGGCGGGCAGCGTCGCCGCCTGGGCTGCCGGCGCTGCCGAAGCCGGCACCGTCGCAGGGTTCGGCGCCGGCGCGCCACCGGGGATGACCGGTGACATCGCAGCCGGGGCCGGCACCGGGACCGCCGGTGCGGGGACGCCGGCCAGTCCTGCCAAGCCGGCCAGGCCGGCCGGCGGTCCGACCGCAGCCAGGCTGCCGATCGCCAGGTTCAACCCGACGCCCGCCAGCAGCGGGGAAAGCTGCAGCAGGAAGCGCAGACTGCGTAGCGTCCAGTTGACGGCGCGGTAGGTCTGCCATGCAACGAAGTAGCTCGTCAGCTGCCACCACTGGGCGGGCGTCAGCACACCTTGGAAGTTCTGCTGCAGCCAGGCCAGCGCCTTCTCACTGCCGTTGACGAAATTGGACAGGTTCTGCAGGAATTCCGCGGGACTCCAGTTGGGCTGGCCCTGTCCGGGCACCTGCTGACCGTCGGACCCGAAGAGCATCTGCCAGATCTCGGCCGGCGTCGGCAGGTCGAAGGATCCGCCACCGCCCCCGCTGTTGCCGCCGTTGCCTCCCCCACCGCCGCCGCCCGTGCCGTCTCCGGCTGCCGCGACTCCGGCTTGCGCACTGCCGCTGGTGTGTCCCAAGCTGCGCGCGGTCTCGGCGGTCGCCTGATAGGCGCTCATTACGGTGGCCGCTTGGGTCCACATCCGGGCGTAATCGGCCTCGTTGACCGCGATCGGCACGGTGTTGATCCCGAAGAAATTGGTCGCCACCAACACCGCGTGGGCGGCGTGGTTGGCGGCCAATTCGGCGAGGGTCGGCATGGCCGCCAGAGCGCTGCTGTACGCCGTCGCGATTACCTGGTGCTGGGTGGCGGTCCGGGCGCTGAGCGTGCCGGCCAGCTGCAGCCAGGCCACATAGGGCAGATGCGCCGCCGCGTACGCCTCGGCGGTTGGGCCGGCCCAGACCTGCTGAGAATCGCCGAGGACGGCGGTGAGTTCGCTTGCGGCACCGAGGTACTCACTGCTCAACGTCGCCCAGGCTGCCGACGCGGCAAGCAGCGGCCCCGGCCCCGGCCCGGTGCTCAGCATTGCCGAATGCACCTCCGGCGGGGCCGCCATCCAGGTGGCGGGGGCCGACATCACCACACCGCTATCGCGGGAACACCGACGCCGCCGTGGTGTCCGCGACCTGGTAGTTGACGCCGGCTTGAGCGACCCCCGCCCCGGCGCGGCCCAACACCTCGGCACCGCGCGCAGCGACCGCCCCATGCGCGCTGCCCTGCAGGCTGAGTTCCGCCGCGGCCTGCAGCGACACCGGATCGATCGCCGGCGCTACCACCGCGGTGATCGACGGAGCCGCGGTCGCATGCGCCGCCGCCAGCGCCGCGGCGATCGCCTCGACCGCCGCGCTTGTCGCAGCCAAGCCCTCAGGCAAAACATCCAGGACCATGACGGAACCCCCTTCCGGCCGGTACGTCGCCAACCCTACCTGCGGAATAATGACGCAGTTGCAGTCACGATATGCCTACTCAAGCCCTTGTCGTTCCCGTAACTGCGGATACACCTCAATGCTTCTTGACCACCGACCGCGGTGCGGTGCGCCAACGAAGACTGCCATCGGCGCACCGCACGGGCGGGTCCAGCAGCAGCACGGCGCGCCCCCGCAGCAGGACGGGCCGAACCCAGTCGCCCAACTCGATCACTTCTCCCGGCGCCGGACGGCGGTCGCTGCCGTCACGGACATCGTCAATGGGCACACTGGCCAGCAGTTCGTCGACGGTCGCCTCGGTGGGCAGATTCCCCAACCCCGGCAGCGTGATGAACAGGCCATCGTCACCGGAGAGTTGCAGACCGACCGCCGCCAAGGCCCCCAACACCCCGTCGTGGGTGCCGCCGTGCCCGGACACGTGGACACCCAGTTCATCGCCGAGGCGACGGGCATGCGCCCGCTGCAGCACTTCTCGTTTGGCCCGCCCACCGAACTCCACCAGTGGGCCGACGTCTGGCACATCCGCCGGAATCGCTACCGCCAGACCGGGATCGGCGGCCGGCGGACAGACCCGTTCCAGGAATCCGGCGACGAAGTCGATGATCTGGTCGCGCACCGCGTGCGGGTCGGCGCCGGGGCTGCGCCAGGCCAGGCAGGCGCTGGAATTGTGCGATGTGTAGGGGACGCGGTCGTCGACGAGGAGTTGATGCCGGGTGGCTCCGGCCTCGCTACCCAGCCCGGCAGCGGCCAACTCCCGCAACAGCGCCCGGGCACGCCGGCCGGTACCGGGACTGAACTGGTCATCGGTGTCGTCGATGCCGATCAGCAGATCGACACCGGCAAAAACCGTCACGGGTTGACGACCACAGTGCTGACATCGCGAACCCACCGGTCGCGCTCGAGTTCGGCACCGGCCAGTTTGAGCGTGTCGCGTTTGGTGAAACTCAACACGACCTGTTCGGTGAGCTCGGCGGCGGTCAGTGTCTGCGCCGGGTCACGTCCTTCGACTCGAACACTGCGGATCGCGTCGGCCCCGGCGGCGTCGAGTACCGCGCGCACCGCTGGGCCGCGCTGCACGGGACTTCCGTGAGATTGCGGCGTGGCGATCTCGGTCTGCGGCAGGCCACCCAGCCGGGCGAGATCGAACTCGTCCAGCACTCGGCCGTCCTGCCGGATCACCAGGCGATACCCCGTCGACGTGTCGGTATCGGAGTCGGCGGCGCACCCCGCCACGGCAGCGCCGGCGACAAGCGCCGCTAGACCCAGCCCGACCAGGCGCACAGCAGATGACCGCATGTGCATGACCGTAAGCAGGCGTCGCCACGTATTCAAGTGTCCACACAGCCATCTGACCCTCAACTGAGGTTGTGCAGCGCGGTCGGCGAGGCCTACCTTGAGGCGATGACCGTGATGCCGTGGACCGTGCGGAGACCGACCAGCCTGCTCGTGGCCCGCGACGTCGTCTTCCCGGCCGCGGCGGCCCTGGTGATCACGTGGGCGTCCGACATGCGGATGCCGCTGGGATTGCCGGGGCATCGCGGCCTGGTGTGGCTGACCCTGCTGGTAGCGGTCGCCCTCACCGCGCGACGGCCTCAGACGGTGCTCGCGGTGGGGGCGGCATCCACGGCAGCCACCGTGTTACTGCAGTCCGGTCCCGGCCCCTGGGCCGGGGTTCGCTACCTGGGCGCCGCGGCGTTCCTTTGCCTGCTGACAACCAACCCGGCCGTGCGAAGCCGCCGATGGCTGATCGCGCTGGCCGCGGCTCCGATACACCTTGTCGCGCTTGCTGTTCCGATTGCGACGGGGCTCATCGGCGGTCACCATGCGAGCATGGTGGTCCTGGGCGACAAGGCGCTGTATCACCTCGGCTTCGGCCTGGTGGCCGGAGTCCTCGGTTGGGTGATGGCCGCCGCGATCGACTGGGCAGCCCCGCAAACCCGCTAGGAGTTACAGCCGGTACCGCTGCCCGGGCCGCCCGGGCCGCCGCCACCGGGGTTGGGGACGCATCCGCCACCGCCGCCGCCATGGCTGCCCGGCGTGTTCCCGGTGGTGCCGGCTTCCCCGTTGCTCCCGCCGATGCTGCCCGCGCCGCCTTGGCCACCGGCGCCACCCTGGCCCCCGGGACTGTCGGGCCCCCTGATTCCGGCGTAACCGCCGTTGCCGCCGTCACCGCCGTTGCCGCCGTTGCCCGATATCAGGGCGGCGCTGCCGCCCGCGCCACCGCGACCACCGTTGCCGCCCGCGGTATTGGTGCCCGAGACGCCGCCGCCTCCGCCGCCTCCTCCACCGCCGCCACCACCGCCACCGCCGCCGGTTCCGCTGCCACTCACCGCGGCCCCGTCGCCACCTGTGCCGCCGGCACCGCCGTTACCACCGTTGCCGTAGCCCAGAGATGCGCCATTACCGCCGGCGCCACCGTTGCCGGCGGCGCTCCCGGCCCCAGCGGACACCCCTTGGACGCCCAGCAAGCCCAGGCCGCCGTCACCGCCGTTCCCGCCGTTGCCGAACCAGGAGCCGGCGTTTCCGCCCGCGCCGCCGTCACCGCCGGGGACCGCGATGCCGGTGGAATCACCACCGGCGCCCCCATTGCCCCCGTTGCCGAACATGCTGCCGCCGTCGCCGCCGGCACCACCCGCCGCGCCCGCCGCACCCGCACCACCGTCGCCGCCGTCGCCGAACATCCCGGCCGAGCCGCCCGCCCAGCCGACCCCGTCGTTCACGCCTGCCTCACCCGCGGCCCCGGCCCCGCCGTTGCCGAACAGGAATCCGCCGTCACCGAGGTCACCGAACATGCCCGAGCTGCCGAACAGCGACGTGTTGGCGTCGGTGAAGTCGTCGAGGCCGTTGCCGATCAGGTCGCGCCCGAACAGATACACAAACGGCTGGTTGATCATCTCGGCCAGCTGCATGCCCGAAGCACTGGCGAGCCATTCCTGCAGCGAGTCGTTGATCGACTGCCAGAAGTCCAGCGGTCCGGCCTCGGCACTGCCCAGTCCCAGATCGCCGAAGTCCCCGAACGGGTCGGCAGCCGGCCCGCCGTCGACGACGTCTGCGATCGGGTCGACGAACAGATCCCACAGATCGGCGTGTGCGGTCGGCGCGAGGCCGATCGGCGTTACGGCGGCGATCAGGAACGCTCCGGACGTGGCGCCGGCGCTGCTCAGACGCCTGCCGAACAGGCGACTCCGGTCCTGACGGCGACTGGCCATCGAGCACCTCCTCGGGTTTCCGACCAGGGTTTACTCAGTCTCGTCACACTAATCCCTGAAACCGAAAAAGCAACACGGATGAGCCGTTATCGTCCGCCATTGCGGTCCATGCACTCCGGTTTTTTCGCGATTGCGCGGCGTAGCCGAGCTGCCGATCAGCCGACGATGCGGTCGTCCCGGCTGTACACATTCATCGAGTCACCCCGAAGGAACGCGACCAGCGTCAGCCCGCATTCGACCGCCAGGTCGACCGCCAACGACGACGGCGCCGAGACGGCGGCCAGGACCGGCACCCCGGCCATCACCGCCTTCTGGGTCAGCTCGAACGATGCCCGCCCACTCACCAGCAGTACCGTCCCGGACAGCGGTATCCGGTGCCGCTCGAGCGCCCAACCGATCACCTTGTCGACGGCGTTGTGGCGGCCGATGTCCTCGCGCACCACCAACATCGCGCCGCCGTGGGTGACGTCGAACAGCGCTGCGGCATGCAGACCCCCGGTGCTGGCGAAGACGTCCTGCGCGGCTCGCAATTGATCGGGCATCGCGGTCAGCTCCGCCGCTGAAACATGGACCGGGTCGTCGCCCGGCTGGTACCGGCTGGCAAGGCGTACCGCGTCCAGTGAGGCTTTACCGCAGATCCCGCAGGACGAGGTGGCGTAGAAATTGCGGGAGATGTCCACCGCCGGGGGCGGCACATGCGGCGCCAGCGTCACATCGAGCACGTTGTAGGTGTCGGGGGTCGCCGACTCGCCGCAGTACCGCGCGCTCACCACATCGTCACGCCCGGCGATGATGCCCTCGGAGAGCAAAAAACCCTGCGCCAGCTCTATATCCGAACCGGGTGTGCGCATCGTGACGGTGAGCGGGACGCCGCCCAGCCGGATCTCCAGTGGTTCCTCCACCGCCAGCGTCTCGGGCCGCTGCGTCGCATCCCCTGCGACCAGGCGGCTGACCCGCCGACGCTGCGTTATCCGACTCATCGCTCCATCATCCCGGGTCGGGTTCTCATACGCGCCCGGTTGCCGCGGAACAGCGCGTCGCGCGAACACCACGGGACTACGCTGCAGGAATGGTTCAGCGAAAATTCCTGGAGTGGCCGGTAATCCGGCAACTGCGCACCGGCGACGTGTTCGGCCGTGGGCCGGCGGTCACCTCCGAACGCACCCGCAGTATCGCGCCGCGAACCGCTACCGCCGACCGCGTGGTGAGCAGCGTCTGCCCGTATTGCGCGGTCGGCTGCGGCCAGCGCGTCTACGTCAAGGACGAGAAGGTCGTGCAGATCGAGGGCGATCCCAACTCACCGATCTCACGTGGGCGCCTGTGTCCGAAGGGGTCGGCCAGCGAACAGTTGGTCAACTCGCCCGGCCGGCAGATCACCGTGCTCTACCGGGCTCCCCGCGCCACGCAGTGGCAGCCGCTGGAGCTGGACACCGCCATCGACATGGTGGCCGAGCGGTTCATCGCTTCGCGGCGCAACGCATGGCAGGACCACGATGCCGACGGCCGGCCGTTGCGGCGCACCATGGGCATCGCCTCGCTGGGCGGCGCGACGCTCGACAACGAAGAGAACTACATCATCAAGAAACTCTTCACCGCTGCGGGCGTCATACAGGTCGACAACCAAGCTCGTATTTGACACTCCGCCACGGTTCCCGGTCTGGGAGCCTCCTTCGGTCGCGGTGGAGCGACGCAAACATTGCAAGACATGGCGAATGCCGACTGCATCGTCATCCAGGGCTCGAACATGGCCGAGTGCCACCCGGTGGGGTTCCAGTGGGTGGAGGAGGCCAAAGCCCGCGGCGCGGTGGTGATCCACGTCGACCCGCGGTTCACCCGCACGTCGGCGGTGTGCGACAAGCACATTCCGATCCGAGCCGGCTCCGACGTGGTGCTGTTGGGTGCCCTGATCAACCATGTGCTCACCCACGACCTGTGGTTCCGTGACTACGTGCTCGCCTACACCAATGCCGCGACGCTGGTCAGCGAGGACTTCCGCGACACCGAGGACCTGGGCGGGTTGTTCTCCGGCTTCGACCCGCAGACCGGGCAGTACGACCCGTCGAGCTGGGCGTACCAAAGTCGAGGAGTCGACGAGGAGGACATCGGCTCGCCCGGGGGCGGCCATGAGCACGGCGCCAGCGCATCGGCGCGCTCGGTCGGTGAGACGCTCGGCAGCGGTGGCCCGGCACTGGACCACGCCCGCGTGCAACGCGACGAAACGCTGCAGCACCCGCGCACGGTCTTCCAGATCCTCAAGCGGCACTACGCGCGCTACACACCGGAAATGGTCCGCGACGTCTGCGGTATCGACACCACGATGTTCGACTACCTGGCGGCCGCGGTCACGGCCAACTCGGGGCGCGAACGCACCACCTGCTTCGCCTACGCGGTGGGCTGGACGCAACACACCCTGGGCGCCCAGTACATCCGCACCGCGGCAATCCTGCAGCTGCTGTTGGGCAACGTGGGCCGGCCTGGCGGCGGGATCATGGCGCTGCGCGGGCACGCCAGCATTCAGGGCTCCACCGATATCCCCACGCTCTACGACATGCTGCCCGGCTATCTGCCGATGCCCAAGGCTGGGCGCGACGACACCCTGCGCCAGTACCTGGACCGCGTTGGATCGAAGAGCCAGAAGGGCTTTTGGGCCAACGCCGACGCGTATCTGGTCAGCCTGCTCAAGGCGTGGTGGGGGGACGCCGCGACCGCCGACAACGACTGGGCTTATGACTACCTGCCCCGGCTGACCGGACCGCACGGCACCTACCAGGCCGTGACGGGAATGCTGAACGACGAAGTGGAGGGCTATTTCCTGCTCGGCCAGAACCCGGCCGTCGGTTCGGCCAACGGCCGTCAACAACGGTTGGGCATGTCGCACCTGAAGTGGCTGGTGGTGCGGGACCTGAACCTGATCGAGTCGGCCACCTGGTGGAAGGACGGCCCGGAGATCGCCTCCGGCGAGCTGCGCGCGCAAGACAACGAGACCGAGGTGTTCTTCCTGCCGGCGGCCAGCCACGTTGAGAAGGCCGGGACGTTCACCCAGACCCAGCGCCTGTTGCAATGGCGCCATCAGGCCGTCGCCCCGCCAGGGGACTGCATCAGTGAGCTGGAGTTCTTCATCAAGCTGGGCAACCGAATTCGTGCTCACCTCGCCGGGTCGACTGATCCGCGGGACCGACCGCTGTTGGACCTGGTCTGGGACTACCCGGTCGACGCCCACGGTGATCCCGATCCGGAGTTCGTGCTGGCCGAGATCAACGGTCATCAGCTCACCGGTCCAGATGCCGGTCGTTGTGTCTCGGGTTTCACCGAGCTGCGCGCCGACGGTTCCACCGCCGGCGGCTGCTGGATCTATTCCGGGGTGTACGCCGACGGCGTCAACCAGGCCGCCCGCCGTGTACCGCGCGGCGGGCCGAGCCCTAACCAGTCGGAGTGGGGCTGGGCCTGGCCGGCCGATCGGCGGATCCTCTACAACCGCGCGTCGGCGGACCCGGACGGGGTGCCGTGGAGCGAACGCAAACGCTACGTGTGGTGGGATGCGGCGGCCGGCCGTTGGACCGGCAAGGACGTGCCCGACTTCGTGGTCGATCGCGCGCCGGGCGCTCGACCGGATCCAGCGTTGGGCGGCCCGGATGCATTGGCCGGCGACGACCCGTTCGTCATGCAGCCCGACGGCAAGGGCTGGCTGTTCGCACCCAAGGGCGTGGTGGACGGGCCGTTGCCCACCCACTACGAGCCGCAGGAGTCGCCGGTCGCCAACGCCGTCTATCGTCAACAGCGCAACCCCGCCCGAATCACGTTCCCCCGCAAGGACAACCTGTCGGCACCCAGCGCCGGCGAGCCGGGCGCCGATGTCTATCCCTACGTGTTCACCACCTACCGGCTCACCGAGCATCACACCGCCGGCGGGATGAGCCGCTGGCTGCCGTACCTGGCCGAGCTGCAGCCGGAGATGTTCTGCGAGGTCTCCCCCGCGCTGGCCGCCGAACGGGGTCTGGAGAACTTCGGCTGGGCCACCATCATTTCGGCGCGGGCGGCGATCGAGGCCCGGGTGTTGGTGACCGACCGGATGACGCCACTGATCGTGGGCGGCCACACGGTGCACCAGATCGGGCTGCCCTACCACTGGGGGGTCGGCGGCGACGCGGTGGTCAGCGGCGACGCCGCCAACGATCTGCTCGGGGTGACCCTGGACCCCAACGTGCAGATCCAGGAGTCCAAGGCCGGCTCATGCGATATCCAACCGGGCCGGCGGCCGCACGGTGAGGCGCTGCTGCGCCTGATCTCGGAATATCAAAGCCGTTCCGGCACAACACCGGAGACCGGCAATGCCGCTGTCGATCCAGAAGGGCGGGACTGATGGGCCAACTGTCCGGACCGACCGACCCCGCCGCCGACGCCCGGTGGTCGCCGCAACACCCACGCAAGGGGTTCTTCACCGACACCTCGATCTGTATCGGCTGCAAGGCCTGCGAGGTGGCGTGCAAGGAGTGGAACCACAACCCGCAGGACGGCCCGCTGGAGCTGCTCGGCTCGTCCTACGACAACACCGGTGCGCTGGGCGCCAGCACATGGCGGCATGTGGCGTTCATCGAGCAGAACCGTGACCGCATCGAGGAGGCCCGCGAATCCGGCCGGCAGTTGATCAGCCTGGGTCTGCCGAAGATGCCCGGCGAGACGGCGGATGTCGCTCCTCCCGACACCGATCAGTTCCGCTGGCTGATGTCCTCGGACGTCTGCAAGCACTGCACGCACGCGGGGTGCCTGGACGTGTGCCCGACGGGCTCGCTGTTTCGCACCGAGTTCGGCACGGTGGTGGTGCAGGCCGACGTCTGCAATGGCTGCGGCAACTGTGTGCCGGCGTGCCCGTTCGGGGTGATCGAGCGTCGCACCGACGGCACCGCCGCGCCGAAGAGTGCCCGCGCCCCCGAACCGGTGCCCAACACCGGGGTCGCCCAGAAGTGCACACTCTGTTACGACCGGCTGGTCGACGGCCAGCCGCCGGCGTGCGCGCAGACCTGCCCGACGGAGTCCATCCGGTTCGGTGATCACGATGACCTGGTGCAGCGGGCCCGGCAGCGGGTGGCCCAGCTGCATGCCCAGGGCCGCACCGAGGCCCGGCTCTACGGCGCCAATGAGCATGACGGTGTCGGCGGCACCGGCTCGGTCTTCCTGTTGCTCGACGAGCCGGAGGTGTACGGGCTGCCGCCCGACCCGCGGGTGGGCACCGCCGACCTGCCGACGATGTTCAAGCGATCGGCGCTGGCCGCGGCGGGCATGCTTGCCGCCGCGGCGGTCGCCTTCCTCGGGGGACGCTCATGAACGTGGTGTCCGATGGTCCGCGCCGCGGCGGCGGCAGGCGCCGACGCCGAGGCGGTGGTGACGGTGGCCGCGAGATGCCGATGGTCCCCGACGTGCAGTTCAGCTCCTACTACGGCCGTCCGGTGGTCAAACCCGCACCGTGGTCACACGAGATCGCCGCCTACCTGTTTCTCGGCGGTGTGGCGGGGGGATCCGGTCTGCTGGCCGCCGGCGCCCAGCTGACCGGACGAAAAGTGTTGCGGCGCAACTCCCGGCTGGCCGCACTGGGGGCGATCGTGTTGAGTGCGGCGGCCCTGATCAGCGACCTCGGCCGTCCGGAGCGCTTCGTCAACATGCTGCGCACCATCAAGCTGACGTCGCCGATGAGCCTGGGCTCGTGGATCCTGTCGGGGTTCGGCGCGGGCACGTCGGTGGCGGCGGCCGCCGAGCTGGATCGGTTGACCGGAAAGCGATTACCGCTGGGCCCGCTACGCGGCGTGCTGCAGGCGGCAGAGGGGCCGGCCGGCTTGGAGGCCGCGGTGTTCGCGGCGCCGCTGGCCGTCTATACCGCGGTGTTGCTGGGCGACACCGCGACCCCGACCTGGCACGGCGCGCACCGCGACTTGCCGTTCGTGTTCGTCAGCTCGGCGAGCCTGGCCTCGGGCGGCTTGGCCATGCTGACCACCCCGGTGCGTGAGGCCGGGCCGGCCCGCCGATTGGCCGTGCTCGGGGTGCTCGGCGATGTCATTGCCACCCGGGCCATGGAGCACCGGATGGACCCGATCGCAGCGGAACCGCTACACGAGGGCCGGGCCGGGGCGATGCTGCGCTGGAGCGAACGGTTGGCGATCGCCGGAGGTATCGGGACGCTCCTGGGCGGGCGTCACCGCGGTGTGGCGGCATTGTCGGGGCTGGCGCTGCTGGGCGCCTCCGCGCTGACCCGCTTCGGGGTGTTCGAAGCCGGCATGGCCTCGGCGAAGGACCCGCGATACACCATCGAGCCGCAGAAGCGCCGGCTGGCGGAGCGCCAGGCGGCGGGGATCACCGGGGATTCGATCACCACGGCTGATTAGGACCTGCCGGAATGTCTCAACCGAGCTGGTGTAGCTGAAAGGGCCTGGAGGACAGCGCACTTCCCGGACATTCGCCATCGGAGCTGGTCGTGACCACGCCGCCGAGCGATACCGGGTCGATCGACACCCGAATGATTGCCGGTGCATAGTTGCCGTCCGCGCAGATCCCCCCGTCCGGCTTGGTGACACTGAACTGCCAGTGCCCGTCGACCAGGCTCATGGGACTGGTCCAGCCCTGATTACTGGACACCGTTCCGTTGCAGTCGGCCTGACTACAGCTGGTTGCGATCGTCCAGGCGAACTCCTGGTCACCGCCCTGGTATTCGCCGTTGAGCAACGGCGGATCAGCGTATGCGGGACCGGCGGTGATGACTGCGGCAGCGCACACTGCCGCCGCGCGGGACGAGTTGCGAACGGCGCGCCGAGAAAGGTTCATGGTGATCGAGGAACCTATCAGAGTTCCCCCTCATAGGATGTCAATTCCGCTGGCCGCCACGGTATGTCCGATCACGGGGTGGCCGGGCAACTCGCCGACGACCAGCAGGCCCCCGGAGGTCTGGGCGTCGGCCAGCAGCAGCAGATCGTCCTCGGTGACCCCGGGGCCGGGGCGCAGGTGCGGACGCACCCAGTCCAGGTTGCGGCGCGTGCCACCGGAGACGTAGCCATCGCGCAGGGCTTCGCGTGCGCCGGCGATCAGTGGCACCGCGGATCCGTCGAGCACCGCACCCACCCCCGACGCGCGGCACATCTTGTACAGGTGGCCGAGCAGCCCGAAGCCGGTGACGTCGGTCGCCGCCCGCACCCCCAGCGACACTGCGGATTCGGCGGCGTCTCGATTGAGCCCGACCATGGTCGCGATCGCCTCGTCGAACACCTCGCCGGTGCGTTTGTGCCGGTTGTTGAGCAGTCCCACTCCCAGCGGCTTGGTCAAGGTCAGCGGCAGGCCAGGCCGCGCGGCGTCGTTGCGCAGCAGCTTGGTCGGGTCGGCTACCCCGGTGACCGCCATGCCGTATTTGGGTTCGGGATCGTCGATGGAATGGCCGCCGATCACCGGGCAGCCCGCCTGCTCGGCCACCGCCAGCCCGCCGCGCAACACCTCGGTCATCAACTCCAGGGGCAGCCGTTCCCGCGGCCAGCCGACCAAGTTGATCGCGACCACCGGGCGCCCGCCCATCGCATAGATGTCCGAGAGCGCGTTGGCGGCGGCTATCCGGCCCCAGTCGTAGGCGTCGTCGACGACGGGGGTGAAGAAGTCCGCGGTGGACAGCACCGCGAGGTCGTCGCGGACCAGTACGGCCGCAGCGTCGTCGCCGTCGTCGAGGCCCACCAGAACGTTCTTCCCGGACTGCCCGGTCAGGCCGCGTACCGCCTCCTCCAGCTCACCGGGGGGAATCTTGCATGCGCAGCCGCCGCCGTGGGCGTAGCCGGTCAATCGCAGTTCGGTCATGCGTCAATGATGAGGTGGTCGCCGGCAGCACGGGAGATGCAGATCAGCATGTCGCCGTTGGCACGCTCGGTATCGGTCAGGGTCTGATCTCGGTGGTCGATCTCCCCGTCGAGCACCCGCACCCGGCAGGTGCCGCAGAATCCCTGCTTGCACGAGTAGGGGGTAGCCGGGTTGACCTGCAGGATCGCTGCCAACGCGGTCTGCTCGGCGTCGACGGGGACGACGGTGCCGGTTTTGGCGAGGGTGACGGTGAACGGCTTGCCATCCAGAACCGGTGGGGCAGAGAACCGTTCATAGTGCAGCTCCACGTCTGTACGGCCGATCAGGCCCTGGCGGAGCACCTCGAGCATCGCCGGCGGGCCACACGCGTAGAGCGCCGTCGGCACCGGCGCATCGCCGATCAGATCGGCGGCCGTCGGTAGCCCATGCGTGTCGTCGGTGCGGACGGCCACTTTGTCGCCGAACTGCTGCACCTCATCGATGAACGGGATGGTGTCGGCCGAACGGCCGGTGTAGATCATCGACCAGTCCAGACCCAGGCGCTCGGCGGCGCGCATCATCGGCAGGATCGGGGTGATCCCGATACCGCCGGCGACGAACCGCAGACGCTGCGCCGGCGAACCGAAACCGGGAACGGCCATCGGCATACCGTTGCGGGGACCCTTGATCGTGACAGTGGTGCCCGGTTGCAACGTGTCGTGCACCTCGATCGACCCCCCACCGCCGTCGGGGATGCGGCGCACCGCGATGCGGTAGCTGTCGGAGTCGGCGGGATCCCCGCACAGCGAGTACTCCCGCATCTTGCCCGAGGGCAGTAGCAGGTCCAGGTGCGCGCCGGGTGTCCAGCGGGCCAGCGGCTTGCCGTCGATGGCGACCAGGGTCAGCGCCACCACATCTTTGTCGTGCGCGACGATCTCGCGTCGGGCCACCCGCAACTCGCGGGTGCGATCCGGCTCGGCCAGTTTCCAGCGCCGCATCAACACGCTGAACGCCGGGAACGCGATCTTGGCCAGCAGATTCGAGACCCGCAGCAGGGGGTCGTGGCGCCACCGCCCGTACAGCTGCGGTGGAATGTCGGCCGGAATCTCGCCCAGCGGCCGGAATCGTGATCCCGCGGCGTCGTGCCCTGACGTCAACGCCGCGCCCTCCGTGCTGCCGGCGACGTCGCCAGGTAGGCGACGGCCTGCGCGGTGGAGCCGATGGAGGCGGGGTCGAACGACGGCTTGAAGTAGACGAAGGTGTATTTGAGCACCTGCCGCAGCTGGGGCAGGATGTTGCGCCGCGACCCGCGCAGGTACTGACGCCACAGCCAGAAATAGGAATGGCTGATGGTGGCGTCGGAGCGGCACATGAATCCGATCGCCCGGTGAATCATCAACACCAGATAGGCCAGGCCAACCACCATCGCTCGGCACCGGTTCAGGTAGCCGGGGTGAAAGTAGTTCGCCACATCGTGTGCCACACAGCGATGTTCGATCTCCTCGGCACCGTGCCAGCGGCAGATGTCGGCCATCGTCGGGTCGACGTCGTAGTCGTCCCACGAGCAGTTCAGCACGAAGTCGCCCAGGATCGCGGTGTAGTGCTCGATCGCCGCGATCAGCCACAGCCGCTGCACCATGTCGTTGTATCGGGTGCGGGCGAACCGCTGGCTGCGCGGCGCCAGCAGCTTGCGGAACAAGTACTCGAACTGCCGCAGTATGGGCCCGGTATCGACGCCGCGCGCTTCCAGGAACTCGGTCACCGCCTTGTCGTGCGACTCGGCATGCATCGCCTCCTGGCCGATGAAGCCGCGCATGGCCCGCGCCAGATCCTCGTCTTTGACGTACGGCAGCGCCTCGTTGAACACCTCGCAGAACCAGCGCTCGCCCTCGGGCAGGATCAGGTGCAGAATGCTCACCACATCGGAGGCCACCGGCTCGCCTTTGATCCAGTGCAGCGGGGTCTGGGACCAGTCGAACTCGACATTGCGGGCGTGGATCTCCACGCCGGCCGGCTCATAGGTGTGCCCGCCCACCGCCGGCTTGGTTTGGCTCGTCATAGTCACGGCCTCCTTCGGGGTCATGCTACCCACGATTTCGGTGCGTTTTTCTGCGGTGAGCGGGCATTGTCACGCCAAGATCGGCTGAAGGTTTAGGTTGATCAGCGGAGGCGTCTGAGTCCTGGTGGGCTCCCCGGTCTTCAAAACCGGTGAGGCCGAGTAGCTCGGCCTGGCGGGTTCGATTCCCGTCCGCCTCCGCCAGCCGCGTATCGCCAGGAGGAGCCGTGACCGACGCCGATCCGCGCCGCACCATTCCACGCACCGACGCACTGTTGATGCTGCCTCCGGTTCGTGCGGCCCGAGCACGGCTCGGTGAGCACGTGGTCCGCGGCCTGGTGCGCGACGCCCAGGATCGAGCGCGACGCGGCGATCTGGCACCGGAACAGGTTGAAAGCGCCGTACTGGAGGGCATTTCAGTGCGGACGGGGACGGCGCTACGGCCGGTCCTCAACGCCACCGGCGTACTGGTGCACACCAATCTGGGTCGAGCGCCGCTGTCAGCCGCCGCGGTCGACGCGTTGGTGGCAGCCGGCGGCTACGTGGACGTCGAGTTGGACCTGACCACCGGCGCGCGCTCCAAACGTGGGGTCGCAGCGCGCGCCGCGCTGCTGGCTGCCTGCCCGGGCGCCGAGGACGCGCTGGTGGTCAACAACGGTGCCGCGGCCCTGGTGCTGGCCACCACCGCGTTGGCCGCCGGCCGCGAGGTCGTGGTCAGCCGGGGCGAACTGATCGAGATCGGGGCCGGATTCCGCCTACCGGACCTGATCGCCTCCACCGGGGCGAGGCTGCACGAGGTCGGCACCACCAACCGCACCCACCTGCGCGATTACGCCGAGGCGATCGGCCCGCAGACCGGGTGCATCCTCAAGGTGCACCCCAGCAATTTCGCCGTCCACGGTTTCACTGCGTCGGTGGGATTGGCGCAATTGCGGCCACTGGCAACCGAACACGACGTTGCCTTGGTGGCCGATCTAGGCAGCGGACTGTTGGCCCCCGATCCGCTGCTGCCCGACGAGCCGGATGCGGCCACCACGCTTGCCGACGGCGCCGACGTCGTGACCGCCAGCGGTGACAAGCTGCTCGGCGGGCCGCAGGCCGGAATCGTGTTGGGCCGCGCCGGGGTCATCTCCCGGCTTGCCCGACACCCGTTGGCCCGCGCGGTCCGCGCCGACAAACTCACCCTCGCCGCGCTGGAGGCGACCGTCTCCGGCGCCCCCGCACCGGTGACTCGGGCGCTGCACGCCGATCCCGACCAGTTGCGATCGCGCGCCGAGCGGTTGGCCAGCGCGGTCGGCGGCACCGTCATCGCCCACGACGGCCGCGTCGGTGGCGGCGGTGCGCCGGGAGTCCCGTTGCCGGGCTGGGCGGTCCGACTGCCCGAGGCGGCGGCCACTCCGCTGCGCACCGGCGATCCCGCGGTGCTGCCCCGAGTGCACGACGGCGCCTGCCTGATCGATCTGCGCTGTGTGCCCGAAGCCGACGACGGACGGCTGCTGGCGGCGGTGCGGGCCGCGCTCGACCGGATGGGGTGAGGGGCGTTCGGCCATGTTTGTTATTGCCACCGCCGGCCACGTCGACCACGGCAAATCCACCCTGGTGCGGGCGCTCACCGGGATGGAACCCGACCGTTGGGCGCAGGAGCGACGGCGCGGACTCACCATCGACCTGGGTTTCGCCTGGACCGCGCTGCCGTCGGGACGGCGAGTGGCCTTTGTCGATGTCCCTGGCCACGAACGGTTTCTGCCCAACACGCTCGCCGGCCTGGGACCGGCCTCGGTGGTGTGCTTCGTGGTCGCCGCCGACGAGGGATGGCGGGCCCAGTCCGACGATCACCGCGACGCCATTGCGGCACTGGGCATTACCCGGGGACTGGTGGTGCTCACCCGTGTCGACCGGGCCGGCGATCAACGTGTCGCCGAGGTGTCCGAACAGGTCCGCGCCGAACTGGCCCAGACGGGTCTGCACGACGCCCCGATCGTCGCCGTCTCGGCGCTGGACGGCACCGGCCTGGACACGCTGCGTGCTGTGCTCGACGACCTGTTGGCCGAGCTTCCGCCACCGTTGCGCATGGGGCGCCTCCGGCTGTGGGTCGACCGGTCGTTCACCATCACCGGGGCCGGGACGGTGGTGACCGGCACCCTGACCGCGGGCACACTTGCGAGCGGCGATCACCTGCAGTTGCTGGATCGCGGCCACTTGCGTGCGGTGGCCGTCCGAGGACTGCAAAGCTGCGGCGAGGCGCATTCGGAACTGCACCCCACGGTGCGAGTGGCAGTCAATCTGCGTGGGGTGACGGCCGGCGAGGTGCGCCGCGGGGACACCCTGGTCAGCCCCGACGAGTGGCTGACCACGACAGTGGTCGACGTCCGGCGCAGCACCGGTTGTCCCCTGACCGAGGCACCCGAGCGAATCGTGGTGCACGTCGGCACGGCTGCGGTGTCCGCCCGGCTTCGGGTTCTGGGCACCGACCACGCCCGAATCACTTTGGAACACCCTCTGCCGCTGATGTTTTCCGATCGTCTGGTACTGCGCGACCCGGGTGCCCGCCGCGTGCTGGGCGGGGTGGTGGTGCTCGACGCCGATCCACCGGCCCTGCGGCGACGCGGTGACGCGGCCCGACGTGCCGAGGAGCTCGCCGGCTCCGATCCGGCCGACCAGGCGCGCCGGGTACTTACCGAGGTGGCCCGCCGCGGCGCGGTGTCGCAGCGCCAGCTGCGGTTGCTCGGACACGAGGTCTCCCCGGCACCGCCGGAGGTGACGGTGATGGGCGGCTGGTGGGTGCACCCTGCGACCTACAAGGCTTGGCGAGACCGGCTGCAGACTGCGGCGCGCGAACTGCGAGAGCGCGATCCGCTGTCCGCCGGTCTGTCCCGGGGTGCGGCGGCGGATCTGCTTGCGTTGCCCGAAGCGGCGTTGCTCGATGAGCTGGTAGGTGCCGCGGGTCTGGAACAACGTGACGGACTGATTCGCGTGCCGGACGACCGTGCCGATCTCGGCCCTGCCGAGTACGCGATCGCCGAGTTGGAATCCCGGCTGACCGCGGCGCCGTTTCACGCCCCGGAGGCCGACGATCTGGCCGCGCTGCACCTGGGTATCCGGGAGCTGGCGGCGGCTGAACGGGTCGGGCGGTTGTTGCGGCTCGGCGAGAATCTCGTCCTGCTCCCAACCGCGCCCGCGCTGGCGATGCGTGAATTGGCTTCGCTGACGCAGCCTTTCACGGCCACTCAGGCCAAGCAGGCGTTGAACACCACCCGGCGGGTGGCGATCCCCTTGCTGGAGTATCTCGATGCCCGCGGCTGGACTCGCCGAATCGATGCGGTCTACCGGGAAGTGGTGCGCTGACACGACACATGCTGTTTGCTGGCAACATGATCGGTACGTCGCGACTGCGAGCCACCGCATGGGCGATCCTGCAGACCGCGCTCGCCGCGGGCGTGGCTTGGTACCTGGCCCGCGACGTGCTCGGCCACCCTGCCCCGTTCTTCGCGCCGATCGCCGCCGCGGTGTGCATGTGGGCGACCAACGTGGTCCGCGCAGAGCTTGCGGCCGAGATGGTGGTGGGGGTGGGACTGGGCATCGGATTAGGCAGCTTGGTGAACATGGTGCTGGGCACCGGGCCGATCGCGATGTCGGTAGTCGTCTTGGTCTCGCTGTCTGCGGCGTTGCTCATCGGCCGAGGTTTCCTGCAGCACCGTCCGATGTTCGTCAACCAGACGGTCATCTCAGCCATCCTGGTGTTGTCCCTGCCGCACAGCGGTATCGGAACGGAGCGGCTGTTCGACGCGCTGGTCGGCGGCGGGATCGCGGCAACCTTCAGCATCCTGATTTTCCCCCGGAACCCGGTAGTGGTCCTGGGGGATGCCCGGATCGAAGTGTTGACGGCGGTGCACGACATCCTCACCCAGACACACAGCCACACCGGCGATTCCGACTGGATGCTGTCAGCCGCGGCCGAGCTGCACCACCGTCTGGCTCGCCTGACCGAAGCTCGCGGTACCGCCGAACAGTTGGCGCGGGTATGCCCGTTTCGCTGGTCGCTGCGCGACGCGACGCGAGCCGCCGATCGCCAGGCCGCACAACTGTCCCTGCTGGCCACTTCCGTGGTGCAACTGGCGCGCACCATCACCGGGACCGCCGAACCGCTCGTCGAACCGGTCCGGGAAGCCGTCGGCGAGCTCGCCGCGGCAGCCTCCGCCCTCACCCGTGACGAGCCTGTTGCCGCAGCGGCGCACGCGACATCGGCCCGCAGTCACACGCTGGTGGCACACTCCGGCAACGCCGCGTTAATTGCCTCCATCGACACCTGCATCGACGAACTGGACCGGGTCGTCCGGCTCGCGCCGCATTGACGCAGCTTCTAAGTGCTGGCCGGGACCCGCCGATCGGCTGCGGTCTTGGGCGCGACGTGCTCCTCGTCACCGGTGAATTCCTTGGTCCAGCAAGCGAATTCCAGCGTGATGCCGTCGGGGTCCTGGAAGTAGAACGAGCGGACATACACACCCGGGTGCAACGTCGGGCTCGCCTGCCACTCGGACTCGTCGTGGTTGAGGACCGGGCCCACCCGCACACCCTTTTCCTTCAGCCGCTGGCGGTAGGCGTCGAACTTGTCCGCCGGCACATGGAAGGCCAGGTGATTGAGCGTGCTTACCGCACTGGTGATCTCGCCGATTCCGGGTATGGCAGCCGGCGAGGAGATCCCGGGCACCCGGTCCGGCGCGTCGCGGAACCAGAAGAAGGCCACACAGTCCCCGTTACCGGCATCGAAGAAGAAGTGCTGACCGATACCCGCGGGCAGGTCGAGCGACTTGATCAGGGGCATGCCCAAGGTGTTGCTGTAGAAGTCGACGGTGCGTTCCATGTCGGAGCACACCATCGCTACGTGGTTGATCCCGCTGATTTCGAATTCGGTGTTGACACCGTGCGGCTTGATCATGTGCGGACACTCCTCTGGTCAAGATCTGAAACTGAATCTAACATCAGATTCAGGTTTGATCCAGCCCCACCAAGACAGGGAGTGTGTTCCGGTGTCGACCAGCCCCGAGCAGTCCGGCCACCGCGACCCGTTGCCCACCCACCGGGGCCGACGCACCCAAGCCGCGATCGACTCGGCGGCGCGCGCGGTGATCGCCCGCAAGGGAGTTCTGGCCGCCACCATCGCCGACATCGCGGCCGAAGCCGGCCGAAGCGCGGCGTCGTTCTACAACTACTACGACTCCAAAGAGGCGATGGTCGCCGAATGGGCGCTGCGGTTCCGCGATGAGGCCGGTGAGCGCGCATCCAGCATGGTGCGGCACGGGCTGACCAACCGCGAACGGATCGAGCAGGCCACCGCCGCGCATTGGCACACCTACCGCAACCGGCTGGCCGAGATGATCGGGGTCTCCCAGCTGGCGATGGTCAACGACGACTTCGCCCGGTACTGGGCGGAGATCTGCGCCGTTCCCGTCGGCCACATCACTGAAACGGTCAAGCGCGCCCAAGCCGAGGGCTACTGCCCCAATGACGACCCGGAATTGCTCGCGGTGGCGATCGTGTCGATGCTCAACCAGTTCTGTTATGTCCAGCTCGCCACGCCCCGCGATGACGGCCCCGACGATGACGCGTGTATTCGCACGCTGGCCAACGTGTTCTATCGGGCGATCTACACCGAGGAGAATTCCTGAGCATGGCGTTGAGAGTCCTGGCGCATTTCATTCCCGGCCCGAAGGTCGAGGAATTCGTTGCACCCGAATCCGATTGGCTGGACATCCGGTGGTGCGCCGCCGACGACGACGCCACGTTCCGCCGTGAACTGGCCGACGCCGAGGTGCTCTGGCACGTGCTGCGACCGCTCTCGGGCGACGACCTGCGAAGCGGGCCTGCACTGCGGCTGGTGCACAAGTTCGGTGTCGGCATCAACACCATCGACGTCGACGTCGCAACCCAACGCGGCATCGCGGTGGCCAATATGCCCGGCGCCAATGCCGCGTCCGTCGCCGAGGGCACCGTGCTGCTGATGCTCGCGGTGCTGCGCCGGCTGCTGCCGCTGGATCGCGCCACCCGGGAGGTCCGCGGGTGGCCGACCGATCCCGATCTGGGCGAGCACTGCCGCGACATCGGCGGCTGCACCGTCGGCCTGGTCGGCTTCGGCAGCATCGCGCAGCGGGTGGCCGGAATCGTGGCCGCCATGGGCGCGCAGGTGCTGCACACCAGTACCCGCGACGACGGCACGCCCGGCTGGCGGCCCCTGCCAGAACTGCTGGCCGCCTCGGACATCGTCTCGCTGCACGTTCCATTGACCGAGGCCACCGAGGGCTTGATCGACCGGGCCGCCCTGGCGCGGATGAAACCCGGGGCGGTGCTGGTCAACACCGCGCGCGGTCCGATCGTCGACGAGGCCGCGCTGGCCGACGCGCTGCGCGGTGGGCGCCTGGCCGGTGCCGGCCTCGACGTGTTCGCCGTCGAGCCGGTGACCGCGGACAACCCCCTGCTCAGCCTGGAGAACGTGGTGCTCACTCCGCACGTCAGCTGGTACACCGCCGACACCATGCGGCGCTATCTGGCGGCCGCTGTGGACAACTGCCGCCGGTTGCGCGATGGGCAACCGCTGGCCCACGTCGTCAACCAACCGTAGTCAACCAACCGACTGGTTGTTAGATTCACTATACGTACACACCGAAAGGCGCATCAATGCCGATAGCGATCACCTCTGAACATCAGGACCTGGCCGATTCCGTGCGGTCGTTCGTGACCCGCGCAGTGCCGGCCGAGATGCTGCACGCCGCGATGGACACCCCGATCCAGAATCCGCCGCCGTATTGGCGGGCGGCCGCCGAGCAGGGCTTGGCGGGTGTGCATCTGGCCGAGGATGCCGGCGGCCAGGGTTTCGGAATCCTGGAATTGGCGGTGGTGCTCGCCGAGTTCGGCTACGGCGCGGTGCCCGGGCCATTCGTGCCGTCCGCAATCGCCAGCGCCCTGATCGCCGCGAACAATCCGGCTGCCGCCGAGCTGAGCGGCCTGGCCGGCGGAGAGGTGATCGCCAGCTACACAATCAATCCCGGACTGACCGGCACCTCTGCAGGGTCGGGGCTGGTGATCGGTGGCGAGGCCCGCGCCGTGGCGGCTGCCGCGCAGGCGTCGTTGCTGGTGCTGCCCGTGGTGGTCGACGGCGCCGAGGTGTGGGTGGTGCTGCGCGCCGAGCAGCTCGAGATCGAGCCGGTGACGAGCGTGGACCCGCTGCGCCCCATCGCCCACGTGCGCGCCGACGGCGTCGAGGTCGACGACACCGCGATCCTGCGTGACCTCTCGTCGACGCGCGCGCACGCGCTGATCACGACGCTGCTGTCCGCGGAGGCGGTCGGTGTGGCCCGCTGGGCCACCGACACTGCGGCGGACTACGCCAAGATCCGCGAGCAGTTCGGCCGACCGATCGGCCAGTTCCAGGCGATCAAGCACAAGTGCGCGGAGATGATCGCCGACACCGAGCGGGCCACCGCCGCGGTGTGGGATGCCGCCCGGGCTATCGACGAGGCTGATGAAAACGGTTGGGACGCTGCCGGTTCTGCGGTGCAGTTCGCAACGGCAGTGGCGGCCACGCTGGCGCCCAGCGCCGCGCAGCACTGCACCCAGGACTGCATCCAGGTGCACGGTGGAATCGGCTTCACCTGGGAGCACGACGCGGGTGTGTACTACCGGCGCGCACTGATTCTGGCTGCTTCCTTCGGCAGCCGCTCCGCCTACCCGCAACAGGTGGTCGACACCGCCACTGCCGGTGGCATGCGCAAGATCGACATCGACCTGGACCCCGACACCGAGAAGCTACGGGCCGAGATCCGGTCCGAGGTCGCTGCACTCAAGGCCATGGCGCACGACGAGCGCACTGTCGCGATCGCCGA
The DNA here is from genome assembly GCF_045310925.1 of Mycobacterium sp. SMC-15. Classification (NCBI taxonomy): domain Bacteria; kingdom Bacillati; phylum Actinomycetota; class Actinomycetes; order Mycobacteriales; family Mycobacteriaceae; genus Mycobacterium; species Mycobacterium sp. SMC-15. The sequence goes on along the minus strand of NZ_JBJIAJ010000010.1, from coordinate 179,623 downwards.
GGGCGGCTGGGTGTTGCCCTACCTGCCGAAGCCGTGGGGGCGGGCCGCCGAGCCGATCGAGCAGATCATCATCGAGCAGGAATTCTCCACCGGCCGGGTGCGTCGCCAGGCGATGGGTATCGCCGCGTGGCTGATCCCGTCGATCGTGGCGTTTGGCACCGACGAGCAGAAGCAGCGTTTCCTCCCGCCCACGTTCCGCGGCGAAATGATCTGGTGCCAACTGTTTTCCGAGCCGGGTGCCGGTTCGGACCTGGCCAGCCTGACCACCAAGGCAACCAAGGTCGACGGCGGCTGGCGGATCAGCGGCCAGAAGATCTGGACGTCAGCCGCGCAGTTCTCCTCGTGGGGAGCACTGCTGGCCAGGACCGACTCGAGCGCTCCCAAACATGACGGCATCACCTACTTCCTGTTGGACATGAAGGCCGAGGGGGTGACGGTCAGTCCGCTGCGTGAACTCACCGGCGGAGCGATGTTCAACACCGTGTTCATCGACGACGTGTTCATCCCGGACGAGCTGGTGCTCGGCGAGGTGAGCCGGGGCTGGGAGGTCAGCCGCAACACGCTGACGGCCGAGCGGGTATCGATCGGCGGATCCGAGATGCCGTTCCTGGCCAGCCTGGACGGCTTCGTGGAGTTCATGCGGGACGGCCAGTTCGATGGAGGCGAACAGCGCCGGGCCGGCCAGTTGATCGCCGAAGGGCATGCCGCCAAGCTGCTCAACCTGCGCTCGACCCTGTTGACCCTGGCGGGCAAGGACCCGATGCCGGCGGCGGCGGTGTCCAAGCTGCTGTCGATGCGCACGGGGCAGGGCTATGCCGAGTTCGCGGTGGGTACGTTCGCCGGTGATGCCGCGATCGGCGACCGTGAGCAGCTGCCCGGTAAGTGGGCCGAGTACCTGCTGATGAGCCGCGCCACCACCATCTACGGCGGCACCTCGGAGGTCCAGCTCAACATCATCGCCGAGCGTCTGCTGGGCCTCCCCCGCGATCCCTAACGGGGTCGTGGTAGGCGCCGAGTGTGCGCTTTCATAGGCGAAAAGGTCCCTTGCCCAACGAAAGCGCACACTCGGGGACGGGCGGCCGGGCGCGAACAGCTTGACGGCGCAACCGGTTTCGGATGCGACTCCGACCGCGCTGCTAGCATGACGGGCGAGATCGCCAGGAACGACTGCCTCAGGACTGCCTACGTGACCACTGACGCTGCTGACGAAACGAAGATCACCGAACGCCCTTTCGCTACCGCCGCACTTTTCGCACTGCCCGTCCGCCTCGTCATCGGATGGACGTACTTCTCGGCCTTCTGGAGACGAGTCGGCCTCGACGACAAATTGAATCCGGACCTGCCTGGCTACGTCGGCGAGAAGTTCAATCACTTCCTCCCGAACGCGCTGGGCATCGGCCCGATCATCGAGCATCTCCTGACCCACCCTGCTCTGCTCGCCGTGGCGATGACGGTGTTCACCATCGTGGAAGGCATCGTCGGGATCTGCGTGATCGTCGGCCTGTTCACCAGGGTCACGAGTCTGGCCGTGCTGGGGTTGGCCTTCGGCATCTTGCTCAGCGCCGGTTGGCTGGGCACCACCTGCCTCGACGAGTGGCAGATCGGCATCCTGGGCGTGGCCAGCGGGTTCATGCTGTTTCTGAGCGGTGGCGGACACTATTCGGTGGACCGTGTCCTTTCCGCGAGGTATCCGCGGCTCACCCGGCGACGGCTCAGCTGGCTGACCTCCGGCGAGGTCACCATCAAGGCGCCAGCGGTCCTCACCGGCTCGCTGGTCATCCTGGCGCTGGCGTTGTTCACCAACCAGCATTTCCACGGCGGGGTGTACGGCCCGTTGCACAACAAATCAGTCGCGCCGAACGTCGAGATCACCAATGCCCACATCTCCGGCGACGGCCTGCAATTTCAGCTGTTCCGCACCGAAGGTGCCGATGTGTACGGCTCCTTCCTGATCGGTGTCAGCGTGGTCGACGACAACACCGGCGATACCGTCGTACAACTGGACGGCGCACAGCTCAGCCGGCTGCCCGAGGCGGCGATCGCCAACCGCTACGTGGCCAAGGTCAAACCCGGCGCGCACAGCCTGATCGTGCCGTTGGGCGCCAAAGCGCAGCTGACCATCGACACCGGGACCACCCGATGGAACGCCGCACATTCCTACACGCTGGTGCTCACCGACATCAGCGGCGCCACCTGGAAACGGGTGATCGAAACCGTCTCCTGAGCGTGCCCTACAGGTCGCGGAGCTCGCGCTTGAGGATCTTGCCGGTGGGGTTACGCGGCAGTTCGTCGAGGAAGACCACCTCGCGTGGCACCTTGTAGCGGGCCAGGTGCTCCTTGACGTAGACCTTGATGGTGTCCTCGTCGACGGTGGAGCCTTCTTTCTTCACCACGAAGGCCCGCAGCCGTGCACCCCACTCCTTGTCGTCGACGCCCAATGCGGTCGCCTCGATCACGTCGGGGTGTCCGCTGATCAGGTCCTCGACTTCGGCCGGGAAGACGTTCTCACCGCCGGAGACGATCATCTCGTCGTCGCGTCCGCTGACATAGAGCAGCCCGCGCTCGTCGAAGTAGCCGACGTCGCCCGACGACAGCAGCCCATCGATGATCTGCTTGCCGCCGCCACCGGTGTAGCCCTCGAACGGGAAGAAGTTGCCGACGAAGATCCGCCCGACCTGGCCCTGCGGCAGTTCGTTGCCGTTGTCGTCGAGGATGCGGACCTTGACGCCCTTGACCACCGGTCCGACCGTCGCGGCGTTGTACTGCAGGTCGGCGGGGCCGGCGATGGTGGCAAACGCGACCTCGGTCGAGCCGTACATGTTGTAGATGACCGGCCCCAGGTCCTTCAGGGCCCGCGTCGCCAATTCGGCGCCGAGCTGCGACCCCGAGACGAACACGATCCGCAGGTTCGACAGGTCCGGCTTGGGACTGGTCTTCTCCAGCTGGTCGAGGATCCGCGACAACATGACCGGGACGACGACCATGCCGGTCACCTTGTGCTTTTCCAGATCCTCCAGCACCGTGGCCGGCTTGAAGCGGCGCCGCAGCACCAGCGTCGAGCCGAAGAACATGGCCAGCGTGCCGTGCAGATAGCCCAGCGCGTGGAACATCGGCGACGGCAAGGACGTCACTTCACCGGCCCGGAACGGGACGTGCGACAGGATGCCGCCGATCGGCGCCAGCGTGGGCGGGGTGCTGCGGTTGGCGCCCTTGGGGGTACCGGTGGTGCCGGACGTCAGGATGATGATCGAGGCGTGCTTGGTGATCTTGGGCGCCGGCGCCTTGCTGCTGCGCGCAATCAGCTGCGCCAGTGTCTCGTCGGTGCTGCCCGACGGTTCATCGGTGTCCGGGTTGACGCCCAGGGCCCGCAACTTGCCCAGCGTCGGTTCGGCCTGCGTCACGGCGGCGGTGTACTCGTCGTCGTAGATGATCAGCTTGGCGCCTTCGCGTTCGGAGACGTCTTTGATCTGCGGACCGGAGAATTCACTGTTCAGCAGGATCAGCCGGGCACCGACCCGGGCGCAGCCGTAGTTGGCGATCAGGAACCAGCGGTGGTTACGGGCCAGGATCGCCACCCCGTCACCGCCACGCACCCCCATCGCCAGCAGGCCGTTGGCCACCGCGTTGACGGCGTCGTCCAGTTCCTTGAACGTGATGCTGCCGTCGTCGTCGATCACGGCGACGCCGTTCGGGTTACGACGAGCATTGAGCGCGGGAATCATCCCCAGCTCGCCCCAGCGCGCTCCATCGGCGAGTGCACTGGCGATCACCCGCGGGGACTCCAGCTTCAGCGCGCCGGACTGCAGGATCTTGCGCAGATAATGCAACTCGGCGCCACCGCGTTCGAGATAGCGACCGAGCTTGTTTGCAGCCTGGCTGGGCAGGTCAGTGAGCTTAGCCATGGGACAACCTTATGTGACGCAGATCGCCGTCGGGCGGCGGATTGCGGCCTCTCATTAACATGACGTCATGGCCGGCGGGATGTCGCTGGAGGTTGCGGGACACCGGGTGGTGGTCACCCACCCGGATAAGTTGGTGTTCCCCGGTGGACCAGGCTCCACCCCGCGCACCAAGATCGAGCTGATTCGCTACTACCTGTCGGTGGCCGACGGTGCGCTGCGCGGGGTGGCCGGGCGGCCGATGATCCTCAAACGCTTCGTCGACGGCATCGACGCCGAGGCCATCTTCCAGAAGCGGGCACCGGCCAACCGCCCCGATTGGGTGTCGGTCGCGGAGCTGCACTACGCCTCGGGCCGGTCGGCGCAGGAGGTCGTCGTCGACGACGCGGCCGGCCTGGCCTGGGTGATCAATCTGGGCTGTGTGGACCTCAATCCGCACCCGGTGCTCGCCGGCGACCTCGACCATCCCGACGAGCTGCGGGTCGACCTCGATCCGATGCCGGGAGTCGGCTGGTCGGAGATCGTCGAGGTGACGCTGCTGGCCCGTGAAGTACTGGCCGACCACGGGCTGACGGCGTGGCCGAAGACGTCCGGCTCAAGGGGCATGCACATCTACGCGCGGATCGCACCGCAATGGAAGTTCGGCCAGGTGCGGCTGGCGGCACAGGCGGTGGCCCGCGAGATCGAACGGCGCGCACCGCAGTTGGCCACCAGCCGGTGGTGGAAAGAGGAGCGGCACGGCGTCTTCGTGGACTTCAATCAGAACGCCAAGGACCGGACCGTCGCCTCGGCGTACTCGGTGCGGGCCACCCTTGACGCCCGGGTATCGACGCCGCTGCATTGGGACGAGGTCGCCGACGTCGACCCTGCGTCGTTCACCGTGGATACCGTGCCGGACCGCTTCGAGCAGATCGGCGACCCGTGGGCGGGCATGAACGACACCGTCGGCTCCTTGGAGTCGCTGTTGGAGCTGGCCGAAGCGCAGGGTCCGGCGGAGAAGGCGCCACGCGGTGCACGCAAGAGCGTCGACGGTCGTCGCACGTCACCGCTGCCGTTGATCGAGATCGCCCGTACCAAGACTCGCGACGAGGCGATGGCCGCCCTCGACGTCTGGCGGGGTCGGCACCCCGCAGCGGCGAAACAGCTGGCGCCCGAAGATGTTCTGCTCGACGGTATGCGGGGCCCGAGTTCGATCTGGTATCGAGTCCGGATCAACCTGCAGCACGTGGAAGAGGCACAGCGCCCACCCCAGGAAGAGTTGATCGCCGACTACAGCCCTTGGGGCAAGAAGGGCGCGAAAGGCTGATCCGCGCGTCAGGGCACAGTGATACCGGCGGCCAGGTTCGCGGCGACTTCGGCCTCCCAGTGGCCGAATGCATGGGCGGTGTCGACCTCGACCTCGAACCGGTCGGTCATGTCCGGGGTGACGGCCGCGGCGTCGACGTAGAACTGCTCGTACCACCGGCGCAGCTGATACACCGGGCCATCCTCTTCGGTGAGCAACGGGTTCTCGACGGGCGCCTTGTGCTTCCAGATCTCGACGTCCTCGAGGAATCCCGCTCCGAACGAGCGGCTCATGGCCGCGGCGAGTTTGGTGGCCTTCTCCGCCGGCAGGTTCGGCATCTGCTGGACGGCGACTCCCCACTGCAGCATGAAGGAGTCCTGCGTGACCGGGTAGTGGCAGTTGATCAGTGCGATCTCGGCGGTGAAATCCGGTGCGAGATCGTTGTGCAGCCAGTTGATCATGTAAGCCGGCCCGAAGTAGGTCGCCTCGGAGCGCAGGTAGGTGCCCTCCCACAGCTTATCGGCGCCCGGAGAGTCCGGCCGGACCTTGCTCTCCATGTACTGGCTGGCGTGAGAACCTTCGATCACGTTCTTGAAGTAGGTCGGATATGAGTGGTGGATGTAGAAGAAGTGCGCCATGTCGACGACGTTGTCGATGATCTCTCGGCAGTTGGCGCCCTCGATCAAGACCGAATCCCATTGCCACGGCGACCATTTGCCGGCGTCCATTCCCTCGATCTGAGGTGGGGTCAGTTCCGCAGGTGGTGTCGAGCCCTCCGGGTCGTGCCACATCAACAGTTGGCCGTTGACCTCGCAGGTGGGCCAGCGTCGGGTGCGCGCCGTCCGCGGCGCCCGTTTGGCGTAGGGCACCATGGCGCACCGACCGGTCGAGCCCTGCCAACGCCAGTCGTGGAACGGACACGCCACGGCGTCACCCTTGACCGTGCCCCGGGACAGGTCGCCGCCCATGTGCCGGCAATAGGCGTCCAGCACGTGCACGTCGCCGCTGGAGTCGGCGAACACCACCAGCTTCATGCCAAAGGCGTTGATGCCGTGCGGCTTACCATCGCGGAAGGTCTCCGCCAGGCCCAGGCAATGCCATCCCCGGGCATACCGGTTCTTGGGGGTGCCGTGGTCCAGCGCCCGGATCGCGCAATCACTCATCGTCTCTACCCTTCGCCTCGCAGGTAGCTTTGCCGACCGTAGGACGTGAATTCGGCGTCCAACGAACCCTTGTCGTCGTCGGTCATGCGGGTGTACTCGGGAGTACCCCGCCCGACCCAGTGGTATACCGGTTCGTCGGTGTGCCAGCGCTGCGCCTGCAGTTCGCGTTTGAGCACCTTGTTCGAGCCGGTGACCGGCAGACCGGCCGAGATCCGCAGGAACCGCGGGAAGCCCTTGCGGCCCAGGTCGGGTTGGGCGGCCAGATACCCGGCGAATGCCGCCGCGTCGAAGCTGTCGGGATCGGCGACCTCGACGGCACCCATCACCTGGTCACCGGAGCGCGGGTCGGGCACCGCATAGACGCCGGCGCTGATGATCAGCGGATGCCGGCGCAGTACCTGTTCGATGGTCAGCGCGGAGGTGTTCTCCCCGTCGACCCGGATCCAGTCGCCGCGGCGGCCGGCGAAGTACAGGAAGCCGGCCGCGTCGCGGTAGCCGAGGTCACCGGTCCAGTACCAGCCGTCGCGGATCTTCTCGGAGTCTGCGGTGTCGTTTTTGTAGTAGCCCTCGAAGTCGCGGGCCCCGGTCCTGTCGACGATCTCACCGACCGCCTCGTCGGCGTTGGACACCCTGCCGTGCTCGTCGAGGACCGCGGTGGCGCACTCGGCACGGGTCTGCGGGTCGACGATGGCGATGCCCGCGTGCGCCGGACGCCCCAGCGCGCCGGGCGGTGCCGCCGGGTCGGGTATCGCGGCGTTGCCGCCCTCGCTGGAGCCGTACCCCTCGTGCAGCACAGCGCCGAACCGGCGGAGAAACTCCGCCTGATCCTGCGGCGACGCCTCGGTTCCGAAGCCGCGGACCAGGGCGTTGTCGGCATCGTCGGGCTGTTCGGCGGTGGCCAGCAGGTAACCCAGCGCCTTGCCCACGTAGGTGAAAAAGGTCGCGCCGAAGTAGCGCACGTCGGGTAGGAACTGCGAAGCCGAGAACTTGGGTGTCAGACAGATCGTGGCTCCGTTGGCCAGCGCGGGCGCCCACAGCGCCATGATCGCGTTGCCGTGAAACAGCGGCATGCAGCAGTAGTCGACGTCGGAGCGCACGTGGCCGAACTTGGAGGTGGCCATGTCGGCGATCCGGACCAGCCGGCCCTGACTGCATTTGACCGCCTTGGAGGCACCGGTGGTTCCGGAGGTGAACAACAGCAGCAGTAGCGATCCCGGCCCCACGCCCGCGGCGGCGGCCGGCTCCACCCCATGTTCACCGACCAGGGCGGCGTAGCCGGGGTCGTCGATCACCAGGAAGCGCTCCGCCTCCAATCCGTGGTCCAGGCCGCGCAGCCGGTCCATTCCGGCGGTGTCGGTGACGATCAGCTGACAATCCGCGTGGCGGATCTCCGCGGCCATTTCGGCATCGCCGCGGGTGGGATTGATGCCGACGATGACCCCGCCCGCCAGCGCGCCGGCACCGAGCCAGAACACGAAGTCTTCGACGTTGTCCAGCAGCACGCCGATGTGAAACGGTCCGTCCCGGCGCAGATCCGTCGCCAACGCGGCGCGCGCGGCGGACTCGCGCACCACCTCGTCCCAGGTCCAATCTCGTTGCCGGGTACGCAACCCTAGATGCCGGTCGCCGAGGCGGTCGAGCAGCATCCCCGCGATATCAGTGGGCATTCGCCGCGGGTGCGTGAACGAGATCGATGTAGGACTGCGGGAGGTCTTCGCGGGCCACCGGAGTCACGCTGCGCACGCCGGCGAAGTAGGAGTCCTCTCCGACGATCTTGCCGCTGGCATCGAGTGGCCACAGCAGGACCTGTCGGTACACCACTAAGTAGTCGGCGTCGGGATCTTCGACTTCCACCCCGAGAATGGCGGTCGCCAAGGCGCCCGGGTAGAGCTGCTTCATGTCCCCTTCGGTGACCACGCAGTCGTCGTCGACCACCAGCCGGTCGATGGCGAACTCCAGCACGTTGGTACGGGTCGCCATGAAGTTCGTGTAGTAGGTGTGCACTCCCTCGGTGGTTTTGGGACCGACATCCTGACCGCCCATCCAGAAGTGGTAGTCCGGCTCGGCGCTCAGCGTGCCCATCACCTGGTCGAGGTCGGGCGAAGCCTCGCCCTTCATGTGCTCGATCACCACTTGGAGCGCGGCCCGGTGCCGCTCATTGGTGGTTTCGGCCAACCGCTTCTCCAAGGGGGCCCAGGTCCGGCTGGGGTCGATCACGGCCACGATTCTCGCTCCTTCTATTCAGGTGGTGATCATCATCACTGCAATCGCCGATGCCGGTCATCCGCCATACGTCTGCTGGTTTACGGATTTTGCCCGACGTCTGTCGGTTCCGTGACGGAAAGCTCAGCCGCCGACAGCGCAATCCGGCGCACGAAGAGCACCAGGGTGGCCGTGAACCGATCGATCGGGTCGGCCAGATCCCAGCCCATCGCCGACTCGACGTGGGCAATACGGGACGCCACCGTGCTGTGGTGCAGGTGCAACTGGGTGGCGGTGCGGCGCAGCGAGCCGAGCACGCAGAACGCCTCGGTGGTATCGACGTCGTGCGCACCGGCCGGTTTGGCCGCGATGGCGTTGATCCGCGCCACATCGTGGTGCCGCAGCACCCGCTCCAGCGGAAGGTCGGCGAGCAGCTCCAGGACACTCAGGCGTTCGTAGGCGACCGCCCGGCGCCCATAGTGCGTGGACGAAGCGAATCGCAGCCCCCGCTGCGCCTGCTGCCACGATGTCGCCGCACCGAACACGGTGGACTTGGCTCCGATCCCCACCCACGGCCCGCGTCCCAGCTGTGCTGGTAACGGTGGCGGAAAGGCCGCGATGATCGCCGCATCGAGCCGGTCCGAGAGGGTCCGGGCATCCTCGGAGCTGTAACACAGCAGGGCCGTGTCGGCGCCGATCGTGACCGAGCGGACCGGTTGGTCGCCCAGTTCCCTCACAACGACGCGCAGCGCCTCAGCAGGCGATCCCGCCGAGACCGCCAGCACGCGGACCTCGCGGGACTCATCGAGGCCCAACAGCCGGATCGCCCGGGCCCGCTCCGCCGGTAACTCGTTGTCGGACAACACCAGTTCCAGCAGCGCGGGGTCACCCAGCCGGACGGTCGCTCCCGCCCGCGACGCCGCTATGCGCAGCGCGTGACGTACCCGGTCGGCCAGCACCTCGTCGAGTGGATGCGCCGAGGTGCCGGCCCGCTCCAGCCGGATCTCGGGCTCGGTCTCCGATATCCATCGCACGGTCACCGGGCATTGCGCGACGTACTCGGCCGACCCGATCACTGCCTCGGTATCGGCGTTCGACTCGACGAGTGCGTCGAAATGCGCGACGAGCCGCAGCACCGCATCGGCACCGGAATCCAGCTGGGACAGCCGGATCGGCTCGGGATCCATCAGCCGAGGCTATCGCGGATCCGCCGCGGGATCGGCGGCTTCAGTTGATCGTGAAGCCGCCGTCGACCGCGATGGTCTGTCCGGTGACGTAGCCACCGGCATCCGAGGCAAGCCACAGAACCGAGGCTGCGAGATCTTCCGGGTCGCCCATCCGGCCCAGCACGATTCGGTGAGCGACACTGTCCAGGTATCCCGGGCGGTACTGATCGGTCATCTCCGAGGCGAAGAATCCGGGAGCAATCGCGTTGACCCGGATACCTTTTCGGCTTCCCCACTGCTGCGCCAAGTCCCGCGTCAGACCGATCAGTCCGGCCTTGCTGGCGGCATAGGCCGCCTGCGGCAACCCAGCCGTGGTCAGCCCCAGAACGCTGGAGATGTTGACGATCGACGAACCCGGCGCCATCACCCGCCCGCAGGCCTGCGCCGCCCAGTAGGCCCCATTGAGGTTGACGTCGATGACCTCGCGGAACTGCTCGGGGGTTTCCCGGGTGGCCGGGTGCGCCGTTCCGATGCCGGCGTTGTTGATCAGCACATCGACCCGACCGAATCGCTCGATGGCGGCCTCGACCATTTTGGTCGCCGCCTCCGGGTCGGCGATATCGGTCGCCACCGGAAGTGCTGCGCGTCCGGCAGCGGTGACGAGTTCGGCCGCCTCCGCGAGCTTCTCCACCCGCCGCGCCGCTAGCACCACGTCCGCGCCGGCCTCGGCGAAGGCCCGAGCGAAATGCACGCCGAGGCCCGAGGACGCCCCGGTCACTACGGCGACCTTGCCATCCATCCGGAACTTGTCCAGTACGCTCACCCGACTCACCTTTCTCGACTTTTTACGGTTATTTCAACGCATTTCGCGCCGCAGCGATGAACTCCGGCGCAGCCTGTGCCGCTTCACCGGCATTCTGCACGTCTTTCGCGCCGTGCTGGGCTCGGTGGGTGATTCCTTCGGCGATCACCCCGATCTTGAAGTTCGCCAGCGCCAGGTAGAAGTTCCAGTCGCCCAGGTCCCGGCCGGACAGCCGTGCGTACTCCTCGGCGAGGGCGTCGGCCGATGGCAGGCGTGCACTGGTCCACGCGGCCGGGTGGCCGAACACCAGGTCGAATGCCGGTGACCGGTAGGCACACATCAGGGCGATGTCGGTGAGCGGATCGCCCAGGGTGGACAGCTCCCAGTCCACAACTGCCCGGATGACGTCCGCCCGCTCCTGATCGCAGATGGTGTTGTCGATGCGGAAGTCGCCGTGCACTACCGAGGGTTGCGATGTCTGTGGGATGGTGTCGGCCAGTGCCGCGGCCAGCTTCGAGACATCGTCGGACAGCGCTTCATCGTTGGCAGGCGTCTTGACCAGCTCCCATTGGCGAGCCCACAGGCGCACCTGGCGTTCCAGGAATCCGTCTGGCCTACCGAAGGATTCGAGGCCGACGGCACGGTAGTCGACCGCGTGCAGATCCACCAGAGCCTGCACCAGCGCCTTGGCGTTGGCCGCCAGTTCCGCATCGGAGAGGGTGTCCAGATCGTCCTTGTGCCGGTAGACCCGGCCGGTCACGAACTCCGTGACGGTCAAGGGCGCACCACAGACCGCGCCGTCGGCGTCGAGCGCCACGGGTCGTGCGATCGGAACACCGGTGCCGTAGAGCTTGTCGGTGACCACGAATTCGCGGCCCACATCGTGAGCCGACGGGGTCAGGCCGCCGAGTGGAGGTCGGCGCACGACCCACGCCGACGATTCGTCGCTGACCTTGAAGGTGAGGTTGGAGCGGCCTCCCGCGATCAGTTCGACGGTGAGTTCACCGCGAACCGGAACGTTGTTGGCGATGAGGTATTGCCGCAGGGCAACCGGATCCAGCGCTTCGACCGTCACTGTGCGGCGTCCTTGCGAGCGCGCCGCGCCGCCCCGACGCGCCGCTTGGCGATGGCCCAGCGGTGCACCTCGGAGGGGCCGTCGTAAACCCGGAACGGGCGCACCTCGCGGGAAAGCCGCGCCGGTGGCAGGTCCTCGGTGACGCCGAGCGCGCCGCACATCTGGACGCTGCGGTCGACGATCCGGAAGATCGCCTCGGCGGCGAACGTCTTGGCGATCGACGTCGCGTCGCCGGCACCAGAGCCCTGGTCGAGTTCCCAGCATGCGCGTACCAGCAACGCTCGGGTGGCGGCGATGTCGATTTCGTTGTCGGCCACCATGTTCTGGATCATGCCCAGATCGCCGAGCGCCGATCCGAATGCCTGACGCTCCACGACATGCGACAGCGCGGTGTCGTGACCACGGCGGGCGGCGCCGAGCCAGCGCATGACGTGGGTCATGCGCGCAGGCCCGAGACGCACCTGGGCGTATTCGAAGCCGCGGTCCACCTCGCCGAGCACCGCTTCCTCGGGTACCCGAACGTCATCGAAGAACACCTCACAGTGCCCGCCCACCATGGACCGGTCCAGTGTCGGGATGTGTCGGCCGACGGTCAGACCCGCGGTGTCGGCGGGGACCAGGAACATGGTGGCGCCGCCGCGCTGGCCGGGCTCCCCGGAGGTGCGGGCCATGACGATGAAGAATCCCGCGCCGTCGGCGCCGGTGATGTACCACTTGCGACCGGTGATGTACCAATCTCCCGACCGGCGCTGCGCCTTGGTCGTCAGCGCGGCCGGGTCCGAACCAGCGCCCGGCCCCGGCTCGGTCATCGCGAACGCGGACCGCACGTCACCGGCCGCCAGCGGCGCGAGGTAGCGCGCCTTCTGCTCGGGGCTGGCCACCTCTGCCAGCAGATGCACGTTGCCCTCATCGGGGGCGGCGATGTTCACCGCCGCCGGGCCGAACAGTGAATACCCGGCGGCCTCGAACACCGGCGCCCGGTCGGACATGTTCAAGCCCAGACCGCCGTATTCGACGGGCGCGTGCGGCGCGAACACGCCCGCCTCTCGAGCCGCGGCCTGCAGTTCCTGCACCGTGGCGTCCCCGCCCGCGGCGGCGATGTCCCCGCCGAAGCGATCCTCCACCGGCAGGACCACGTCCTCGATGAACGCCCGCGTCTTTTCGACGAGCTCCGACACTTCCGGCGAGTAGCTCAACTCGATCGCCATGACACCCCATCACCACTCTCGCAATGACCGACCGTTCGCTCGGCCCGAACACTACGGACTGTGACACAGAAGGGCATTTCCCGTCAAAATCGACCGTAAGCCGGCATCAATCCGTGCGATATAGTTCAGAATTACTGAACAAACCGGAGGTGGCCGTGGTGGGATCATCTGGGTGCGGCACGGCGATCCGCGCCGCCCGTCGGGCCCGGGGTCTGACCGTGCGCGAGCTTGCCCAGTGTCTGCGGGTCAGTCCCGCCACGATCAGCGCCATCGAGAACGGCAAGACCGGGGTCTCGGTGTCGAGGCTTCAGGAGTGCGCCGGGGCGCTGGGCGTCACACCGGCCCAGATCCTGGCGGGCACCGTCTCGGTGGCGGCGACGCACTTGGACCACGCGCGCGCCGACGCCGCCGATTCCGGGCAGCGCGACTGGCGAAGGTTTCCGCCGCTGGCCCTCGACGGCGTCTTGGCGGCGGCTATCGATGCGTTCGTCGAAACCGGTTACCACGGCAGTTCCATGCGGGATGTCTCCGCACGCGCGGGCATGAGCGTTCCCGGGATTTACCACCACTACCCCGACAAGCAGGCGCTGCTGGTCGCGATACTCGATCTGACCATGTCAGAACTGCACTGGCGCGTCACCGCGGCCCGCGCCGACGCCGCAACAGGGCTGCAGGAGGTGCGGCTGGTCGTCGAGGCGCTGGCCCTGTTCCACACGCACCGCCAGAAGCTGGCGTTCATCGGAGCCAGCGAGATGCGCAGCCTTACCGCGACGAATCGACAACGTATCGCCGACTCACGAAATCAACTGCAGCACACCCTGGACGCCGCCGTCGACCGCGCAGCGCGGGAGCGCGATGTAGATATCGCCGATGTTCTCGACCGCCGGATCGCCGGACGCGCCATCACCACGATGTGCACCTCGCTGCCACAATGGTTCAACCCCGACGGCCCCGCCACTCCGGAGGAAACGGCTCGCACCTACGCCGATTTCGCGGTCTCGCTGCTCACCAAACCGCGCGGCCTCGGACTGGCTTCCCCGCCGGTGTCCCCCGACGGCAGAATGTGACCCGTGTCGGCTACATGGCAGTTCTGGATCGACCGGGGCGGCACGTTCACCGACATCGTGGCGCGCCACCCCGACGGGCGTCTGCTCACGCACAAGCTCCTCTCGGAGAATCCGGAGCACTACCGAGACGCGGCGGTGGCCGGAATCCGCGCCCTACTGCAGCTCGACGGCGAGGCGCCCATTCCGGACGGGCTGATCGATGCGGTGCGGATGGGCACGACGGTGGCCACCAACGCCCTGCTGGAGCGCGCCGGTGAACGCACCCTGCTGGTGATCACGCGGGGTTTCGGGGATGCACTGCGCATCGCCTATCAGAATCGGCCACGCATCTTCGACCGGCACATCGTGACGCCCGAGCAACTCTACGAACGCACCATCGAGGTCGATGAACGCATCGCCGCCGACGGGACGGTGCTGCAGGCGCCGAATCTGGATGACTTGGCCGCACAGCTGCGCACCGCCCACGCCGAGGGGATCGGCGCGTGCGCGGTGGTATGCCTGCACAGTTACCGAAATCCGGTGCATGAAAGGGCAATCGGAGAGCTGGCCCGCGAGATCGGTTTCACCCAGGTCTCGTTGTCGTGCGAGGTCAGCCCGCTGCCGAAACTGATCCCACGCGGCGATACCGCCGTCGTCGACGCCTATCTGTCACCGGTCTTGCGTCGCTATGTCGCACAGGTGGCCGACCAGCTCACCGGCGTGCGACTGATGTTCATGCAGTCCAACGGGGGGCTGGCGGCGGCAGATCATTTCCGCGGCAAGGACGCGATCCTGTCCGGGCCAGCCGGCGGAATCGTCGGCATGGTTCGAATGTCGGCGATGGCCGGCTTCGACTCGGTGATCGGTTTCGACATGGGCGGAACCTCCACCGACGTATCCCACTACACCGCCACCGGCGGATACGAGCGGGTGTTCACCACCGAGGTCGCCGGCGTGCGGCTGCGAGCACCGATGCTGCATATCCACACCGTCGCGGCCGGCGGCGGCTCGATCCTGCACTTCGACGGCAGCCGGTATCGGGTGGGCCCGGAGTCCGCGGGCGCCGACCCGGGCCCGGCCTGCTACCGGCGCGGGGGACCGTTGACCGTCACCGACGCCAACGTCATGCTCGGGCGCATCCAACCGGACCATTTCCCAGCAGTGTTCGGACCGGCCGGCGACGAACCGCTCGATGCTGCAACGGTCGGACAGTCCTTCGCCGCCCTGGCCGACGATATTCTCATCGCCACCGGCGATGACCGCACCGCCGAGCAGGTCGCCGAAGGGTTCCTGCGCATCGCCGTGGCGAACATGGCCAACGCGGTCAAGAAGATCTCCGTGGCCAAGGGCTACGACATCACCCGCTACGCCCTGACCACCTTCGGTGGCGCCGGCGGACAGCACGCGTGCGCGGTCGCCGACGAGCTCGGCATCCGTACGGTGTTGGTACCGCCGATGGCGGGCGTGCTCTCCGCACTCGGGATCGGGTTGGCCGACACCACCGTGATCCGCGAGCGCGCCGTCGAGACCGAGCTGGATTCCACCGCCCTCGCCGGGTTGCGCGAGGTAGCGGACGGCCTGGAGCGGGCAGCTCGCGCGGAGCTCGCCGACCAAGACATTCCGCCCGACCGGACACGGGTGATCCACCGAGTTCAGCTGCGCTACCAGGGAACTGACACCTCGATCCCGGTCGAGTTCGACGGCGTCGCTGCGATGACGGCGGCGTTCGAAGACATCCACCGCGGCATGTACTCGTTCCTGATGGACCGTCCGCTTATCGCCGAGACGGTCTCGGTCGAGGCGACCGGCCTCACCGAGCAACCCGAGCTGTTGCAGCGAAGCGCTGCCGACGCATCTCATCACGCCGGCCAGATCGTGCGCCTCTACACCGGTGGCGCCTGGCGGGATGCGCCGCTGCACCGGCGGGAATCGATCACCGACGTGGTGATCGGGCCGGCCATCATCGCCGAGGACAACGCCACCACCGTCGTCGACGACGGCTGGCAGGCCCAGCTGACCGCCGACGGGCAACTGGTGCTGAAACGGCTGACCACCGCAGCACCGGCCGCGGCCGGGACCGCGGCGGATCCGGTACTGCTGGAGATCTTCAACAACCTGTTCATGTCCATCGCCGAACAGATGGGCACCCGGCTGGAGGCCACCGCCCAGTCGGTGAACATCCGTGAGCGGCTGGACTTCTCCTGCGCATTGTTCGACGCCGAAGGCAATCTGGTGGCCAACGCGCCGCATATCCCGGTACACCTGGGATCGATGGGTGCGACCGTCAAGGAAGTGATCGCCCGCCGGGCTTCGACGATGCAGCCCGGCCAGGTCTATGCGGTCAACGACCCGTACCACGGCGGCACCCACCTGCCCGACATCACCGTCGTCACTCCGGTGTACGCCGAAGGCGCAACCCCGGACGACCCCGTGTTGTTCTTCGTGGCCTCACGCGGTCACCATGCCGAAATCGGTGGGACCACACCGGGTTCCATGCCCGCCGACAGCAAGTCCGTTGTCGAGGAGGGCGTGCTGTTCGACAACTGGCTGTTGGTCGACGGCGGCCAGTTCCGCGAAACACCGACCCGGGACCATCTCACGGGGGCCACATTCGCCTCCCGCAGCCCCGATACCAACCTCGCCGATCTGCGAGCGCAGGTCGCCGCGAATCAGAAGGGCATAGACGAGATCCGCTCCATGATCTCGCATTTCGGGCTGGACGTCGTACAGGCCTACATGCGCCACGTCCAGGACAACGCCGAGGAAGCGGTGCGCCGGGTCATCGATTCGCTCGATGACGGCGAGTACCGCTATGAGATGGACTCCGGCGCAACGATCGCGGTGCGGATTACCGTCGACCGCGCGGCGCGGGGTGCCACCATCGACTTCGATGGAACATCGCCCCAGTTGGCCACAAACTTCAACGCGCCGTCCTCGGTGGCCACCGCCGCGGTGCTCTACGTGTTCCGCACTCTGGTAGCCGACGATATCCCGATCAATGATGGCTGCCTGCGCCCGCTAAAGATCACGATCCCGGACGGCACCCTGCTGTCGCCGGCCTACCCGGCCGCGGTGGTCGCCGGCAACGTCGAGACCTCCCAAGCCATCACCGGGGCACTGCTGGCTGCGCTGCGGGTGCAGGCCGAAGGCTCCGGAACCATGAACAATGTCACGTTCGGCAACGCCGGCCACCAGTACTACGAGACGCTGGGCTGCGGATCGGGCGCGGGCGAGGGTTTCGACGGCGCCTCGGTGGTGCAGACCCACATGACCAACTCGCGGCTCACCGACCCCGAAATTCTGGAGATGCGCTTCCCGGTGCTGTTGCGCGAGTTCGCGATCCGGCACGGCAGCGGCGGGTCCGGACGCTGGCGCGGCGGTGATGGCGGCGTGCGCAAGATCGAGTTCCGCGAGCCGATGACCGTCAGCGTGCTGACGGGGCATCGGCGGGTCGCGCCCTACGGTATGGCCGGCGGCCAGACCGGCGAACTGGGACGCAACCGGGTGGAACGCGCGAGTGGCTCGGTGACCGAGTTGGCCGGCTGCGATTCCACCGACGTCGGCCCGGGTGATGTGCTGGTGATCGAAACTCCGGGCGGCGGCGGGTATGGCGAGTCCCGCTGATCGCGGGTTAATCTCACCGGATGCGGGACCAGTGGAGCCGGCGTGGTTTCTTCGGCCTCTGTGGCGCGGCCGGTGCCGCCGCGTTGCTGGCCTCCTGCTCGTCGGATGAGCACGGCGATGACGGCGCACCCGGACCGACCACCATCGCCCACATCTTCGGTGAGACGACCGTCCCGGAGCCGCCCACCCGAGTGGTTTGCGCCGGCTACACCGGGCAGGACGACCTGCTGGCGCTCGGCGTCGTTCCGATCGCGGTGACCAACTGGTTCGGTGACCAGCCTTTTGCAGTGTGGCCGTGGGCGCAGCGGCAGCTCGGGGACGCCAAGCCGGTAGTGCTGAACTTGGACAACGGGATTGCGGTCGCACAGATCGCCGACCTCAAACCGGATCTGATCATCGCGACGAATGCCGGCGTGGACGCTGATACCTATCAGAAGCTGTCGGCCATCGCGCCGACCGTGCCCCAGTCGGGCGGCGACGCCTTCTTCGAGCCCTGGAAGATTCAGGCCGCCGCCATCGGCAAAGCGGTGCACCGCGGTCAGCAGATGCAGTCGCTGGTCGACGGGGTCGACGCCGCGTTCACCGACGTCGCCAGCGCGCGCCCTGGCTTCAAAGGCAAGAAGGTACTGCTGCTGGCCGGTCGACTGGACCAGGGCAACGTCAGCGCCGCCACTGGGTGGCGAACTGCGTTTCTCACCCAGATGGGATTGACCGTCGCCGATGGACCCTCGGTGATCGAGCACGACCGGATCGCATCCGCACTCGGCGGCGCGGACGTGCTGATCTGGACCACCGAGAGCGACGACGAGCGCACGGCTCTGCTGGCCGATCCCGATATCGCCGGGTTCGAGTCGCGCAGCATTTTCACCACCAAAGACCAGGCCGGCGCGATCGCCTTCGCCTCCCCGCTGAGCTACCCGCTGGTGGCCGGGCAGCTACCGGCGCTGATCGCCAAGATCACCGGCTAGGGCCGACTCTGCGCGTTCGGTAAGACCCCTCTGGCATACCCCGCAGAATTGTGTTCTACGTCACTATTTGCCGCCATTCGGGGCTACGGTCGTGGCATGAGCGTGGCATTGGATTTCACGGATTTCACCAAGACCGACATGGTCCTCGACTATGGCGACAGCGCTTTGCTGTTGCAGTTCGACTCAACGACCGACGTGCTGGCATGGACCGCGGCGCTGCATTCGGCAGCGCTGCCCGGCGTGGTCGACATCGTCCCGGCGTCGCACACGGTGTTGGTGAAAGTGGCCGCACCCCGATACCTGTCAGGTGTCCGGCGCCGCCTGACAACCCTGGACGCCGACCCCGATGCGGTCCGAACTCGCGCCTCAGAAGGCCCCGCGGACGTGGTTGTCGACGTCATCTACGACGGGCCGGACCTGACCGAGGTGGCCGAACACACCGGCCTGAGCGTGGCCCAGGTGATCAACGCCCATACCACCACGCCCTGGTTGGTGGGCTTCGGCGGATCCACACCGGGTTTCGCCTACCTGCTGGGCGGCGACCCCAGGCTGCAGGTGCCCCGCCGCGCCGAGCTGCGTCCGGTTCCAGCCGGTTCGGTGGCGCTGGCCGGCCAGTTCAGCGGCATCTATCCGCGTCAGTGGCCCGGCGGCTGGCAGGTGATCGGCCACACCGACGCCGTGTTGTGGGATCTGAACCGTCCTGCCCCGGCACTGCTGACACCGGGCCTGTCGGTGCAATTCCGGGCCGCGTGACCGCCATGACAACCACTCTGGAAATTCTGCACACCGGCCCGTTGGCCCTGGTCGAGGATCTGGGCCGGGCCGGGTTAGGGCATCTCGGTGTCAGCCGTTCCGGTGCCGCCGACCGTCGCTCGCACAGGTTGGCCAACCGACTGTTGGCCAATCCCGATGATCGAGCCACCATCGAGGTGGCATTCGGCGGATTGTCCGTGCGGGTCCACGGCGGCGACGTCGACATCGCGGTCACCGGCGCCGACACCGATCCGAATGTCAACGGAGTCAGCTTCGGCACCAACAGCATTCAACACGTCCGCGACGGCCAGGTGGTCTCCCTGGGCACGGCGCGGTCGGGGCTGCGCAGCTACCTGGCGGTGCGGGGCGGCATCGACGTAACCCCGGTACTGGGTTCCCGCAGTTACGACGTGATGGGCGAGATCGGCCCGGCCCCGTTGCGCGACGGCGATGTGCTGCAGATCGGCGAACGGACCGGCGACTACCCCGAGATCGACCAGGCACCGGTGGCGACCATCCCCGACGACGTGGTCGAGTTGCGGGTGACGCCCGGGCCGCGCGACGACTGGTTCCTTGACCCCGACATCATGGTGCGCACCAACTGGCTGGTGAGCAACCGCAGCGACCGGGTCGGCATGCGCTTGGTCGGGATGCCTCTGGAATACCGTTGGCCGGAAAGGCAATTGCCCGCCGAGGGTGCCGATCGGGGCGCCATCCAGATCCTGCCGAACGGCTTTCCGATAATCCTGGGCCCCGACCATCCGGTGACCGGGGCCTATCCGGTGGTCGGGGTTGTGGTCGATGAGGACATCGACACCTTGGCCCAGGTCCGGCCCGGGCAGACGGTGCGGATGCACTGGTCGCGGCCCCGTCAACATCCCGCCGCGCGCTCGGCTTGGTAGGCCCTTCGGGTGCCCGGCCAGGTTCATACCGCCCGCCTGATCCACACCAGCGATCTGGACGATGAGACCCGCCGCGGCGCACGTCGGCTGGTCACCGAGGCCTCCGGGGGCACACTCTCCGACGCCGACTGGCAGCATGCGCTCGGTGGCATGCACGCCTTGATCTGGCACCACGGCGTCTTGATCGCTCACGGCTGCGTAATCAGGCGCCAACTGCTCTATCGCGGCAGATCGCTGCGGTGCGGCTATATAGAAGCCGTCACCGTCCAGGCCGATCACCGGGAGCGGGGCCTGGGCACCGCCGTACTCCAGGCGTGCGAGCAGGTGATCCGCGGCGCCTTCGAACTCGGCGCGCTCAGTTCACCCAGCATCAGCCGCCGGCTGTACACCGCCCGAGGATGGTTGCTGTGGCGCGGACCCACTGCCGTCCTGGCCCCCACCGGGCCGGTGCGTACCCCCGAGGCGGACGGCACTGTGTTTGTCATGCCGGTGGACACCGATCTGGACACCTCCGCCGAGCTGAGCTGCGACTGGCGCGACGGCCAAGTGTGGTAGCCGCACGGTTAACAGACCGTAGACAACCGGTGTATGCGCGGTGACCGAGCGGGACTCCAGTGAGGTGGCTCACAATCCCTGCAGTGTTCATAAGAATCAGCCGTGCGATTCAAGCGTCAGCAGGATTGATTGTTAACTTAATATTGCGTCAGTCTCACAGGCGAACGGGCGCGGCGACACCGGCATTACGGCTGTTCGCCATTGTCAAGAAAGCTTTCAGGGCTTTGACCTGCACATACTGGCCGCGTCGACCGCGTCGGCTTCCCGCGCCCGGCGCGGACACACCTCGAACGCAAGGCCGGATTTTGCGGCTCCCTGCCACTCTGCTGCCAATAGTTGCAGGGGGCTGACTTCAGGGCGACGCCCAACAAAAGTGGCCTTATGGTGTGACCGTCACGGCTTGGCCCCGGCCTTGCACGGCCCCCCTCTCGAAAGACGCACCCTCATGCTGTACGAGTTCTGGCACAACTTCACCCACAACTTGTTCAAGCCACTCTTGCTTTTCTTCTACATGGGGTTCCTCATCCCCCTGCTGAAGATCCAGTTCGAGTTCCCCTACGTGCTGTATCAGGGCTTGACGTTGTATTTGCTGCTCGCCATCGGCTGGCGTGGCGGCGAAGAGCTCGCAACCGTCGACTCGTCGAACATCGGCGGCGTCCTGGGCTTCATCGTGCTCGGCTTTGCCACCAACTTGATCATCGGGTTCGTCGCCTACTGGCTGCTGACCCGAATGACCAAAATGAGACGTATCGACCGTGCCACCGTCGCCGGGTATTACGGGTCAGACTCCGCCGGCACTTTCGCCACCTGCCTTGGCGTGCTCGCCACGCTGGACATCGCGTTCGACGCCTACATGCCGGTGATGCTGGCTGTCATGGAGATCCCGGGCTGCATTGTGGCCCTGGTCCTGGTGTCACGGTTGCGTGCACGCGGAATGGACGCCCGCGGCAACATGGCAGACGAGCCCGGCTACAACAAGAAGGCCAGCCGGCAACTGGTCGCCGCCGCCGCCCAGGCGAACGGAGCGCGCACCACCACGCGGCACGACCAGGGCATTCAAGACGAGATCGACCTGGCGCTGGAAAGGCAGGAGCACGCTCAGCCGGGCGCGGTGACGGCGACCACGGTCTCGGCACAGTCCAGCGGAGCCCTGATGCGGGAGGTGCTGCTCAACCCGGGGCTGTACCTGCTGTTCGGCGGGATCCTCATCGGCTTCGTCGGCCGCTTGCAGGGCGCCTCGGTCATCGAGGACGGTGACCACGTCTTCGTCACCGCGTTCCAGGGAATGTTGTGCCTCTTCCTGCTCGAAATGGGAATGACTGCCTCACGCAAGCTCAAGGACCTGCGGTCCGCGGGACGCGGTCTGATCGCCTTTGGGTTGTTGGCACCCAACCTCTTTGCGATAGCCGGAATTTTCATCATCCACACCTATTCGCAGATCACCGGCACCCATTTTGAAGCCGGCAGCTACGTGCTGTTCGCTGTACTGTGCGGCGCGGCTTCTTATATCGCCGTTCCGGCGGTGCAGCGCATGGCGATCCCCGAGGCCAGTCCGACGGTTCCACTGGCCGCATCGCTGGGCCTGACGTTCTCCTACAACGTGACCATTGGGATTCCGCTGTATCTCCAGATCGCGAAGGCCGTCAACGCCTGGCTTCCAGTCAGCTGACAGAAGGTTCCAACCGAACGCAACGCTTCTCCACTCTGTCGGTCAACCAGGCGAAATATCCTGCGCGCGCGGCCAATACGTGACGTAGGCCACTGAGAGGCCGTGTGCCCACCGCATTTTCAGGTTCTGTTCTGCCACTTGCCAGATCGGGTCGGTAGGTTCGCAGACCGTCCATCGTGATGCGAGATTGTCCGCGTGGCGATGGCCTAGAGCCTGAGGAGATCGCATGACGAACGGCCACATCAGCAATTTCGATCCCGAGGACTGCGCCGCCTGGGAGACCGGCAATGCCGCCATCGCACGACGCAACCTGATCTGGTCCACCGCCAGTACCCACGTCGCGTTCTCCATCTGGTCGCTGTGGTCTGTGGTGGTGCTGTTCATGCCCGAGTCGGTCTACGGCATCAAACCCGGCGACAAACTGCTGCTGGCCGCGGTCGCCACTCTGGTCGGTGGATGCGTCCGCGTGCCCTACGTCCGGGCCACCGCGAAGTTCGGCGGCCGGGACTGGGCGGTGGCCTCCTCGCTGATCCTGCTGGTCCCGACCGTCGGGACGCTGCTGCTCCTCGTCAACCCCGGTCAGCCGCTGTGGATGTACCTGGTGTGCGCCGCACTGACCGGCCTGGGTGGCGGCAACTACGCCGCGTCGCTGGCCAACGTCGACGCCTTCTACCCCCAGCGGCTCAAGGGCGTCGCCCTCGGACTGTGCGGCGGCATCGGCAACCTCGGGGTAGCAGCCATCCAGCTGGTCGGCCTGTTGGTACTGGCTACCGTCGGCAACACCAAGCCCGAACTGGTCTGCTCGGTGTATCTGGTGCTGCTTGCCGTGGTCGGAACCTGCGCAGCCCTGTGGATGGACAACCTCGACCACGGCATGGAAGAGGTGGGCAGCATCCGGTCGATCCTGTCGGTCCCGGACAGCTGGATCGTCTCGGCGCTGTACTGCGCCGCGTTCGGCTCGTTCATCGGCTTCGCTTTCGCATTCGCCCAAGTGCTGCACGTCACTTTCGAGAAGGCCGGCCACAGCCCCGCCGAGGCGGCGCTCTACGCTGCGCGAATCGCGTTCCTAGGCCCACTGTTGGGCGCCTTGGCCCGCATTTACGGCGGCCGGGTGGCCGACCGCCGTGGCGGCGGCCGCGTCACCTTGGTGGTGTTCCTCGGCATGATCCTGGCGTCAGCCGTACTGCTTGTGACCAGCACGATCGACGACCACAACAGCCGCGCAACCACATCGACGATCGTGATCTACATCGCCGCATTCATGGTGCTGTTCATCCTCGCCGGAATGGGCAACGGATCGGTGTTGAAGATGATCCCGTCGATCTTCGAGGCGCGCAGTCGCTCACTGGATGCCGACGAAGCCGAGCGCCGGCATTGGGCACGTTCACATTCCGGCGCCTTGATCGGGTTTGCCACCGCGGTCGGCGCGCTCGGCGGGGTCGCCATCAACTTGATCCTGCGTCAGGCCTACGCCAGCTCGGGAACAGAGACACCCGCGTTCTGGGTCTTTCTGGCGTCGTACTGCGCCGTTGCGGCACTGACCTGGGTGATGTACGTTCGCCGGCCCCCGCGGGTTCGGGGCGGCCAAAGCTCCCGGGTTCCGGCAGACGGCGAGAAGATCTCGGCGTGACCCGGAACACGAATCGGGCAACGGATCCGAAATCGGTCGGTAACACAGATGAAATCGACTGGGGCTAAATCTTATACATGAGTACCGCCGTTTACGCCGCCGGTCACCGCATCGAGATCGAGGAAAGCCGGGTTCTCGTGGACGGGATGGTCAAACCGGTCTCTCCAGCCGGCCTGGCCGCCCTGCGCGTCTTGGCGCTTCGTCCGGGCAACGTGGTTGCCCGGGACACGTTGCTGCGTGCCCTCCCGGGACGCGGTAACAGCACGCATGCCGTCGAGTCGGCCGTGCTCCGGCTGCGAACAGCGCTGGGCGACAGCCAGATCGTCGCCACGGTGGTCAAGCGCGGGTACCGACTGGCGGTCGACAGCGAGCAGGGGGCAGCATGATTCCCATCCTGGTGGCGCATGGCACCCGTCAGCCCGAGGGGATCGTCATGATCGGCGAACTCGCCGAACAGGTCAGTAGCTTGTTGGGGCAACCGGTGCGCGTGGCATTCGTCGACGTGCTGGGACCCAACCCGGCGGAGATCCTTGCCGCTGAGGCCGAGAGCGGCCGCCCGGCGATCCTGGTACCCGCCTTTCTGGCCCGCGGTTACCATGTGGGCGTCGACGTACCCACCCAGGTCGCGGCCAGCGGTCACCCCGATGTCACGATCACTCCGGCGCTGGGCCCCGACGATCGCGTCGCCGCGGTGGTCGCCGCTCGGCTGACCGAATCGGGCTGGCACGCTGGAGACTCGGTGGTTCTCGCCGCGGCCGGCTCATCAGACCCCCTCGCGCACAACGACTTGAAGCACGCAGCGGAGATGCTTTCCGGGCTGCTCGGTTCGCCGGTCACGGTGGCGTTCGCCGCTACCGGTGGTCCCAGCGTCGGTGAAGCCGTCGCCGACCTACGCAGCCAAGGCGCTTCACGCGTGGTGATCGCGTCGTACTTGTTGGCCGACGGCCTTTTCCAGCGCCGCCTGCGCGACGCCGGCGCGGATCTGGTGACCGAGCCGCTGGGCACGCATCCCGGTATCGCCCAGGTCGTCGCCGACCGGTTCATCACCGCCCACACGCGGATTCCAGTGCGCTAAACCGTTTTCAGCAACGGTCCTCGTCCGCGCGGCGTTCGCGCTGAAGCGGACTTCCTGAATTCCTTTCTGGCCCCGCCACGTTGACAGGTGTCACCGGCATTCCTTCGCGTTCGGCGGACCGACTCCGCCGCCTCACACTCGGTCGACAGCACCGTGAGGAGAAGTTCACGGGCGAGTCATCTCGTGCAGCATTGCGGTAACGAAAGATTTCTACCGTGACCACATGGCTCGTTCACACCTGATAACCCAGTGGGATCCCGAAGACACCGTGGCCTGGACGGCCGGCAACGACAAGATCGCGCGGCGCAATCTGATCTGGTCGACAGTTGCTGAGCACGCCGGCTTCTCCATCTGGTCGATCTGGTCGGTGATGGTGTTGTTCATGCCCGAGTCGGTGTACGGCTTCACCGCGGGAGACAAGTTCCTGCTGGCAGCCACGGCTACGCTCGCCGGCGGCGTACTGCGCATACCGTACTCGCTGGCCACCGCGGCGTTCGGCGGCCGTAACTGGACGATCTTCTCCGCACTGGTGCTGCTGATCCCGACCGTCGGGATGATGGGCCTGCTGGCCCATCCAGGCCTGCCGCTGTGGCCTTACCTGGTGTGTGCGGCCCTAACAGGTCTGGGCGGCGGCAACTTTGCCGCTTCGATGACCAATGTGAACGCGTTCTATCCGCACCGACTCAAGGGGTGGGCCCTGGCGGTCAATGCCGGTGGCGGCAACCTGGGGGTTCCGCTGATCCAGCTGGTCGGACTGGGAGTGTTGGCCACCGTGGGTAACCGTCAGCCGTATTGGGTGTGTGCGATCTATCTGGTCGTCCTCACGGTGGCCGCTATCGGTGCCGCGCTGTTCATGGACAATCTCGATGGCCAAAGGGCCGACCTGACCGCAATGCGCTCGATCCTTCCCGAGCTCGACACCTGGATCGTCGCACTGCTCTACATCGGGACGTTCGGCTCCTTCATCGGATTCTCTTTCGCGTTCGGCCAGGTGCTGCAGATCAGCTTCGTGGGCGGCGGCCAGAGCCCAGCGCAGGCCTCCTTGCATGCTGCTCAAATCGCCTTTTTGGGGCCGCTTTTGGGGTCGATTTCGCGGATCTTCGGCGGTCGACTGGCCGATCGGCTCGGCGGCAGCCGAGTCACGCTGGCTGCCTTTGGCGGCTTGTTCGCAGCCTCCGGGTTGCTCGTGAGTGTGAGCACCCTGGACAGCCATCGCAGCGGTCCCACGTCCGGCGCCGTGATGGTGGGCTATGTGATCGGCTTCGTGGCGCTGTTCATCGTGTCCGGAATCGGCAATGGCTCGGTGTACAAGATGATTCCGTCGGTCTTCGAGGCCCACAGCCACCGAATGGGTATGCACGAGAGCGATCGTCGGCATTGGGCGCGAGCCATGTCGGGAGCGCTGATCGGATTTGCCGGTGCAATCGGTGCATTGGGCGGCGTCGGAATCAATCTGGCTCTGCGCCAGTCGTATATCTCCAGCGGCTCGGCTACGACGGCGTTTTGGATCTTCCTGGTGGGTTATGTCGGGGCCGCGGCGCTGACCTGGCTGAGGTACGTACGTCGGCCGTTCTTCGCCACTCAACCGGCTCGGGCCGCGCTGGCGCCGGCGTAAGGTGTCCACGTCGCTGAGCGGCTACCGGGTCGCGGTGACGTCAGCGCGGCGCGCTGACGAGCTCTGCACCATGCTGCGGCGCCACGGCGCCTCGGTCTGCGCCGCCCCGGCCATCACCATGATCGACCTGACCGACGACGTTGTATTGCGCGGGCGCACCGAATCATTGATCGAGGAACCGCCTGACGTCTTGATTGTTACGACCGCCATGGGCTTCCGCGGTTGGATCGCCGCCGCCGAAGGATGGGGCATCGCCGATCAGCTGATCTCCGCCCTGACCGCCGCCCGCATCGTGGCCCGTGGGCCCAAGGCCGTGGGCGCCTTGCGCACTGTAGGTTTGCCCGAGGAGTGGTCGCCCGAATCTGAGTCATCAGCCGCGGTGGTCGAATACCTGAAATCCAACATTGCCGGCGCCCGCATGGCAGTACAGCTGCACGGCACCACGGGCGACTGGGATCCCGCCCCCGAGCTGCTCGACCAATTCCGCAAGGCGGGGGCCGATGTACTACCCATCCCGGTTTACCGTTGGCGGCCGGCGCATCCCGGCGGAGAGTTCGATCAGCTCACCTCGCAGATCGCCCAACGCCAGTTCGACGCGGTCAGCTTCACCTCGGCAGCCGCCGTGATGGCGACACTGACACGTGCCGCCGATCTCGGCATCTCCGACGCCCTGCTTGGCGCGCTGCGGTCCGACGTGCACGCGATGTGCGTAGGACCGTTGACCGCGCGGCCCCTGGCCCTCTTGGAGGTCCCGACCTCTTCGCCGCGACGAATGCGACTGGGCGCGTTGGCACGCCATATCGTCGACGAGCTGCCTCGGCTGCGCACCCACACGGTTCACGCCGCCGGCCATCGCATCGAGGTCCGCGGCAGTTGCGTGATAGTCGACGGGGAGCCCAAGCCGATGTCACCGTCGAGTATGGCTACGTTACGAGCGCTGGCGCACCGGCCCGGCAGAGTCGTCTCACGACAGACTCTGCTCGAGGCGCTGCCCGGCAACGGCGCCAGCACTCATGCGGTGGAGACCGCCGTACTGAGGCTGCGGACAACCTTGGGCGACAAGAATATTGTCGCCACCGTTGTCAAACGGGGGTACCGCCTGGCCGTGGACCAGGTGGACCAGGAGGCGGGCTAAGCGACCGCCCTCTCCGGGACGGTCTGGCCGATCTGCACATAGCCCTCGGCGGTGGTCCGAGTCGGGTAGACCCGCACCGAGACGCTCGGGTCGTCCAGGCAGCTGCCGTCGTCGAGCGCGAAGGCCTGCTTCTTCAGCGGCGAGATGACCGACAGACGGCCGCCGCGGTCACCGACGATCCCGCGAGACAGCACCGCAGCCCGGAAGAACGGGTCGATGTTGCACACCGCACGAACCGAGCCGTCGTCAAGCCGGAACAGCGCCGCCTGCTTACCGTCGGCGAGCAAGACACCGACGCCGAGTCCGGGGATCAGACTGTCGTAGCGGCAGGCGGTGATCCAAGTGTCAATGTTGTTGGTGCTCATAATTCCTCCTCAGATGAGCGCACTACCGGGACGGGTAACGGGATCTTGCGGCCATCACGCACGGTGAACGCGACGGTCGGGTCTTCGGCGTCGGGGGCGTTGACGAACGACACGAAGCGCGAAAGCTTCTCCGGGTCGTCGAGCACGCCCTTCCACTCGTCGGTGTAGTTGTCGACGTGGCGGGCCATCTCTGCCTCGAACTCCTCCGCCAGCCCCAGGGAGTCGTCGCAGACGACCTCGCGGACGTGGTCGAGACCGCCTTCCATCGACTCGATCCAAGGTGCGGTGCGCTGCAGGCGGTCGGCGGTGCGGATGTAGAACATCAGGAACCGGTCGACGTAGCGGAACACGGTCTCGGTGTCGAGATCACTGGCGAGCAACTGGGCGTGCTTGGGCGACATACCGCCGTTGCCGCCGACGTAGAGGTTCCAGCCGATCTCGGTGGCGATCACACCGACGTCTTTGCCGCGTGCCTCGGCGCACTCCCGTGCACAGCCCGACACACCCATCTTGATCTTGTGCGGCGCGCGAAGCCCGCGGTAACGCAGCTCCAAGTCGATGGCCATCTTCACGGAGTCCTGCTGTCCGTAGCGGCACCAGTCGCTGCCCACGCAGCTCTTCACGGTCCGCAGCGATTTGCCGTACGCCTGACCGGATTCCATGCCGGCGTCGACCAACTTGCGCCAGATGGCGGGCAGCTGATCCACCCGGGCACCGAACATGTCGATGCGCTGTCCGCCGGTGATCTTGGTGTAGAGGCCGAATTCCTGGGCGATCTGGCCGATCAGGATCAGGTGCTCGGGCTTGATCTCACCGCCGGGAACGCGCGGGACCACCGAGTAGCTGCCGTTGCGCTGAATGTTGGCCAGGAAGTGGTCGTTGGTGTCCTGAAGAGCGGCCTGTTCGCCGGAGAGGATGTGGTCGGATCCGGTGGACGCCAGGATGGAGGCGACGGTGGGCTTGCAGATGTCGCAGCCGTAGCCGGTGCCGAACCGTTCCAATAGTTCAGAGAAGGTGCGGATTCCGGTGACCTGGACGATCTCGAAGAGCTCCGCGCGCGACTGGGCGAAATGTTCGCACAGCGACTTGGACTGCTCGACGCCCTCGGCGATCAGCAACTCCTTGAGCAGCGGAATGCAGGAGCCGCACGAGGTTCCCGCTTTGGTGCAGTCCTTCAGGCTCTGTACATCGTGGCAACCGCCGGCGATCGCGTCGCACAGCTGATCCTTGCTGACGTTGTTGCACGAGCAGATCTGTGCCGCCCCGGGCAACGCGCTGATCCCCAGCGCGCTCTTGCTGTCGCCAGAGCCGGCCGGGGCGATCAGGTCCAGCGGATCGCCGGGCAGCTCGGCGCCGACCATCGGACGCAGCACACCGTAGGAGGAGGCGTCGCCGACCAGGATCCCGCCGAGCAGGGTCTTGGCGTTATCGGAGAGCACCAGCTTGGCGTAGGTCCGCTTCACCGGATCGTTGACCACGACCGACAGCGAGTTCTCGGTCGCTCCCATCGCGTCGCCGAAGCTGGCCACGTCGACGCCGAGCAGCTTGAGCTTGGTCGACATGTCGGCCTCACCGAATTCGGCAACGCCCTCCAGCAGTCGGTCGGCGACTACCTCGGCACTGGTGTAGCCGGGCCCGACCAATCCGTAGCAGACACCTTCGATGGCAGCCACCTCGCCGATCGCGTACACATCGGAATCGCTGGTCCGACAGGACAGATCGGTCAACACGCCGCCACGCTCGGCGATCGCCAGGCCGGCCTCACGAGCCAGCTCATCGCGCGGACGCACCCCGGCGGCGAAGATCACCAGTCCGGCCTCGATCGCGTCGCCGTTGGACAGCTTCACCCGCAGGGTGGGCGAACCGTATTGGTGGGTCAGCTGCTCGATGGACTCGGTACCCACGCCGACATGCACCGCGATACCCAATTCCGAGATCATCCGGCTCAGCAGCACACCGCCGGCGTCATCGAGTTGCTGCGGCATCAACCGCGGCGCCATCTCGACGATGTGCGGTTCGATCCCCGAGGCGCGCAGCGCGTTCGCGGCTTCCAACCCCAGCAACCCGCCCCCGATCACCACTCCGGCGCGGGTGTTCCCGGCTTCCAGCATGCACTCGATGTCGGCCCGGATTCCGTCCAGATCGTCAAGGGTCCGGTAGACGTGGCATCCGGGCAGATCGTGGCCCGGGACCGGGGGGACGAACGCGCGCGATCCGGTCGCCAGCACCAGCGAGTCGTAGCCGTACCGCTGTCCATCCGCCGCGAGCACCGACTTGTCGGCCAGGTCGAGTTTCTCGACCCGGGTGCTCAGCATCAGGCGCACCTGCTCGTCGTCGGCGTAGTCATTGCCCGGCAGCGCCAGCCGGGATCGGTCCCATCCATCGGTGTAGGAAGTCAGCCCGACCCGGTCGTACGCGGGATCGGACTCCTCTGCGAGCACCGTGACCCGCCAGTTTCCGCCGCCGGACCGGCTACGCAGCGCCTCCACGAAGCGGTGCCCCACCATGCCGTGTCCGACCACGACAAGGTCTTTGACGGCGCGCGGGGTTTCGATCGTGGTCATGGAAAAGAGGTTAGGAAGCCGATATTGCCGGAATATCGCCATACGTTACAAGCGTGTGACGGTGTGCTCACGCGGCTGTGAGGCCGCTCACGAGAAGCCGATCTGACGTGGTCGTTCACCCTCGGCGAACACGGAACTTTAGCGGGGTCGACTCAAGTTCTATCCGGTGACGGACCGGCACCCGACCGGCACGCAGTAATCACCGCAAGGAGACACCCATGAGCACCCTGACCCTGTGGCAGCGCAAGCCCCCCTTCGACACCGACCGTTGGGTCCGCGACTTCTTCAGCCCGGCCACGGCCAGCGACTGGCGGACGCCCACGCCGGACGGGTTCAGCCCGGCCGCGGAGATCACCAAGGACGGCGACGACGCCGTGGTCCGCCTGGAACTGCCCGGCATCGATGTCGACAAGGACGTGACGGTCGAACTCGACAAGGGCCGGCTGGTGGTGCGAGGCGAGCGGCGCGACGAGCACACCGACACCGACCGCACCCTGCGCGAGGTGCGCTATGGCGCGTTCCGCCGCTCGTTCGCGGTTCCGGCGCACGTCACCGGCGACGCCGTGACCGCGTCGTATGACGCCGGCGTACTGACGGTCCGGGTAGCCGGGGTGTACGCGGGCACCTCGCCGCAGACCATCGCCATCACCAAGTAGGCCGGCCAGGACCCGAGAGGCCCGAAAACCCCTGCACACGCCCGTGTGTGGGGGTTTTCGGCGTCGAACACGTCATGCGCACAACGTGATCTGTCTCACGTTCGGTTCCTCATGTGATTAGCATCGGGTGTACGTACTGTGATCCGTACCACCCGAGGAGGTCTGGTGTCGAGCACTACCGAACTCGCCGAATTGCACACCCTGATTGGTGACCTGCGGCGTTGCGTGCTGGGGCTGAAGACCCGGTTCGGCGACATTCCCGGAATGCGCCGCATCGAACTGGATGCGGAGCGCATCCTCACCGATGTTCAGCTCCTCGAATCCGACGCCGGAGAGATGGACTTGGAGCGCTGGGCGGCCGAGCGGTCGCACGAGAAGATCACCATCCCCGACACCGAATACGACAGCGAATTCTGGCGTGACGTCGACGACGAAGGCGTCGGCGGCCAAGGCAGGTACTGACCCACACCGGGTGCTGCTTGCGGCCAAGGGGCGCCCTCCGACGAACTGAGCCGAAGGGAACCCCACCAGAATGAGCGCACCCGCCGTGAATCGTCCCGGCGTCTTCTCGGCGACTCGCGCACGGATCGCGAATCGCACGCTGCGTACCGACCGCTGGTGGCTCTCGCCGCTGCGGGTGAACCTCGGACTGGACGCGTTCATCATCTACGCGACCGTCCGGTCGTTCTGGGGCAGCGCCTACTGGGTTGACAAGTACCACTACCTGACGCCGTTCTACTCGCCGTGCATCAGCGCCTCGTGCGTGCCCGGCTCAAGCCACCTGGGCGTCTGGCTGCCGGAGTTTCCGCGATGGATTCCCCTGGGGGCGTTGGTATTGCCCTTCCTGCTCTGTTTCCGGCTCACCTGTTACTACTACCGCAAGGCCTACTACCGCGCCTTCTGGCAGTCGCCGACGGCATGCGCGGTACCAGAACCCCGAGCCCACTACACCGGGGAGACCCGCTTCCCACTGATCCTGCAGAACAGCCACCGCTACTTCTTCTACGCCGCGTTCGCGCTGGCCGCGCTCAATACCTACGACGCGTTCGCCGCGCTGCACTCCGACGACGGCCCGGGTGGATTCGGGTTCGGAGTGGGCAACATCGTGTTGTTCACGAACGTGGCGATGCTCTGGGCATACACCGGCGGCTGCCATTCCTGCCGGCACGTATTCGGCGGCCGCCTCAACCACTTCTCCAAACACCCAGTCCGCTATTGGTTCTGGACGAAGATCAGCTGGTTCAACGGCCGCCACCAGCAGTTCGCCTGGATCACCCTGGGCACGCTGGCCTTCACCGACCTCTACGTCGCACTGGTGTCCAGCGGCGTCATCACCGATTTCCGGTTCGTCGGCTAATTGCCGCGATCACACGAAGGGTAAGCGAGAATTCATGGTTGAAGTGCAGCGGCACTCCTACGACGTGGTCGTGATCGGTGCCGGCGGCGCTGGCCTGCGCGCGGTGATCGAAGCCCGTGAACAGGGCCTGAGCGTTGCGGTGGTGTGCAAGTCGCTGTTCGGCAAGGCACACACCGTGATGGCCGAGGGCGGTTGCGCGGCGTCGATGGGCAACGTCAACTCCAAGGACAACTGGCAGGTGCACTTCCGCGACACCATGCGCGGCGGGAAGTTCCTCAACAACTGGCGGATGGCCGAACTGCACGCCCGGGAGGCACCGGAGCGGGTCTGGGAACTGGAGACCTACGGTGCACTGTTCGATCGCACCCCCGACGGAAAGATCAACCAGCGCAACTTCGGTGGGCATACCTACCCGCGGCTGGCCCACGTCGGAGACCGCACCGGCCTCGAGCTGATTCGCACCATGCAGCAGAAAGTGGTTTCGCTGCAGCAGGACGACTTCGCCGAGTTCGGCGACTACGAGGCCCGGATCAAGATCTTCCACGAGTGCACGATCACCGAGCTACTCAAAGACGAATCCACCGGTGCCATTTCGGGTGCATTCGGCTACTGGCGTGAAGGCGGCGACTTCGTACTGTTCGAAGCACCGGCGATAGTGCTGGCCACCGGCGGCATCGGTAAGTCGTTCAAGGTGACCTCGAACTCGTGGGAGTACACCGGCGACGGACACGCGCTGGCGCTGCGAGCAGGCGCGACGCTGATCAACATGGAGTTCGTCCAGTTCCACCCGACCGGGATGGTGTGGCCGCCCAGCGTGAAGGGGATTCTGGTCACCGAGGGCGTGCGCGGCGACGGCGGAGTGCTCAAGAACTCCGACGGAACGCGCTTCATGTTCGACTACATCCCGCCGGTGTTCAAAGGCCAGTACGCCGAGACCGAGCAAGAGGCCGATCAGTGGCTCAAGGACAACGACTCGGCCCGCCGCACCCCCGATCTGCTGCCCCGTGACGAGGTGGCCCGGGCCATCAACTCCGAAGTCAAGGCCGGACGCGGGTCGCCGCACGGCGGGGTGTTCCTCGACATCGCCTCCCGTCTCACGCCGGAGGAGATCAAGCGCCGGCTGCCCTCGATGTACCACCAGTTCATGCAGCTCGCTGAGGTCGACATCACCAAGGATGCAATGGAAGTCGGCCCTACCTGCCACTACGTGATGGGTGGCATCGAAGTCGACCCCGACACCGGCGCCGCGGTAGTTCCCGGGCTATTCGCCGCCGGTGAGTGCTCCGGCGGGATGCACGGCTCCAACCGGCTCGGCGGCAACTCCTTGTCGGACCTGCTGGTGTTCGGACGCCGCGCCGGTTTAGGTGCCGCGCAATACGTCCAGGGTCTGGCCACTCGGCCGGCGGTGACGCCCGCGGCGCTGGAGGCCGCCGCGGCGCTGGCACTGGCGCCCTTCAACGGGCCAACCGGCGGCCGCGCGCCGGAGAACCCATACACCCTGCACTCCGAGCTGCAACAGTCGATGAACGACCTGGTCGGCATCATCCGCAACGCCGGCGAGCTGGAGCAGGCCCTGGTCCGCCTCGAGGAGTTCAAGGCCCGGTTCGCGGCTGTCACCGTCGAGGGCGGACGGCACTACAACCCGGGATGGCACCTGGCCGTCGACTTGCGCAACATGCTGCTGGTCAGTGAATGCGTGGCCAAAGCCGCACTGCAACGCACCGAGAGTCGCGGCGGGCACACCCGCGACGACCACCCCGGGATGGACTCCAACTGGCGCAAGACCCTGCTGGTCTGCCGCGTTGCGGACCACAGCGCGGTTCCCGACATCACGATCACGCCGGAGCCCCAGACCGGGATGCGCGAGGACTTGCTGGAGCTGTTCGAGATCTCCGAACTGGAGAAGTACTACACCGACCAAGAACTGGCGCAACATCCGGGACGGAGAGCGTAATGACACACAACGCCCACCTGCGAGTCTGGCGCGGTGACGTCGACGGCGGTGGACTACAGGACTTCGAGGTCGAGGTCAACGAGGGCGAGGTGGTGCTCGACGTCATCCACCGCCTGCAGGCGACCCAGACCCCGGACCTGGCGGTGCGCTGGAACTGCAAGGCCGGCAAGTGCGGGTCGTGTTCGGCGGAGATCAATGGATTCCCGCGGCTGATGTGCATGACGCGGATGTCGACGTTCGACCCGGATGAGACCATCACGGTGACACCGGTGCGGACCTTCCCCGTGGTGCGCGACCTGGTCACCGACGTCTCGTTCAATTACGAGAAGGCCCGCGAGATGCCGGCGTTCAAGCCCCCGGCAGATCTCAAACCCGGCGAATACCGAATGCAGCAGGTCGATGTGGAGCGCTCGCAGGAGTTCCGCAAATGCATCGAATGCTTTCTGTGCCAAAACGTCTGCCACGTCATCCGGGACCATGAGGAGAACAAGCCACGGTTCTCCGGGCCGCGGATGTTCATCCGGCTCGCGGAGTTGGACATGCACCCGCTGGACGCCGCCGACCGGCGTGACTTCGCCCAGGACGACGCCGGCCTGGGGTTGTGCAACATCACCAAGTGCTGCACCGAAGTCTGCCCGGAGCACATCACGATCACCGACAACGCCATCATCCCCATGAAGGAACGAGTGGCCGGGAACCGCTACGACCCCGTCGTCTGGCTCGGGCGAAAGATCTTCCGCCGCAAGGCCGACTGAGACTAGGTTCCCAGAAACGTCATCGGGTCGTGTAACACCCGGGTGCCGTCGTGCAGGCCGTCCAGGGTGGCCATGTCGGACTCCGACAGCTCGAACGCGAACACGTCCAGGTTCGCCGCAACCCGCTCGGGATTCCCAGACCGTGAGATCACCGCGTTGCCGCTCTGCAGATTCCACCGGATCAAGATCTGTGCCGGTGTTCGCCCGTGGGCGGTCGCCAGCGCCGTGACCGCGGGGTCGTCGAGCAGCCGACCCACCCCCAGCGGACTGTAGGACTGGGTGACGATGTCGCGATTGGCGTTGGCGCCGCGCAGTTCTGCTTGGCTGAGCCTCGGATGCAGTTCGATCTGGTTGATCGCCGGGGTTACACCGGTCTCGTCGATCACCTCGGTCAGGTGTTCCTCGGTGAAGTTGCATACCCCGACCGACTGCACCAGGCCGGCGTCACGGGCCTCGATCATCGCTTCGAAGCTCTCCACGTACTTGCCCAGCTGCGGAGCCGGCCAGTGGATGAGATACATGTCGATGTAGTCCAGACCAAGCTGCTCCAGGCTGCGTTGGCAGGCCTGCTTGGCAGCGGCGTAGCCCTGATTGGACGTGCCCAACTTGGTGCTGACGAACAACTCGGAACGCGGAACGCCGGACGCTTCTATCGCCCGTCCCACAACGGCTTCGTTGCCGTAGGCAGCGGCGGTGTCGATGAGCCGGCAGCCGCTTTCCAGGGCCGCCAGTACCGATGCCTGCGTCTGCTCGTCGGACAATTTGGCGACCCCCAGCCCCAGCACGGGCATGGCCACCTCGTCATTGAGGGACACCTGGGGAATCGACTTCGAAGTCTCCGCAAGGGATTCCAACTCGAAAGAAACCGTCATCTCTTCGACCTACGCATTCCGTTACGTTGCTATCACTAGTTACGTGTCGATCAGCCGGGAAACCAGCTGCTACTAGCCAGCTTTCACCACTCTGGCTATTTCCGCGTCGATGCGGCCACCGAAGCCTCAGCGCTTCCGCATGTCCGTTTCTACCGACACGGCCGAGTGGCGGTCAACAAGTGATAGGCAATAAACCGGCCCCGAAGTGAACCCGCTCACAATGTTCCCCGCGCGATCGGGCTATTGGCCAATAGCGGCCCAGCCGCCTTCACGCTGCAGCATTGCGATCAAGGCGTCGGCAACGCCCGGCGCGGCGGCGACGCACACGTCGCCGCTGTCGATTTCCGGGCCCGGCAGCACCACCCGGGCACCGGCCTCGACCGCGATCAGTGCTCCGGCGGCGTAGTCCCACGGCTTGATCCCGTGCTCGTAGTACGCGTCCAGCCGCCCGGCAGCCACCATGCACAGGTCCAGCGCGGCCGATCCGATCCGACGTACGTCACGTACCGCCGGCAACAGCCGGGCAAGCAACTCTGCCTGAGCGGCCCTGCGCCGGGGCGAATAACCGAAGCCGGTGCCCAGCAGCGCCAGCGACAGCTCGCTGACATCGGTGCAGCGCAGCCCCGCGGTGACCTGGCCATCGGCGACCCGTGCACCCAATCCGGCACCGGCAGAATAGATCCGACCACCCACCACGTCGGCGACCGCGCCGGCCACCGACACCCCGCCGATCTGCGCTGCCACCGACACCGCGTACGCCGGGACGTCGTACATGAAGTTGACGGTGCCGTCTATCGGGTCGACCACCCAGGTGACGACACCCGGTTCACGGCCGGAGACGTTGCCGGAGCCTCCGCCTTCCTCACCCAGCACCGCATCGCCGGGCCGCAGCCGGGCCAGTCGATCCCGGATGAAGTTCTCGGTCTCGGTGTCGACCACGGTCACCGGATCGGTCGGGCTGCTTTTCGTCTGAACCAGGGCCGAAGATGTCTCGACCCCCTCCGCGCCGAACACCTCGGCGCGTCGGCGCCGGACGAAGGCGGCGGCTTCGGCCACCAGCGTCTCGGCGGTGGTCCTCAACTGCACGGGGTCGCTACGCAGGGGCGCCATCTGCCCATAGCAACACATCCGCGGTGGTTATCGCACCCCCGGCAGGCCCGCGGCGACTCGGGTATCAGCCGCCCAGACGCCGAAAACCGCTGCGGTGGAACACGATCGGCGCGACCTCTGGATCGACGGTCAATTCACAGACCCGCAGCACCACGATGGTGTGGTCCCCGGCAGGAACCAACTGTTCGATCGAGCTGCCCAGCCACACCCCGGTGCCCTTGATGAACACCGCGCCGTCGTTGGTGACCGTCTCCAGCCCGGCGAACCGGTCGCCGGTCTTGGCGGCCAGGGTGCGCGCCGCCACGTCGTGCGCCTCACCGAGCACGCTGATGCCCAACCGCGGCGAGTCCTTGAGTTTCGGCCAGGTCGACGAGGTGTTCTGCACACAGAAGGACACCAACGGCGGTTCCAGCGAAACCGGCACAAACGTGCTCGCCGCCAAGCCGACCCGCACGCCGTCGATCTCGGCGGCCACCGCCACCACACCGGACGGGAAATGCCCGAAGGCTTCCCGTAGCGACGACGGGGTCAGTGGGGTCAGGTTGCTCGCGGAACTCACGTGGGGATTCACCGGGGACCCATTCGCCTCGTCTGATCTGGTCGCCCAGAACCCTACTCGCCGCCCCGTGGCCTCGGCAGATCGGCCAGCTGACGGCCACTTTCCCGGATAGAGACCAACCGGTTGGTTACCCGATTAAAGGACGTAGCTCACATCAGCTTGCACTATGGCTACTGGCGAGTATATTTCAGGTTACGTTACTGGTGGGTAACTTAAGCCTGAGTACCCAACCACAGGTGGCATTCCATGAGGAGGAAGTAGTGAGCCACTACAAGAGCAATGTCCGTGACCAGGTGTTCAACCTGTTCGAGGTGCTGGGCTTGGACCAGGTCTTCGGCGAAGGCGACTACGCCGACCTGGACGTCGACACCGCTCAAGAGATGCTCGGCGAGATGGTCCGCCTGGCCGAGGGTCCGATCGCCGAGTCCTTCGTCGACGGCGACCGCAACCCGCCGGTGTTCGACCCGGCCACCCACTCGGTGACGCTGCCCGAGTCCTTCAAGAAGTCGGTGCGCGCTCACCTGGAAGGCGGCTGGGACCGGGTCGGGGTCATCGAGGAGCTCGGCGGCATCCCGATGCCCAAGGTCCTGATGTGGGCCCTGCAGGAGCACATCCTGGGCGCCAACCCGGCGGTGTGGATGTACGGCGGCGGCGCCGGCTTCGCCAACATCTTCTACAACATCGCCACCGAAGAGCAGAAGAAGTGGGCCATCCTCGCCGCCGAGCGCGGCTGGGGTTCGACCATGGTGCTGACCGAGCCGGACGCCGGCTCGGACGTGGGCGCCGGCCGCACCAAGGCCGTCCAGCAGGAGGACGGCTCGTGGCACATCGACGGTGTCAAGCGGTTCATCACCTCGGCTGACTCCGACGACCTGTTTGAGAACATCTTCCACCTGGTGCTGGCCCGCCCCGAGGGCGCCAAGCCCGGCACCAAGGGTCTGTCGCTGTTCTTCGTGCCGAAGTTCCTCTTCGACTTCGAAACCGGCGAGCTCGGCGAGCGCAACGGCGCCTTCGTGACCAACGTCGAGCACAAGATGGGTCTGAAGGTCTCGGCCACCTGTGAGCTGACCTTCGGCCAGCACGGCGTACCGGCCAAGGGCTGGCTGGTCGGCGAGGTGCACAACGGCATCGCGCAGATGTTCGACGTCATCGAGCAGGCCCGGATGATGGTGGGTACCAAGGCCATCGCGACGCTGTCCACCGGCTACCTCAATGCGCTCGAGTACGCCAAGGAGCGGGTGCAGGGCGCTGACCTGACCCAGATGACCGACAAGGCCGCGCCGCGGGTGACCATCACCCACCACCCGGACGTCCGC
The DNA here is from genome assembly GCF_045310925.1 of Mycobacterium sp. SMC-15. NCBI lineage: Bacteria > Bacillati > Actinomycetota > Actinomycetes > Mycobacteriales > Mycobacteriaceae > Mycobacterium > Mycobacterium sp. SMC-15. Next base: position 140,343 of record NZ_JBJIAJ010000010.1, on the reverse strand, counting down.
CGGTCGCTGATGACCCAGAAGGCCTACGCCGAGGGTCTGCGCGCGCTGTACATGTTCACCGCCACCTTCCAGGACGAAGCGGTCGCCAAAGCACTGCACGGCGTCGACGCCGACCTGGCGGTCAAGATCAACGACCTGATGCTGCCGATCGTCAAGGGCGTCGGCTCCGAGCAGGCCTACGCCAAGCTCACCGAGAGCCTGCAGACCCTGGGTGGCTCGGGCTTCCTGCAGGACTACCCGATCGAGCAGTACATCCGTGACGCCAAGATCGACTCGCTCTACGAGGGCACCACGGCAATTCAGGCGCAGGACTTCTTCTTCCGCAAGATCATCCGCGACAAGGGCGCCGCGCTGGGCCACGTCGCGGGCGAGATCGAGGCGTTCATCAAGAACGAGACCGGCAACGGGCGGCTCAAGGCCGAGCGGGAGCTGCTGGCCACCGCGCTGGCCGACGTGCAGGGCATGGCGGCCACGCTGACCGGCTACCTGATGGCCGCGCAGGAGGACATCTCCAGCATCTACAAGGTCGGCTTGGGTTCGGTGCGCTTCCTGATGAGCGTCGGCGACCTGATGATCGGCTGGCTGCTGGCCCGCCAGGCCGCGGTGGCGGTGGCGAAGCTCGACGCCGGCGCCGAGGGTGCCGACCGGTCCTTCTACGAGGGCAAGATCGCGGTTGCGTCGTTCTTCACCAAGAACTTCCTGCCGTTGCTGACCAGCACTCGCTCGGTGATCGAGGCCATCGACAACGAGATCATGGAGCTCGACGAAGCAGCGTTCTAAGCGCTGAGCACAGACCGCGCAGGCCCCCGGGGAGACCCCTTGGGGGCCTGCTGCATTGTCGGGGCTTGGTCCGGACGACGCGGGCTTGTCCTGATTAGTGGGATATATGTCGTAGACGCCACGGGACCGGGCAGTCGACACTGATGGCATGACTCGGAAGGTCGTCATTCTCGGCTATCCCGGCATCCAGGCGCTGGATGTCTTCGGGCCGGCGGAGGTGTTCGCCACCGCAACGCTCGTCCTGCTCGGTCAGGGCCGCGGGGACGCCGGCTACCAGGTGAGGGTGGCGAGCGTCGACGGCGCATCGATCGCCACCAGCAGCGGGCTGGCGCTCACGCCCAGTCCCCTGCCCGAGCCGAGCGAACCCGTCGACACCCTGGTGCTGCCCGGTGGCGTCGGCGTCCACGCGGCGCAGGCCGACCCCGAAACCGTCGAATGGGTTCGCCGGGCCTCGGCGCACACCCGACGGGTGGTCAGCGTGTGCACCGGCGCGTTTCTGGCCGCACAGGCGGGCCTGCTCGACGGGTGTCGGGCCACCACGCATTGGGCATTTGCCGACGCGCTGGCCCGCGACTTCCCGAACGTCACCGTCGACCCGGAGCCCATCTTCGTGCGCAGTTCGGCGGCGCTGTGGACCGCGGCCGGAGTCACCGCGGGTATCGACCTGGCCCTGGCGTTGGTGGAAGAAGACTACGGAACCGAGGTAGCGCAGACCGCGGCCCGCTGGCTGGTGCTGTATCTGCGGCGCCCCGGCGGCCAGTCCCAATTCGCGGTCCCCGCTTGGCTGCCACGATCCAGGCGCGCACCCATCCGTGACGTGCAGGAGCTGATCGAATCCGAACCCGGAGGCCCACATCGGATTACCGAGCTGGCGTCCCGGGCCTCGATGAGTCCCCGGCACTTCACCCGGGTCTTCACCGACGAGGTGGGCATGGCACCGGGTGCCTACGTGGAGCGCGTGCGCACCGAGGCCGCACGCCGCCAACTCGAGGAGACCGACGACACCGTCGTCGCGATCGCCGGGCGCTGCGGATTCGGCACCGCGGAAACCCTGCGGCGCACCTTCATCCGCCGACTCGGCATCTCACCCGATCACTACCGCAAGACCTTCGCCTGAAAGGACATACCCATGCAGATCGCAGTCGTGCTCTACCCCGGCTTCACCTCGCTGGACTTCATCGGCCCCTACGAGGTGTTGCGCTGGCTTCCGGATGCCCAGGTGCGCTTCGTGTGGCACGAGCCGGGGCCGATCACCGCCGACTCCGGTGTACTGGTGGTCGGCGCAACCCACTCGTTCGACGAGACGCCTTCCCCCGACGTGATGCTGATCCCCGGCGGGATGACGACCATGGAGCACGCCCGCGACGAGAAGCTGCTGGACTGGGTCCGCGCCGCCCACCAGACGGCGACATGGACGACGTCGGTGTGCTCGGGCTCGGTCATCCTGGGCGCCGCCGGACTGCTCACCGGTAAGCGCGCCACCTCACACTGGATGGCGCTGCCCGCGCTGAAAACGTTCGGCGCCACCGCCGTCGGCGACGAGCGCATCGTGCATGAGGGCGACATCGTCACCTGTGCGGGGGTGTCAGCCGGTATCGACCTGGGTTTGTGGCTGGCCGGCCAGATCGGCGGGGAGGGCCGCGCCAAGGCGATTCAGTTGTCGATGGAGTACGACCCGCAGCCGCCATTCGACTCCGGCCACACCTCGAAGGCATCGGTGCAGACCAAGGCGGCGGCCACCGCGCTGATGGCCCGGGAGCTGGCGAAGCCGGCCCAGCTGAAGGCCAGCGCGCTGCTGCTGTGGGATCAGGCGATCGGCGCGGTTCGCAACCGGCGGACCCAAACGGTCCGCCGCTGAATCCCCTCAGTTCAGCGGCGGACCGGGCAGGTTGCTTCGCGGTGCCACCGGGGGCGAGCGGCCACGCGAAGCGAACCGTTGTCTCGACTACCCGGCGACGGCGACTGTCAAACGTCGACTCCTAGGCCGCTGCCCTCGGCTACCCCTCGAGGATGGCGGCCACGCCCTGGCCTCCGGCGGCGCAGATCGAGATCAGCGCACGCACCGGCTTGTTCTTCGCAGCACCCTTTTTGGCCGCTTTGGCCTCGGCGATCTGCTTGGCCGCCTGCGCCACGATCCGGCCGCCGGTGGCCGCGAAGGGGTGCCCCGAGGCCAGCGACGAGCCGTTGACGTTGAGCTTGGACCGGTCGATGGCGCCCAACGCGGAGTCCAGCCCCAGCCGCTCCTTGCAGTACTCCTCGGACTCCCACGCCGCCAGATGGCACAGGACCGTCGAGGCGAACGCCTCGTGGATCTCGTAGAAGTCGAAGTCCTGCAGGGTCAGCCCGTTGCGGGCCAGCAGTCGCGGCACCGCATAGGTCGGGGCCATCAGCAGCCCGTCGGCGCCGTTGACGTAGTCCACCGCGGCCGTCTCGGCGTCGACGAAGTACGCCAGCGGAGTCAGCTTGTGCGCGGCGGCCCACTCCTCACTGGCCAGCAGCGCCACCGACGCGCCGTCGGTCAGCGGGGTGGAGTTGCCCGCGGTCATGGTGGCGTCACCGGCCTTCGCGCCGAACACCGGCTTGAGCGTGGCCAGCTTCTCCGGGCTGGACTGGGGCCGCAGGTTGTCGTCGCGGTAGAGCCCCTGAAACGGCGTGACAAGGTCGTCGAAGAAGCCGCGGTCGTAGGCGGCGGCCATGTTGCGGTGGCTGGCTGCGGCCAGTTCGTCCTGGTCGACCCGCTTGATCCCCATCTGCTTGGTGGTGATGGCCTGGTGCTCGCCCATCGACAGGCCGGTGCGGGCCTCCTTGTTGGCCGGGATTTCCACCCCCAGTGCGGCGGGCAGCTTGCCGGCCAGCTTGAGGCGCTGCAGGTTCGACTTCGACCGGCGCAGCGCGAGCAGGGTGCGGCGCAGTTCGTTGCCGACGGCCAGGGGCGCATCCGAGGTGGTGTCCACCCCGCCCGCGGCAGCCACCTCGTAGCGGCCGGCGGCGATCCCGTCGGCAGCGCAGATCGCCGCCTGCAGCCCGGTGCCGCAGGCCTGCTGCAGGTCGAATGCCTGCGTGTAGGGCGACAGCGCCGATCCCAGCACCGATTCGCGGATCAGGTTGAAGTCGCGGCTGTGCTTGAGCACCGCCCCGCCGATCACCGCGTCCAGCTTCTCGCCGGCCAGGCCGAATCGGTCGACGAGGCCGCCCAGGGCGGCGGTGAACATGTCCTGGTTGGACGCGTTCGCGTAGGCGCCGTCGGAGCGCGCGAACGGAATGCGATTGCCCCCGAGGACGGCGACACGGCGTCGTGTGCCGGCGGTTGCCTCGGCCGGTTTAGTAGCAGATGTAGATGCCACGATCTCTCGTCTCTGATGGTGGGTCCCCCCGCATTGCCGGGGACGGTCGGGCTGATACTACCCAGTATTCTTACTCTGGAGTAAGTTCGTTGTCGACACCGTAGCCCGCACCAGGCACGTCCCCACATGGAAGGCAGCTCAGTGGCTCCCAAGCTCTCCTCGGACCTGTTGTCCCAGCTCCTCAACTCCGCACCCGGATCGTTCCTGTCCAAGCAGCTGGGCGTTCCGCAGGCCGAGACCCTGCGCCGCTACCGGGTCGGCGAGCCGGCACTGGCCGGCCCGCTGCTGATCGGCGGTTCGGGCCGGGTGGCCGAGCCGCTGCGGGCCGCACTGGCCGACGACTACGAGCTGGTCGGCGACAACCTGGGCGGCCGTTGGGCCGACTCGTTCGGCGGACTGGTCTTCGACGCCACCGGCATCACCTCGCCCGCCGGGCTGACCGAGCTGCATGAGTTCTTCACCCCGCTGCTGCGCAACGTGGGCCGCTGTGGCCGCCTGGTGGTCGTCGGTACCACCCCCTCCGCAACCGGCAGCGCCGACGAGCAGATCGCCCAGCGCGCCCTGGAGGGCTTCACCCGCTCCCTGGGCAAGGAACTGCAGCGCGGCGCCACCGTGCAGCTGGTGTACCTGTCGCCGGACGCCAAGCCCGGGGCCACCGGCCTGGAATCGACGTTGCGATTCATCCTCTCGGCCCGCTCGGCCTACGTCGACGGCCAGGTGTTCTACGTGGGCGCCGACGACGCGACCGCGCCCGCCGACTGGGACCGGCCGCTGGAGGGCAAGGTCGCGATCATCACCGGCGCGGCGCGCGGCATCGGCGCCACCATCGCCGAGGTGTTCGCCCGTGACGGCGCCAAGGTGGTGGCGATCGACGTGCCGCAGGCCGCCGAGGCACTGGAGAAGACGGCCTCCCGCGTGGGCGGGACAGCGCTGGCACTGGACGTCACCGCCGACGACGCGGTGGACCAGATCGCCGCGCACCTGGCCGAGCACCATGGAGGCAAGGCCGACGTGCTGGTCAACAACGCCGGCATCACCCGCGACAAGTTGCTGGCCAACATGGACGACGCTCGATGGAACGCGGTTCTGGCGGTCAACCTGCTTGCGCCGCAGCGTCTTACCGAAGGATTGGTCGCAGGAGGCAGCATCGGTGAGGGGGGCCGGGTGATCGGCCTGTCGTCGATGGCCGGGATCGCGGGCAACCGCGGCCAGACCAACTACGCGGCCACCAAGGCCGGCATGATCGGCCTGACCGAAGCGCTGGCTCCGACGCTGGCCAAGAAGGGCATCACGATCAATGCCGTCGCCCCGGGGTTCATCGAAACCGAGATGACGGCGGCGATCCCGCTGGCCACCCGCGAGGTCGGCCGGCGGCTCAACTCGCTGTTCCAGGGTGGTCAGCCCGTCGATGTCGCCGAGTTGATCGGCTACTTCGCCAGCCCGGCCTCGAATGCGGTGACCGGCAACACCATCCGGGTCTGCGGCCAAGCCATGTTGGGGGCGTGAGACCCATGTCCCAACCCAGTGGCATGAGGAACATGCTGCGCGCGGTCGCCGGGGCGCTGCCCTTCGTTCCGCGCACCCAATCCCTGCCGAACCGGACGCTGCGGGTCGACGAGCTGACCATCGACCCCGGCCACGTCGCCGCATACGCCGCCGTCACCGGGCTGCGCTTCGCCGATCAGGTCCCGCTGACCTATCCCTTCGCGCTGACGTTCCCGACGGTGATGGAGCTGGCGACCGGGTTCGACTTCCCGTTCGCCGCGATGGGCTCGGTGCACACCGAGAACCGAATCGTCCGCCACCGCCCGATCGCCGTCACCGACACCGTCGCAGTGACGGTGCGGGCCGAGAACCTGCGGGAGCACCGCAAGGGCCTGCTGGTCGACATCGTCACCGACATCAATGTGGGCAACGACCCTGCCTGGCATCAGGTGACGACATTCCTTCATCAGCAGCGCACCAGCCTGTCCGACGAGCCGAAGCCGCCGCCGGCCAAGCAACCCAAACTGGGCCCGCCCAGTGCCGTGCTGCGGGTCACCCCGGGACAGATTCGGCGCTACGCGTCGGCCGGCGGCGATCACAACCCGATCCACACCAGCTCGATCGGCGCCAAGCTGTTCGGCTTCCCCACCGCGATCGCGCACGGGATGTTCTCCGCGGCAACGGTTCTGGCCAACATCGAAGGCGCGCTTCCGGACGCGGTGGACTACACGGTGCGGTTCGGCAAGCCGATGTTGCTGCCGGCCAGCCCCGGCCTCTACATCGACAAGGTCGATGGCGGCTGGGACCTGGCACTGCGCAACGTCGCCAAGGGCTATCCCTACTTGACCGGGTCGGTACGGGCGCTGTAAGCGATTCGCCGGGCACGCACCCGGCAATTCCCGGCCCCCCAACTAGTTGACAAAGCAACTATCGGCACTATCCTTGGAGTTAGTTGCTGAGTCAACTAGCTGGGGAGGCTGTTGGAGATGACGGACTTCGCGCTGCTGCCGCCGGAGGTCAACTCCGCTCGGATGTACGCCGGACCGGGGGCCGGACCAATGCTGGCGGCCGCGGCCGCCTGGGACGGACTTGCCTCGCAGATGTCGGCCACCGCGACCTCGGGCGCCGCGGTGGTCGCAGCATTGGCCGCGGGCTGGAGCGGCCCGTCGTCGGCGAAGATGATGGCGGCCGCCCAACGAACCCTCGCCTGGATCCACCTCAGCGCGACCGAAGCCGAACAGACCGCCGCGCAGCAACGAGCCGCCGCCGTCGCGTACGAGACCGCGTTCGCCGCGACGGTGCCCCCACCGGCGATCGCAACCAACCGCAGCCTGCAGGCTTCGCTGATCGCCACCAACTTCCTGGGCCAGAACAGCGCTGCCATCGCGGCGTTGGAGGCCGAGTACCTACAGATGTGGGCGCAGGACGCCGCCGCAATGCTCAGTTACGCCGCATCCGCGGCGAGCGCCTCGCAACTGGCGCCGTTCAGCGACCCACCGCAGACCACCGCCGGCCCGGCCTCCACCGCGGCGGACCCGATGCCGGGCCTGTCCATCCTGGGCGGCCTCACCGGACCGTTCTCGCCACTGTCGTTGCTGAACCCCGCCCTCGGCGGCTACCTCTTCAGCACCGAGATGTACGGCCTGCCCTCCGTCTCGGCCAACGTCGCCGAGTTGGCCCAGAAAGTGGCGGCCCTGCCGTCACCCGCATCCGGCGCGGAGTTGTTTGACGGCGCGGTCCGATCGGAGATTCGGCCGGTGACCGTATCGACTGCGGCTTCCGTCGGCCGCGCCGGAACCGTTGGGCGGCTGGCGGTTCCGCCGAGCTGGATCGCCGCCGCCCCGGCGGTGAGCCCCGCCGCGGCGGTGGCGAAACCCGCTGCAGTGACGCCGATCGCCGGTCGCGGAGTTCTGGCGGGTGATATGGCCCTGGCCGGCGCGGCGGGCGGTGCATTAGCCGCCAACGGCTTCACCAGCCGCGTCGTCGCTTCCCACGGCGGCAGCCGGGCCGGGGCGGCGGCCGGTTCCACGATCTTCGTCATCCAGGCCTCCGACTGGCCCAACGAACGAAAGGCCTGAGGAGCGGACATGTCCTTTGTGATCACCCAACCCGACCTGCTGACGACGGCCGCCACCCAGTGGGCCGGCCTCGACACGGCGATGCGCGAGGAGAACTCGGTCGCGGCGGCCCCGACCCTGGGGGCGCCGCCCCCGGCCGCCGATGAGGTCTCGGCGATGACCGCAGCGCGCTTCGCCGCGCACGCCCAGCAGTATCAGGCGATCAGCGCTCGGGCCGCCGCGTTGCAGCAACTGTTCATCGAAACGCTGCGAGGCAGCGCCGTCTCGTACGCCACGGCCGAGGCCGCCAATGCCGCGGGGGCTGCGCTCGACCCGTCAACCCTCACGGCGGTAGCCGGCGCGATGCAGTCCATCGGTGGTTTCGTCACCGGACCGGGCCAGGCCAGCGCCGTGGTCAGCGTCATCTCCGGCCTGTCCTCCGGCGCCCAGCATTTGGACGGCGTGTTGAAGACGGCTGGCGCGGCGGCGGTATCGAGTCCGGCGGCGGAATTGATGTCGGCGCAGACGCCGGTATCGACTGCCACCGGTTCGGGGCCGGTCCGCACCGACCCGACCGCCGCCGGCGCGCCCGCGCGGCTGACCGCCGTGCGAGCGGCGTCGGCGGGCTGGGCAATCGCCGCACCAGGCGCCGGACCTGCAACGGTAACGGCGGCCGCCAGCGCGGCGCCGTCGGTCGAGCCAGGAGCCGGATCCCTGGTCGGGCAGGCCGCCGCGGGAGGCATGGCCGGCGCCGCCGGGGCCGGTCGCGTCCCCCGCTCAGCGACGGTCCCGGCCACCGCCGTCATCACCGACCGCGAGGCGCCCGACCCGCTCCGGCAGGCCCTGGGCGCGGCCGCCGAAAGGCCGGAATCGGTGCAGCACTGGCACACCGACAAGGCGCACCTGGAAAATCTGTTGGACGAGCTGTCGACAGCACCGGGCGTCCACGCCGTGCATCTGTCCGCCGGCGACGTCTGATCGGGCCGTCAGTCAGCAACCGGAAGGCCGGCCGCCCTCAATAAGTTCGCCTTGCTGGCCTCCCAGCGAGTACTGACCACCTCGATACCCCAGACCGGGATCGACATCACCAGGCCGCGGACCACCACCATCACCGTGTCCATATAGGCCGGCGCGGAGAAGCCCGGGGCAGCACCGGGTAACGCTTCGGCGGACGCCACCGCCAGGCCATAGATGTGCTGCTCCAACGACTTCACCGTCTCGGCGACCTGTGAATCCGTCCAACACGCAGCCCACAGGTGAGCCACCGAAAGCGCGTGCGGGGTAGTGAATTCGCGCCAGATCAGGTCGAGGTAGCCCTCCAGGTCAAGAGTGGCGGCCGCGGCCGTCTCCTCGAAGTGGATGCGGGCCTGATTCGCCAACTCGAAAGCGAGCTGGGCGACCGCCGCTGTCACCAGATCATCGCGGGTCGGGAAGTGATACATCACCGTGCTTTGCGAGACGTTCGCGGCGCCGGCGACCCGGCGCGTGGTCACCGCGACGACCCCTTCGGCCCGCAGCAGTTCGACCGCGGCGCCCACCAGTGCCTGACGCGTCGCGGCACGCTGCTCGGCCCGCGTACCAATTTTCATTGGGATTCCCCTATTGCGTTGACATCTCTGTCACAGCTAATCTGACTGATCAGATGAACAGTCAACTAGGGCTCGGTCGTCATTTCCGCTGTTCAGGCCTGAAGACCTTGCCATGAGGCAATTGTAAGGACACTCCGATGACCTTCGCGTTTCGTCTCGACAACACCAGCCGGCCGCTCCATGCGCTCGCCGTACCGCTGGCCATCACCTCCGCCGTCGCCATGGGTGCGATTCCCGCCCTGAACCCCGCAGTCACGGCCGGGGCCAAAGCGGTTGCGGCCCAAGTGAAGCTGTTGGACACCGAGGCGTGGATCATGGGCGGCAGCGGCCTGCCGATCCCGCCGCAGAGCTACATGGACGCGCTCTTTGCCCGCTACATCGACCCCACCACGCCGTTCTTCGACGGCCAGCCCCGCTACCCGGTGGATGCGGTGAACGGCCTGGTCACACCGGAAGGCCTCTACCCCAACAGTGGCGTCAAGAGCCTGGAACTGGATCCGTCGCTCGCCCAGGGCGTGACCATCCTGCACGACACGATCAACAAACAGATCGCGGAAGGGAACAAGCTCGTCATACTGGGCTACTCGCAGAGCAGCACCATTTCCACCGTCGTGATGCGCGACCTGTTGGCGCTGCCCGCCGACCAACAGCCGACCGCCGACCAGCTGTCCTTCGTGCTGCTCGGTGCCCCTAACAATCCCAACGGCGGCTTGTTCGAACGTTTCAACGTCTTAGACGACGGCAGCTACCCGACCATCCCGAGCCTGGGCATCACGTTCAACGGTGCAATCCCGGAGGACGCCCCGTGGGCTACCAGCGTCTACACCCTGGAATACGACGGCTACGCCGACTTCCCGAAATACCCGATCAATTTCCTCGCCGACCTCAACGCTGTCCTGGGCATCATCTACGAGCACACGATCTACCCGAACCTGACCGCCGAGCAGCTGGGGACGGCCATCGAACTGCCGATGAGCGAGGGCTACGACGGAAACACCCAGTACTTCATGATTCCCAGCGAGATCCTCCCGCTGTTGATGCCGCTGCAGTCGATCCCGGTCCTCGGCATGCCGCTCTACGACCTACTGGAACCGGCCATGCGCGTCCTGGTGAACCTTGGCTACGGCAGCATCACCGATGGCTGGTCCTCCGGCCCGGCCGATGTCGCCTCCACGTTCGAGTTGTTCCCGACAGACCTCGACTGGGGTGAGGTTCTGACGGCTCTGGCCAACGGGGCGCAGGAGGGCTGGACCAACTTCGTCGACGATCTGTCGAATCTGACCTTCCCCAGTGCAGCCGATTTCCTCGGCGGCTCGGCGGGCGACCTCACCTCGTTCGCGCTGCCCAGCCTGACCGAAATCGTCAACACATTCAGCAGTATCGCCTCGACGGCGTACGCCGCGCTGCTTCCGACCGCCGACATCCTCAACGCGCTACTCACCACCGCACCGGCGTACGCGTTCGACGTGTTCGCCCAGGAACTCGCCGAAGGAGACATCCTCAACGCCGTCGGTCTGCCGATCGCCGGCATCATCGGGTTGGGCACGCTGGGCGCCGGTTTCGAATTCCTCGCACTCAACGGCGCGATCCGGGACATCACCGCCGACCTCCAGAGCCTCTTCACGGCCTGAGGCCGCGCCGGGCTACCCGGCCGCGACGGTGTCGGCGCCGTCGCGGCCGCCGGGGGCTTCTTTGAGGCCGCGCCAGAACAGGTCGATCATCAGCTCGCCGGCTTCGTCGACGCCGGTGTCACCGGTGCTGACCCGGCTGGCGATCGCCTCGCCGGCGCCCACCAGCGCGACCGCCATCAAGTCGAAGTCGACGCCCGGTTCGGGTTTACGCGTGCCGGCCCGCAGCAGTCGGCCGACCAACTCGATGATTCGCTCGCGGCCTTCGCGCACGGTATGGGCGAACGCCTGCGAACTGGTGGCCTGGGTGTACATCACGATCCACGACGCCCGGTTGGCGTCGATGTAGCGCAAGAATGCCCGAATGGTATTGCGCAACATGTCTTTCGGGGGCTGCTGAAAGTCGATTCCGGTGCGCACCGTCTCGACGAAGCGGCGCAGTTCGCGGTCCAGGCATGCCCCGAACAATTCTTCCTTGGAGCCGTAGTACAGATAGAGCATCGGCTTGGAGATCTGCGCGGCCGCGGCGATCGAATCCATCGACGTCTCGTGGTAACCGTTGATCGAGAACATCTGCACCGCGGCGTCGAGCATCTGCTGTTCGCGCACGGCCCGCGGTAACCGTTTGCTACCAGCTGCCATCGCCTCGAGGTCCTTCCGCGCTCCCCCTCGGCACGATCTTACCGAAGAGTAACTTGTGTGCTTGCCCGCGCCGCCGGAATTACCCGTGGCAGTGCGTACCGGGCTTCTTGACCGCAGCCACCCGAGCCAGCGAGGCCTCGACGGCCTCCTGCTTCAGCTCACCGGCCGACACCGCCTGCTCCAGCCTGTCCAGCACCGCCGGCACCTCGTCGGTGGTGACCCACAGTGCAATGTCGACTCCTGCCTGCAGGCTGCGCAGCACCGCTTCGGCGACCCCGTAGTGCTCGGTGATTGCCGCCATCGACGACAGGTCGTCGCTGAACACCGGACCGTCGAATGCCGGCCCGCGGTAGTCGGTGCCGGTGCGCAGCAGATTGACCGCCGCCGGGCTCAGGCTGGCGGGGTCTTCGGTGAGTCCGGGTACCTCCAGGTGGCCCATCATCACTGCCACCGGTGCCTGGGTGACCAGCGTGCGGTAGGGCACCAGGTCGTTGTCCTGCAGCTGCGCCAGGGGCGGCGTGACGACCGCGCCAGCGGTGTGGGAGTCACCGGACCCGTGACCGTGGCCGGGGAAGTGCTTGAGCACGGGCAGCAGCCCGGCGTCCCGCAGACCCTGCGCGTAAGCGCCGGCGTACTCGGTGACCTTGGCGGGGTCCGAGCCGAACGAACGGTCACCGATCACGGTGTCGTCGTCGGTGTCGGAGTCCACCACGTCCACGACGGGCGCGAAGTCGACGGTGATGCCCAGCTCCGCCATCTTGCGGCCCCGTTCGGCGGCCAGCTCACGTACCTGCGCGGCGCTGCTGGTCTGCGCCAGCTCCTTCGCCGACGGTGACTTCCCGATCAGCGACGACAGCCGAGACACCCGGCCGCCCTCCTCGTCCACGCTGACCGCCAGCGGCAGCGGACCGGTGGGGGCCTGGCTTTCCTTGATCTCCTTCAATGAGCCGTCGGTGAGCATAGACAGCTCGGTCCAGCTGCCGATGAAGATGCCGCCGACGTGGTGGTCGGTGACCACTGCGCGGGCGTCGGCCGCATCGCGGACCCCCACCATCACCAGCTGTGCCAGCTTGTCGCGGACCGACAGGGCCGACACCTGCTCACACACCGGATCCACCGGCGGCGCAGCCGTCGCGGTGTCCGACGGCGTCGATGAGGACGCCTCGGACAAGGGCGCGTCGTCACGGTGGGAGCACGAGGTCACGAGGGCTGGCAGCAGCGCGGCGGCGAGTAGCAGACCGGGCAGTTGTCGAGTCAGTGATCCAGGCATCGCACCATGCTGTCACGGCCGGAACAGCCGGGCGCGCAAGGCCCACATGCTACGTTGGCGGTCAGGGGCCAGCGGGGGCTGATATTGACGGCCCCTGATCTACGTCACGAGAGTGCAGAAGGAGCCTGACCATGCCTCGGTTCGTGGTGCCGGCCGCAATAAGCATCGTCGTGGGGGTGTTGCTGGGTGCGGCGGCCGTCTTCGGGGTCACGCTGATGGTGCAACAAGACACCAAGCCGCAGATCGCCGGAGGCGACCCGCAGTCCTCGGTGCTGAACAGGGTGGAATACGGCAACCGCGGCTGACCTGCGGACGCCGGCAACGCCCGAGCGTCCGCCGGAAAGGCCGCAGGCTGTGACACCGTTGTCCCGGCGCTGGTTGTGGCTGGTAGGCGCCGTCTCTCTGACTTTCAGCCTGCTGCAGGCTCCCGGCCGGATCTCTCCGGACACCAAGCTCGATCTGACCATCGCTCCGCTGCGCTTCCTGGCTCGTGCCGCCAATCTGTGGAGCAGCGAACTGCCGTTCGGTCAGGTGCAGAACCAGGCGTACGGTTACCTGTTCCCGCACGGCACCTTCTTCCTGGCCGGTGACCTGCTGGGGCTCCCCGGCTGGATCGTTCAGCGGCTCTGGTGGGCGGTGCTGCTCACGGTGGGGTTCTGGGGCCTGCTGCGAGTCGCCGAGACGTTGCGGATCGGGACGCCCACGGCGCGGGTGATCGGCGCCGCCGCGTTCGCCCTGTCGCCGCGAGTGCTCACCACCCTGGGGTCGATCTCGTCGGAGACGCTGCCGATGATGCTGGCCCCCTGGGTGCTGCTGCCGGTCATCCGGGCGCTCGGCGCGCCGCGTGATCCGAACCAGGACGCCCCGGAACGGCCCGCTCGGGTGCTGGCCGGCCAGGCTGGGGTCGCGGTGGCCTTGATGGGCGCCGTGAACGCGGTCGCGACGCTGGCGGGGTGCCTGCCGGCGATGATCTGGTGGCTGTGTCATCGCCCGAACCGGCGCTGGTGGCGGTTCACCGGCTGGTGGCTGCTGGCGCTGGCACTGGCGGTGACCTGGTGGGTGGTGGCCCTGCTGCTGCTCGGCCGGGTCAGCCCGCCGTTCCTGGACTTCATCGAATCGGCCGGCGTCACCACCCGCTGGACGTCGCTGACCGAGATGCTGCGCGGCACCCACAGCTGGACCCCGTTCGTCGCGCCGAATGCCACCGCCGGGGCGCCACTGGTCACTCGCCCGGTGTTGATCCTGGGCACCTGCCTGGTCGCGGCCGCAGGTCTGGCCGGACTGACCGGCCTGCTGGCTCGGCGGACGCCCGGCGCCGGACGGCTGGTCACCATGCTGCTGATCGGGGTGACGCTGCTGGCCATCGGCTATGCCGGTGGGCTGGGCTCGCCGCTGGCCCACTCGGTGCAGGCCTTCCTGGACGGAGCCGGAGCGCCGCTGCGCAATCTGCACAAGCTCGAGTCGGTGATTCGGATCCCGCTGGTCCTGGGGCTCACCCATCTGCTGGGCCGCATCCCGCTGCCGGGCAGCGCGCCGGCGCTGGTGTGGCGGCGCGCGTTCGTCCACCCCGAGCACCACAAGTCGGCCGCGGTCGGGCTGGTGGTCCTGACGGCGCTGATGGTCTCCACGTCTCTGGCCTGGACCGGCCGGCTCGCGCCGTCGGGGACATTCAGCGCGCTGCCGCAGTACTGGCGCGACGCCGCCACCTGGCTCGCCGAACACAACGGTGGCGGCCCCACGCCGGGCCGGGTGCTGGTGGCGCCGGGTGCGCCGTTCGCCACCCAGACCTGGGGAACCAGCCACGACGAACCCCTACAGGTCCTCGACGTCGGACCGTGGGGAGTGCGCGACTCGATCCCGCTGACCCCGCCGCAGACCATCCGGGCACTCGACTCGGTGCAGCGCCTGTTCGCCGCCGGCCGCCCGTCGGCCGGGCTGGCCGACACCCTGATCAGACAAGGCATCTCCTATCTGGTGGTGCGCAACGATCTGGACCCCGACACGTCGCGGTCGGCCCGGCCATTGCTGGTGCATCGCGCTGTCGACGGCTCCCCGGGGTTGCAGCGGGTGGCCCAGTTCGGCGATCCGGTCGGGTCGGGCACGGTCCCGGGATTCGTCTCCGACAGCGGTCTGCGGCCGGCCTATCCGGCGATCGAGATCTACCGGGTCGGTGACCCGGGGGCCGTCGCAAACCCGGGCGCGCCGTACCTGGCTGACCTTGACGCGATGCCGCGGGTCGACGGGGGCCCCGAGGTGTTGCTGCGGCTCGACGAACACCGACGGTTGCGCGGTGAGCCGGTGTTGGGTCCGGTGCTGATGACCGCTGACGCGCGGCGCGCGGACTTGGGCACACCGGTAGTCACCGTCACCGACACACCCCTGGCCCGCGAGACCGACTACGGCCGGGTCGATGACCACTCGTCGACGATCCGGGCGGCCGGCGACGCCCGGCACACGCTGAGCCGGGTGCCGGACTATCCGACGCCCGGCGCCAGCACGGTGTTCGGCGGCTGGCTCGGAGGCCGGCTCACCGCCTCCAGCTCGTCTTCGGACGCCACCACGCTGCCCGACGTCGCGCCGTCGACCTCACCGGCGGCCGCCATCGACAGCGACTCGGGCACCGCCTGGGTGTCCAACGCCCTGCAGTCGGCGGTCGGGCAATGGCTGCAGGTGGACTTCGATCACCCGCTGACCAACGGCACCATCACCTTGACGCCCAGCGCCACGGCCGTCGGCGCGCAGGTGCGCCGGATCCAGATCTCCACGGTCAACGGCACCACCACGCTGCGGTTCGACCGCGCCGGCGAGCCCCTGATCGCAGCGCTGCCCTACGGCGAAACACCTTGGGTGCGGATCACCGCATCGGGCACCGACGACGGCTCCCCGGGCGTCCAGTTCGGCATCACCGATTTGGCGATCACCCAGTACGACGCCTCGGGCTTCGCGCATCCGGTCGACCTGCGCCACACGGCGCTGGTGCCCGCGCCGCCGGCGGGCGCCCAGGTGGCGCAGTGGGACTTGGGGGCGGGCTTGCCGGGCCGGACCGGTTGCGCAACGGCCGACGGCGCGGTGCGCTGCGCGGCGTCGATGATGTTGGAGCCCGAGGAGCCCGCCAGCTTCAGCCGCACCCTGAACGTGCCGCGGCCCATGTCGGTGACCCCGACCGTTTGGGTGCGGCCGCGTCAGGGCCCGAACCTGGTCGACCTGATCGCCGAGCCGGGCGCCCTGCGGGCCCGCGGTGACGCCGACGTGCTCGACGTGCTCGGGTCGGCGTATGCCGCCGCCGACGGTGACCCGGGCACGGCATGGACCGCGTCGCAGCGAGTGGTCGCGCACCGATCACCGCCGACCCTGACCATCACCCTGCCGCGACCGGTCAAGGTGACCGGAGTGCGGTTCACTCCCAGTCAGTCCCCGCTGCCGGCGCATCCCACGCTGGTGGCCATCGACCTGGGCTCCGGTCCCCAAGTCCGGGACCTGGCGGAATCCGACGATGAGCGGGTGCGCTTGCTGCCGCGGGTCACCGACACCGTCACGATCAGCCTGCTGGGTTGGGAGGACGTGATCGACCGCACCGCGATCGGCTTCGACCAGCTCAAGCCGCCGGGGCTGGCCGAGGTCAGTGTGCTCGGCGCCGACGGACGCCCGGTTGCTCCCGCCGATCCCGCCCGCAACCGCTCGCGTCCGGTCCACGTCGACTGCGACCACGGCCCGATCATCGCGATCGCCGGCCGGTTCGTGCACACCTCGATCAGCACCACGGTCGGCGCGCTGCTCGACGACAAGCCGGTGGCGGCGCAGGCGTGCGACCAGCGTCCGATCGCGTTGCCGCCCGGCGCGCAGGAATTGATGATCAGCCCGGGTCCGGCTTTCGTCGTCGATGGCGCGACGCTGTCCGGACCGTCAGCAGCCACCGGAGCGTCCGCGACGACACCCGCGGTCCTCGGCACGTGGGGCTCGGACCGGCGTGAGGTGACGGTGCCTGCCGCGGCGACCGCTCGAGTGCTGGTCGTTCCGGAGAGCATCAACGGCGGGTGGGTGGCCCGCACGTCGGACGGCGCCCGCTTGGCTCCGGTGGCGGTCAATGGATGGCAGCAGGGCTTTGTGCTGCCCGGGGGCACCGACGGCGCGATCACCCTGACATTCGGGCCCAATCGGATGTACCGACTCGGGATGGCCGGCGGACTGGCTCTGCTACCGCTGCTGGCGTTGCTGGCCTGGTGGCCGGCGCGGCGGACCCGCGATCCCGGGCCGCCGGTGCAGCCCTGGGGGCCGAGCCGCCGCGTGGCGGCGACCGGTGCGCTGACGGTCGGATTCTTGATCGCCGGGATCACCGGCGCGGCGGTGTTCGGGGCCGCGATGGTGCTGCTGATCGCGTTGCGGCATCGGCAGCGCGCCTTTGATGTGGCCCGGCTCGGGTTGAGCGCCGGCGGACTGATCACGGCGGGTGCGATGCTGTGCCGGCATCCCTGGCGGTCGGTGGACGGCTATGCCGGCCATTCCGCGGGAGTGCAATTGGCGGCCCTGGTCTCGGTGGCGGTCCTCGCGGCCACAGCGGTGGTTGCGAGGCCGACGGAGTCGGGCGAAGCAGACCAGCGCCCCTAAACCGCGCGCCACATCCGCACCGCGCGTACCGTCGGCCCGCCATTGTGTGTTGTTCGAATCGGATATCGACGGCGCTATCACCGACGAAACAACCGGCAGGCGATAGCGCATGCGCTAGCCGATCCGAACAGCACTACGTGGTTCCATCACGAGGCCGGTGAGTCCCCTGCGGCGCCCGGGACTACTGCGCGGCTTCGAGCTTCTCGATCTGCGTGTTGAACAGCTTCACCAGATCATCGGCGTGCGAGGAGTCCTCGGATCCGTCGCTCTCCATACGCAAACCGATGTCGTTGCTGGTCGCAACCACGAGCACCCCGCGGTAGTAACCGGAGATGGTGGAGGCGGTGATCGAGATCGGCAACCGGATGGCGGCCTTGCTCGCGCTCGTGATGACGGTCGCGACCGCCCACGGTGGCACCCCATCGGCGTCCAGCGGATTCATCTGGATGTCGGTGGTCACCGAACGCCCACCCTGCTCGAAGGTCTGCTTGAACGTCTGGCACTTCTCCACGTACCGCTTGAGGTTCGGGTGATCCGGCGTCAGGGCCAGTCGCACCCGCATCGTGTGCAGGCCGCCGGGCTGCAGCTTCGCCAGCGTCGCCGTCGCCGTCTGGGTGGCCGAGGAGGGGCTGGAGTAGAAGTCGGCGCATTCGGGCGGGTCGACCGTCAGATTCGGCATATCCGAGGGCGCGTCGCCGGCGCTGTTCACCCCGCTGATCCACTTCCCGCCGGACGGGTCCGGGAAGGAGGACCGCTCCACGAGCATCTCCGACGTGAGGTCCTTGATGTCCGGCTTGCCAGACGGCTTGTCCTCCGCCGTGAGTCGGCCGCCCAGGCTCAGAACCAGACCGGCGACCACCACAACCACCACTGCAGCCGCCGCCAGCGACAGCCACAACACCTTGCGTGACCTGGGCTCAGGCGCCGGCACGGGCCACGGCGCACCATAGGGCGGGTAGCCCCCGGGGGCCACACCGGCAGCGTCGTCCTCCACCCACAGCGGCCAGCCCGGAGGCAGCGGCGGCCACGTCGGATCAGGCGCCCAATTGGCGTCCGGTGCCCAGCCGGG
Organism: Mycobacterium sp. SMC-15; assembly: GCF_045310925.1. NCBI lineage: Bacteria > Bacillati > Actinomycetota > Actinomycetes > Mycobacteriales > Mycobacteriaceae > Mycobacterium > Mycobacterium sp. SMC-15. The sequence continues at coordinate 121,874 of NZ_JBJIAJ010000010.1, read as the reverse complement.
CGGCGCAGGCGGCCAGGTGGGCGGTGGGTTGAAACGCATCGGGCAACTCCCGTATCGATGTACTGACGCTGGCTCGTGGCGAGCCTACGCGGTTCGATGGTGGCAGGCTGGACATGCACTCTCACACCGCAGCGCTCCAAAGGAGGCCCGCGTGCCCGCAACACCGATAGCCACGACCAACCCGGCGACCGGCGAAACGGTCAAGACGTTCACCGCCGCCAGCGACGCGGAAGTCGATGCCGCGATCACCCGCGCGGCGAATCGCTTCGTCGAATACCGTCGCACCGATTTCGCTCAACGCGCCAGATGGATGCACGCCGCCGCTGATCTGCTGGAGGGCGAAGCCGACGAGGTCGCCGCGATGATGACCCTGGAGATGGGCAAGACCTTGACTTCGGCCAAGGCCGAAGCACTCAAGTGCGTCAAGGGGTTCCGCTACTACGCCGACCACAGCGCGGAGTTGCTGGCCGACGAGGTCGCCGACGCGTCGAAGGTCAACGCGTCCAAGGCGTTCGCACGCTATCAGCCGCTCGGGGTGGTGCTGGCGGTGATGCCGTGGAACTTTCCGCTGTGGCAGGCGGTGCGATTTGCCGCCCCGGCCCTGATGGCCGGCAATGTGGGCCTGCTCAAACACGCCTCGAACGTGCCGCAGACCGCGCTGTACCTCGCCGACCTGCTGGCCCGTGCCGGTTTCCCCGAGGGCTGCTTCCAGACCCTGCTGATCTCCTCGGGCGCTGTCGAGCGGGTGCTGCGCGACCCGCGGGTGGTGGCGGCCACCCTGACCGGCAGCGAACCCGCCGGGAGGTCGGTCGCCGCTATCGCCGGCGACGAGGTCAAACACACCGTGCTGGAATTGGGCGGCAGTGACCCGTTCGTTGTCATGCCCTCGGCCGACCTGGAGTCCGCGGTGCGTACCGCGGTCACCGCGCGGGTGCAGAACAACGGCCAATCATGCATCGCGGCAAAGCGATTCATCGTCCACACCGACATCTACGACGACTTCGTCGCCCAGTTCGTCAGTCAGATGTCGGCACTGCGGGTCGGCGACCCGACCGACCCGGATACCGATGTCGGACCGCTGGCCACCGAATCGGGCCGTGACGAGGTCGCGCAGCAGGTCGATGCCGCTGCCGCCGCCGGCGCGGTAATCCGTTGCGGCGGCAAGCGACTCAACCGCCCGGGCTGGTTCTATCCGCCCACCGTGATCACCGACATCAGCCGTGACATGGCGATCTTCACCGAAGAGGTGTTCGGCCCGGTGGCATCGGTGTACCGCGCCGCCGACATCGACGAGGCCATCGAGATCGCCAACGCCAGCCCGTTCGGGCTGGGATCCAATGCCTGGACCCGCGACGAGGCGGAGATCAGCCGGTTTGCCGACGAGATCGAGGCCGGCCAGGTCTTTATCAACGGGATGACGGTGTCCTACCCGGAGCTGCCGTTCGGCGGGATCAAGCGATCCGGGTACGGCCGGGAACTCTCGGGCCATGGCATCCGGGAGTTCTGCAACCTCAAGACGGTCTGGGTGGCCTGACGCCGGCCGTCAGCCCGCCGCGATCTTGCCGGCGACGCCCACCACCCGCGTGGCCAGGTGGTCGAGGGCGGCCAGGGTGGGCTCGTCCAGCTCGTTCTGGTTGTTCGGTCCGGTGATGTGCCCGACGCCGTACGGGTTGCCGTCGGCGAACTTGATCGGGTCGGTGTAGCCCGGCGGGACCAGGATGCCGCCGAAATGCATCAGGGACACGTAGAGGTTCAGCAGCGTGGCTTCCTGCCCGCCGTGGGCGGTCTGACTCGAGGTGAAGCCGGCATAGACCTTGTCGGCGAGTTCGCCCTTGGCCCACAGCCCACCCAGCCCGTCCAGAAAGTTACGGAACTGCGCGGAGGGGGAACCGAAGCGGGTGGGCGAGCCGAAGATGACGGCGTCCGCCCAGACGATGTCGTCCCCGGTGGCCGCGGGCAGATCCTTGGTCGCCGCGTAGTTGGCGGACCACGCCGGGTTGTGGGCAAAGGTCTCCGGGTCGCGTGTCTCCTCGATGTGCCGCACGCGGACCTCGGCGCCAGCCGCCTCGCCCGCCCGGGCCACCCGCTCGGCCATCTTGGTGCCGTGCCCGGTGGCCGAGTAGTAGATAACCGCCAACTTCGTCATTGCCATCTCTCCTTTGGTTGTTGTGTCGTGTCAGTGCGTGCCGGTCAGCAGGCCCTGTATCTCGGTCAGCTCGTCGTTGAACTGGTCTCGGTGCGGCCGTGAGCCGCTCGCCCGCAACAGCCGAGCGAAATCCCTGGCCGCCTTGGCGATCCGTTCGGGCAGGCCCGAGCCGGACCCGTCCGCGCCGAAGTCCGCGGTGGCGGCGAACACCCCGGTGGGCGATACCAGCGCATGCAGATAGCAGAACATCGGACGCAGGGCGTGGTCCAGCACCAGCGAGTGGCGCTGCGTACCGCCGGTCGCCGCGATCAGCACCGGCATCCCCTCCAGCGTCTGCTCGGGCAGCACGTCGAAGAACGACTTGAACAACCCACTGAACGTCGCGTTGAACGTCGGCGTCACCGCGACCACTCCGTCACTGCCCGCAACCGCGCCGAACACCTCCTCCAGCTCCGGTGAGGCGAACCCGGTCAACATCGCGTCGGTGATCGCTCGGGCCAGATGGCGCAGCTCGATGACCTCGATGTCGACCTGCCCGAGCTCGGCGCGGACCGCCGCGCCGAGCCGGTCGGCCAGCAGTCGGGTGGACGACGGCTCACGCAGGCCGCCACTGATCACGATCAACTTCATGACGCCTCCTGAATCTCGGGTTGCCGCGCAGCCTCGACCAGCGACTGGTGCGTCGGCGCACCGGGAACGTGCGCGGGCCGTCCGATGGCGAACTCCTTGCGCAGCACCGGGACGACGTGCTCGCCCAGCAGATCGAGCTGTTCGAGCACCGTCTTCAACGGCAGACCCGCGTGGTCGACCAAGAACAGCTGGCGCTGGTAGTCGCCGACGTAGTCCCGGAAGCTCAGGGTCTTGTCGATCACCTGCTGCGGCGAGCCGACCGTCAGCGGGGTCTGATCACTGAACTCCTCCAGGCTCGGACCGTGCCCATAGACCGGGGCATTGTCGAAGTAAGGCCGGAACTCGTTGACCGCGTCCTGACTGTTGGGCCGCAGGAACACCTGACCGCCCAGGCCCACGATCGCCTGGTCGGCACCACCATGGCCGTAGTGCTCGAAGCGCTGGCGGTACAGCTGCACCATCCGCTTGGTATGCGACGCCGGCCAGAAGATGTGGTTGGCGAAGAAGCCGTCGCCGAAGTGCGCGGCCAGCTCGGCGATCTCGGGCGTGCGGATGGACCCGTGCCAGACGAACGGCGGAACCCCGTCCAGCGGACGCGGTGCCAGGGTGAATCCGTGCAGCGGGGTGCGGTATTCACCGCTGAAGTCGACGACCTCCTCACGCCACAACCGGCGCAGCAACTGATAGTTCTCCACCGTCAGCGGCAGCGCGGTCCGGATGTCCTTGCCGAACCAGGGGTACACCGGTCCGGTGTTGCCCCGCCCCAGCATCAGGTCCACCCGGCCGTCGGCGAGGTGCTGCAGCACGCTGTAGTCCTCGGCGATCTTCACCGGGTCGTTCGTGGTGATCAGCGTGGTGGCGGTGGTCAGCTGGATCCGCTGCGTCTGCGCCGCGATGTAGCCCAGCAGGGTGGTCGGCGACGACGGCACGAACGGCGGGTTGTGATGCTCACCGGTGGCGAAGACGTCCAGGCCCACTTCCTCGGCCTTCTTGGCGATCGCCACGGTCGCCTTGATGCGCTCGGCCTCAGTCGGCGCGCGGCCGGTGGTCGGGTCGACGGTCACATCGCCGACGGTGAAGATGCCGAACTGCATACCGGTGGTCGTCACTGCGGGCCCTCCTTGGTTCGTTGTCAGCACTCTAACTGATAGTTGCTAACGCAACTAGTTGACGGTCCATTTCCGCATTTTCTGGCCGCTTAACGCGCCACGCCACCTGGACGATTGTGCTCATGTCAACTATATTCGGCGTCATGGAGACACGGTGGCTCAACGAGGAGGAACAGCAGATGTGGCGGGGCTACCTCGACAGCACCCGGCTGCTGCTACGCAGCCTGGACCGACAACTGGCCGCCGATGCGGGACTGACCCTGTCCGACTTCGAGATCCTGGCGCTGCTGTCCGAGGCGCCGGAACGCCGGCTGCGGATGAACGAGTTGGCCGACATCACCGTGACGACTCGCAGCGGAGTGACCCGAGCGGTCAAACGGCTGACCGACGCCGGCTGGGTCCACCAGGTCAAGTGCGAGGAAGACAAACGCGGCCAATACGCCGAGCTCACCGAGTCAGGCATGGACAAGCTGCGAGCCGCCGCACCCGGTCACGTGCAAGCGGTGCGGGCCGGCCTGTTCGACTCGCTCAGTCCGCGCGAGGTGGAACTGTTCACCCACTCCTACGCGCGAATCCGCGACAATCTGCTCGAGCACCCGTAGGCATTCTCGGCGAAGGCAACCGACCGCCGCGTCGATCTCCATACGATCGAGCCATGTCGCACTGCCACACCGCGCGCGGGCCCATCGACACCGCGAACCTCGGCGTCACCCTGATGCACGAGCACGTGTTCATCATGACCACCGAGATCGCCCAGAACTATCCGGAAGCCTGGGGCGACGAGGACGCCCGAATAGCCGACGCCATCACCCGGCTGGACGCGCTGAAGGCCGCCGGAGTCGACACCATCGTCGACCTCACGGTGATCGGACTGGGCCGCTACATCCCGCGGATCGCCCGGGTCGCCGCCGGTACCGACCTGAACATCGTGGTGGCCACCGGCATCTACACCTATAACGACGTGCCGTTCTTCTACCACTATCGCGGGCCCGGCACCATGCTGGACGGCCCCGAGATCATGGCCGACATGTTCGTCCGCGACATCGAGTCCGGCATCGCCGACACCGGGATCAAGGCGGGAATCCTCAAGTGTGCCACCGACGAACCCGGCGTGACTCCCGGCGTCGAGCGGGTGCTCCGCGCGGTGGCCAACGCCCATCGCCGGACCGGCGCACCCATCTCCACCCACACCCACGCCGGCACCCGCCGCGGCCTGGAACAGCAGCGCATCTTCGAGGAAGAAGGCGTCGACCTGTCCCGGGTGGTGATCGGGCACTCCGGAGACAGCACCGACCTGGGCTATCTGGAAGAGCTGATCGCGGCGGGATCGTATCTGGGCATGGACCGCTTCGGGATCGACCTGATCCTGCCGTTCGAGGAGCGGGTGAACACGGTGGCAGCCATGTGCGAGCGCGGCCACGCCGACAAGATGGTGCTCTCCCACGATGCCAACTGCTATTTCGATGCACTGCCCGGCGACCTGAGCTCGGTGGCCGCACCGAACTGGCACTACCTGCACATCCACAACGACGTGATTCCGGCGCTACGACAGCGCGGCGTCACCGAGGAGCAGCTACGCACCATGCTGGTCGACAACCCGCGCAAGATCTTCGAGCACTCCGGCGGCTACTGAGGCCCTACGTTCGTCGAGACCGGCTGCCGACATTGAGCTCCAGCGAATCGAGAATCGCGCGCAGCCGCTCGGGGGTGGCCTGATCGGGATCGCTGAGTCGCAGTTGCAGCAATTCGCGGCCGATGGCGGCAACGACGCGCGCGGTGTAGTCGGGATCCGGCAGATCGGGCAGGCTGCGCAGCAGTTCACGGGTGAGGAAGGCCCGGACGGCGGCCTCGGCGCCGGCCAGCCGCTCATGCAGCTCCGGTGGCGCACCCTGAGGCGGAAACAGGAACAGTCGCCAGGTGGCGGCGTGGCCGTCGGTGGCGCGCAGCACCCCGTCGAAGACCCGCGCCAGGAAGCCGTCGGCGCCGGGGTTCTCGGTGCCGGTGATCGCGGCGGTGAACTGGGCCGCGGCACGGGCCGCTTCACGATCGATGAGTGCGACGAAAAGACCTGCGGGACTTCCGAACTGCTGATAGATCAGTGACCGATTGACTCCGGCGCCGAGCGCGACCCGGTTCGGCGTGGCGGCGTGGAAGCCCTCCGCGTCGACGATCGCGTGGGCGACGTCGAGGATCTGCTCGCGTCGTGCCTCGCCCGTCATCCGCTGCCGACTGCCCCCGATCACACTTGACAGCATAATTAACGCTCTGTTAGCTGTAACTAACAACCTGTGAGTTATGCGGAGGCCGTCGATGACCACGCACTACCCCGAGCTTGCCGAGCGCGTTCGCCGCCAGGCCGAGATCCTGCCGGCTCTCTACGGCGGGCTGAACTTCGACGTCCAGCCCTACCGGACGGCAACCTCACCCGACGACGTGTCGTCGCTGCCGGCCTGGGTGGCCGAGCGCGACCCCTATCTGGCCGACGAGCCCGCGGTCGAGCTGATCTGCGCGGCGACCTGGCTCGGCGATGCGGTGGCCGACGCCTACGCCACCCTGATGTCGGAATACAGCGTCACCGACCTGATCGGCATGTTGAAGCTGGCCTGCCGCAAGGGAATCGAGGCCGTCCCCGACGCGCCACCGGAACTGCACGCATTCATCGCCGCGATGGAAGACGCACCGGACTGGCTGGACATGGACGTGGTGCGCCGCGGTGCCCGCGAGTCCCGCATCCCGGCGGCGTTGGTGTCGCCGTTCATCACCCGGGGCGCGTTTATCGCGACGTTCGTCAACACCTACGCGGCGCTGCCGATGGCGCTCACCGGGGCACTGTCGGGCAAACGGGCCGCCCGACGCGTCAACGAGACCACCAGCTTCTTCGCGATCACCACCCTGCCCGGCGCCCTGGAGCGGCATGGGCCCGGCTTCGAGGCGGCGGCCATGGTGCGGCTGATGCACTCGATGGTGCGCTACAACGCCCTGAAACGGTCCCCGAAATGGGACGTCGACGTCTACGGGCTGCCGATCCCCCAAGTCGACCAGATGCCCGCCGGCATGATCAACCTCTACCTGCTGTCGCTGGCCGCACAGCGCCAGGGCCGCACCGAGTTCAGTGCCCGCGAACGCGCGGTCGTCGAGTTCACGCACTACCGCAACTTCCTGCTGGGGCTGCCCGACGAGCTGCTGCCCCGCACACCGGCGGAGATCGTCCGCGTCTTCCACGCGCGTGCGGCACTACTGCGCGACGACTTCGACGACGCCACCTGCGGCGAGATGATCCGCTCCACAATGGCCGCCTACCTACGCCCGAACGAGAGCCTGCGCGAACGCATCGCCGATACGGTGGAGCGCAGCTACAGCAAGGCGGCTTTCATCAAGGCGTTCTGCAGTGGCGACCGTGCCGTCGCGAAATCGATGGGCGTGCCGATCGGGGTGGCCGACGTCATCCGGATCGGGCTGACCGCACCGTTTATCGTCGGCCGACTGCTGATCGTGCAGAAAGCCAATCGTTCCTCCCTGCTGCAGCCGTTCGTCGATGACTACATCATCCGGCTGCTGAAATACCGGTTGAAGACCTACGGGGTACCCGAATTCACCAGCGATGCCGCCGACTACACCCCGGCCGAGAAGCCCGTGTAGCCGCACCCGCTTGACAACGCCGGCACCGGTTCTGTTGGCTGCAACTCACAGCTTGTTAGTTAATTCGGAGGTCCTTGAATGCCCACGCACTACCCCGACCTGCACCAGCGCGTGCGCCGTCAGGCCGAGCTGTTGCCGGAGCTCTACGGCGACCTGGACTTCGACGTACAGCCCTACCGCACGGCGAACTCCCCCGACGACATCTCGTCACTGCCCGGCAATCCGGCCAACCGGGCCAAGTTGCTGGCCGACGATGCCGCCGTCGAATTGATCACGACGGCCACCTGGCTGGGCGATGTGGTGTCGGACTCCTACGCCGCACTGATGGGCCAGTACAGCGTCAGCACCCTGATCGGCATGCTCAAGCAGGCCTGTCGCCACGGTATCGACGCCGTGGCCGACGCGCCGCCGGAGCTGGCGGCGTTCATCGCCGACATGGAGGCCACCCCGGACTGGCTGGACATGGACCTGGTCCGAAAAGGCGCCGAGCACTCCCGACTCCCGATGGCGCTGTTGGCGCCGTTCGTCGTCCGCGGTGCGTTCATCGCGACCTTCCTCAACACCTACGCCGCCCTGCCGATGGCCCTGACCGGCGCACTCTCGGGCAAGCGTGCCGCCGGGCGGGTAAACGAGACCACCAGTTTCTTCGCCGTCACCACGCTGCCCGGCGCGCTGGACCGGCACGGCCCGGGTTTCGAGGCGGCGGCCATGGTGCGGCTGATGCACTCGATGGTCCGCTTCAACGCGCTCAAGCGATCCCCGAAGTGGGACATCGGCATCTACGGCCTGCCGATTCCGCAGATCGACCAGATGCCGGCCGGGATGATCAACCTCTTCGTGCTGGCGATGGACGCCCGCCGCCAAAAGCGCACGGAGTTCACGCCGAGCGAGCGCGCTCAGGTCGAGTTCACCCGTTACCGCTGCGTTCTGCTCGGCCTGCCCGAGGAGCTGCTGCCGACCACACCCGACGAGATCATCCGAGTGTTCAGCGCCCGTGCTGCGCTGTTGCGCGACGACTTCGACGACTCCACCTGCGGAGAGTTGGTTCGCTCGACGATGGCCGCCTACCTGCGCCAGGAGCAGACCCTCAGTGAGCGCATCGCCGATGCGGTCGAGAAGAGCTACAGCAAGGCCTTTTTCGTCAAGACGTTCTGCGGCGGGAAACGTGACGTGGCCAAGAAGATGAGCGTCACTCTCAGTGCGGGCGACTATGCGCGGATCGCCCTGACGGCTCCGTTCGTGACGGGCCGCCTGCTGGTGGTGCAACGCGCGGTGCGCACCCCCGGCCTGCGCCGGCTTACCAACGCCTACGTGCTGCGGCTGCTCAAACGGCGACTGGCCGCTTACGGCACGCCCGAATTCACCAGCGACTCCGCCGAGTACACCCCGTCGGGCAAAGCCGCCTGAGCGACATCGGGGCGCTCCGCCGGACGCCGGGTCTCCCAGCCGCGTAGCTTCTCCCGGCACGGCTGCTCGACCAGGGCATAGCTGACCGCGGCGATAGCGACGGTGAACACCATCGTCAGCGCCAGCACCACCGCCATGTCCCCGGTGAACGCGAATCGGCCGATCACGGGGAACACCATGTCGAGGGCCGCCAGGTGCCAGATGAAGATCCCGTAGGACCAGCGGCCCAACGTCACCATCGGCGCGCTGGCCAAGAACCGGTGCGGTGTGTCCGGCCGGTCCAGTACCAGCGGTGCCAACAGCGCCCAGGCCAGCACGCCGCCCATCGCGGTGCGCACGATGAACTGCCCGACGGTGGCCGAGGTCAGCCCCTCCGGTCCGGCCAGCGGCGACGCCGCCACTCCGAACGCCACCACGGTCAGCAGCGCCATCGGCAGCCGCCGACGGGCCAGGCGGTGCACCCGGCCGACCGGGCTGTACGCCCACTCCGCCAGCAGCATGCCCGCCCCGAACCAGCAGCCGTAAGCCGGCGCCCAGTTCAACGGGTTCACCCCGTAGGGCGTGTGGATGGGCAGGAATCCCCAGCCGAGGCTGAGCAGCGCCACGCCCGCGATCGCCGGTATCCGGGCGCGCACCGGTAGCCGCCGCGCCGCCAGCGCCAGCAATGGCAGTGCGATGTAGAAGCTGACCTCCACGGCCAGGCTCCACATCTGGGTCAGGCCCGGGGTCAGGGTCAGCGGCACATAGATCTGCGTCATCGTGAGATTGGCCAGCCACACCACCAGGCTGGCGCCCCCGGCGTCGGGCAGCAGCGCGAGGATCACCACCACCGACACCAGGTAGGCCGGCATGATCCGCACCACCCGCGACCGCAGGTAATGCCCGGTCGGCGGCGCGGGGCGCAGTCCGCGCGCGGCCGCGGCGTGGCCACGCCAGAGCAAGAATCCGCTCAGCGCGAAGAACACCGCGACGGCCATGTCGAAACGACCCCAGAGCCGGCCGCTGATCCCCGTCGAATGCCCGGTCTGAAACGCGACATGCGTGATCACCACCCCGATGGCCGCGCAGGCGCGCATACCCTCGACGGCGGGCAGGAAGCTGCGTACGCCACCTACCTGCTGACTCATCTGTTTTCCGACCGAGGCATCGATGGACACACAGTAGCTGTTGCGTCTGCTGCTGTTAGGGTCAAACAAATTTGGGTACGGGGTCAAAAGGAGGAAGCGGCGACGTGAACCGAGCAATCATGATGCGTATCGCGGCATGCGCAGTCATGGGTCTCGGCGCCGCCCTGATGGTCGCGGCACTGTTGCTGTCCACCTACACGGTGGGCAAGATCGCCAAGATTCCCCTCGACATCGATGTCACGCTGATCGGCAACGGCAGCGGCGCCGCGTTGGACCCGGAGTCCCTCGGCAGTGAGCACGCCGTCGTCGACCAGGACGTGCCGCTGGTGTCCCAGCAGCAGATCGGTGTCGAATCGCCCGCCAACGCAGACGTGGTGACCCTGCAGGTCGGCTCGTCGCTGCGCCGCGCGGACCGGCAGAAGGACACCGGGCTGCTGCTGGCCATCGTCGACACCGTGACGCTGAACCGCACGACCGCCGAGGCGATTTCGGATGACACCCACCCGGGCGGCTCGGTCCAGCGGCCGCGGAACTTTGAGGACGAGACCCCGCCCACCAACATCGCCCTGCCGCACGAGGGACTGTCCTACCGGTTCCCCTTCGACACCAAGAAGCAGTCCTACCAGTACTTCGACCCGATCGCGCAGAAGGCCTACGAGGCCAATTACGAGGGTGAGGACGACGTCAACGGGCTGACCACCTACCGGTTCGTCCAGAACGTCGGCTACGACGGCGACGGCAGCCTGGCCGAGCCGGTGCGTTACCCGTCGCTGTACGGCCACGACGAAGACGGTGAGATCACCGCGCCCGCCCGACTCTGGAACATCGAAGGCGCCGACCCCGACGAGGACGTCACGATGACGCGGTACTACGCCGCGCAGCGCACGATGTGGGTCGACCCCGTCTCAGGCACCATCGTGAAGTCGAAGTTGCACGCCAACCACTACTACGCCCGGGATGCGCTCAAGCCCGAGATTGCGCTGGCCGACTACACGGTCACCAGCTCCGAGGAGACCATCGAAGCGCAGGTCAACGCGGCCCGCAACGAGCGCGACCGGGTGGCACTGTGGTCCCGGATCCTGCCGATCACCTTCACCGCGGCCGGGCTAATCTGCTTGATCGGCGGCATCCTGGTCGGCTGGTTCAGCCTGCCGGCCGAGGCCGCGCTGGGCCGTGGCGACCGGCACGGCTCCGACGGTGGATTCTTCGGCGGGTTCGCGCCCAAGGCCCCGACGGCCGACCGCCCGTCGGGGGCCGAGGCCGAGACCGAGAAGCTGCCGGCGCAACGTCCCCAGCTGGACCGCCCGTCGGGGCCTCCGGAATCGAGCCCCCCGGAGCGCGCCACCCCGGATTCAGCTCCCGACCAGTCGTAGTTCCGCGGTGGTGCGAGCCAGGCGCGCGATCGCGCCCTGCTATGCACTCGGGTTGACGTTGTTCATCCTGGCGCCAGTGCTGCGTCCGGGTTATCTGCTGTTGCGAGACGCGGTTTCGACGCCCCGCTCATATCTGACCGGGGCTGCCCTCGGGTTGGGTGAGGCGTCACCGAGAGCGGTGCCGCAGGACTTCGCGGTGGCGCTGGCGTCGCGACTGATCGACGGCGGCACCGTGGTCAAGGCGCTGCTGTTCGCGGGCCTGTGGCTGGCCGGATGCGGTGCGGCACGGCTGGTGGCGATGGTGCTGCCGGAGGCCGGGCTGCCCGGTCAACTGGTGGCGACCACCGTGGCGATCTGGAACCCCTATGTGGCCGAGCGGCTGTTGCAGGGCCATTGGAGCCTGCTGGTCGGATACGGCTGCCTGCCGTGGGTGGCGGCGGCGATGCTCGGATTGCGCGCCGGAGCGACCGGACTCTTCGGCCTGGTGTTGTTCCTGGCGCTGGCCGGTTTGACCCCCACCGGGCTGTTGCTGGCGGCGGTGGTGGCGCTGGTGTGCGTCGCGGCGCCCGGTGCCGGGCCGCCGCGATGGTGGTGCGCGGTGAGTGCGGTGGCGATCGCGGCGACCGCCGCCCTGCCCTGGCTGATGGCGGTGGTGCTGAGCCCCGGATCCGCACAGGGCGAGTCGGCCGGGGTGGCGGCATTCGCGGCCCGCGCCGAGCCCGGCCTGGGCACCCTGGGCAGCCTCGCCGGGCTCGGCGGGATCTGGAACGCCGAGGCGGTGCCCGGTTCGCGACGAACGGCTTTTGCGCTGCTGGCGACGGCGGCGTTCATCGGGGTGCTGGGGCTGGGCTGGTCGTCGGTGCGTGACCTGCCTGCGGCGCGGCCGCTGCTGATCCTGGCGGGCTCGACGGTGCTGGCGTTCACCCTGTTGGCCACCGGGCCGGGGCTGGCGCTGCTGCGCTGGGCCACCGATATCGCGCCCGGGATCGGGATGCTGCGCGACGGTCAGAAGTGGGTGGCGTTGGCGGTGCCGGGCTACGCGCTGGCCGGCGCAGGGGCGGTCGTGGGGCTGCGGGACCGGCTGCCGCCGGCGCGCGCGGCGCTGGTGTGCTGTGTCGCGCTGGTCGTCGTGCTGCCCGACCTGGCCTGGGGTGTGGCCGGACGGGTCACTCCGGTGCACTACCCGCCCGGGTGGGCGGCGGTGGCGGCCAAGATCAACGCCGATCCGCGCCCGGTGGCCGTGCTGCCGGCCGACACCATGCGCCACTTCCTTTGGGTGGGACCGGCTCCGGTGCTCGATCCGCTGCCCCGGTGGGTGCGTGCCGAGGTGCTCACCACCGGTGACCTGACCGTGGGCGGGCAGACCGTCCCCGGCGAGGGCACCCACGCCCGGGCGGTGCAGCAGGCCCTGCTGTCCGGCGCTGAACCCGCCACGCTCGGCGTCAACGGAGTGGGATGGGTGGTCAAGGAGACCGACGCGGATGGCGAAATAGGCTCTGCAGCAAAGACGTTGAGTCGGCTTCCGGTGGCCTACAAGGATTCGGACTTCATCGTGTACCGGGTCGGGGGCCGTGCGCCGAAGGCTTCGGCCGGGCCGCGCCGGGCCGCGCTGGCCGCCCACCTGGTGTGGCTGGCGATGCTGGCGGTGGGCGCGGGAGGACTGGCGGCGCCCGCGCTACGACGTCATCTGCCGGCTAACGGCGCAGCTCGCCACTGAAGACTGTGACGGCGTGACCGATCAGAAGGACACGGTCACCGTCGCAACGGACCCGCAATTCCCCGCCGCGCGCTGAGGCCTGCTCGGCCGAGAACTCGGCGACCCCCAGCCGCTCGCCCCACAGCGCCGCGAGGGTGCAGTGCGCTGAGCCGGTCACCGGATCCTCGGGCAACCCGAAGCGGGGCGCGAACACCCGGCTCACGACGTCGGAGGCGCCGTCACCGCCTGCGGTCACCACGACGGCGCGGGCGTCGACCTTCGCCAGCGACGCCGTGTCCGGGTTCAGCGCACGGACTTCGGCGGCCGAGCCGGCTTCCACCACCACGTCCATGCTTCCCCGCCACACCGAGCGGATGCTCACCCCGGGCAGGCCCGCCACCAGTTCCGCTGTCGGCGACTCGGCGCGCACCGGATCCGCCGGAAAACCCATGCTGATCGCACCATCGGGCCCCGTCGTACAGAACAACACCCGGTCGCCCGCCCTGAACGACTGATCACCGCCAAGGACATGAGCGCTGGCCAGGGTTCCCGAACCGCACAACGCCAGTTCGGCCACCGGACTGAACCACCGTAGGGGTCGCGCAGCGGGGTCCGACTCGGCCAGACCGATGAATGCTGTTGCCGGGCAGTTGAACTCTGCTGCGACCGCTTGCATCCACCTAGTGTCGGCCGGACCGTCCAGCAGCACCACGCCGGTGGGGTTCCCGCGGAACCTGGTCGTCGTGAAAGTGTCTACCAAATAAGCGGGGACGGGCACCTAGGCGTCCAGGAAGCGGGCCCGCACGCCGGGGCCCGGGATGGGGCAGGTGTCGTGCCGACCGCCCAATCGATAACGCACGGCGGCGAAGCGGTCGTAGAGCCAGTCACGCAGCCGTGCCGGGATGACGCGGGCCGCAAGCAGCAGCCGGAACGGGCCACCGAGATAACTGAGCACCCGCAGGGCCGCCGCGGATCGAACGTCGATGTGCTCATCGGGCCGGCCGGGGTTCTCCACGAAGACCATCGAATCGACATCCCGCAGCTCCGGGTGGCGCTCGATGATCGCGCGAGCGAAGTCGCTTTCCAGTGCCGCGAATCGCAGGGTGCCGCGCCGGTCGAACCGCAGAATGCTCTGCACCGATCGATTGCAGATTCCGCAGACGCCGTCGTAAAGCAGCACCGGAGCTGGGTGGTCGTCGGTCACCGGCGCACCTCCACGTGTCTGCACAACCTCTTAGGCTCTTAGGCCAGTATGAAGCAGTTCGCCAACCGGTAGGAAGTCGGCGCCAACTGAGGATTGCGGGCGATAGGGTCTCGACGTGGAGTTCACCGCGACCGAGATTGCGGCCGCAGTTCAGCGCGGAATGCTGACGGCCCGAGCCGCCACACAGCGGGCGCTGCACCGGATCGAGCAGACCCAGCCGATCTTCAACGCGTGGCAGGTGATCCGCAACGACGCTGCGCTGGCCGAGGCGGACGCGATCGATGCCCGTGACGATCGCGGGTCGCTTCCGTTGGCGGGCGTTCCGATTGCCATCAAGGACAACATCGCCGTCGCCGGTGAACCGATGCGGGACGGCACGCTGGCCACCAGTGCGGCGCCTCGAGCAGCCGATCACGAGGTGGTTCGTCGCCTTCGCGCCGCCGGCGCGGTGATCGTCGGGCTGACTCGAGTCCCCGAACTCTGCATTTGGGGCGCAACCGATTCAGCCTTCGGCGTCACCCGCAATCCCTGGAATCCGGAGCGGACTCCGGGAGGCTCGTCCGGAGGGTCCGCGGCTGCGGTCGCATCGGGAGCGGTACCCATCGCCCACGGGAACGACGGCATGGGCTCCATTCGGATCCCGGCCGCCTGCTGTGGATTGGTTGGCCTCAAGCCTGGTCACGGGGTGGTGCCGGTCGGAGAGGCGCACGCATCCTGGGGAGGGATGTCGGAGAACGGACCGCTCGCGACCACAGTCGCAGATGCCGCGCTGATGTTCTCCGTCATGGCCGACGATCCCGATGCCGCGGTTCTGATCCCTGGGCCCACCCTGCGGATCGCCGTGTCGACTTCGGCCCCCAGCCTGGCGACGCCGGTAGCGCGAGATTGGGCCGAGACGGTCCATCGGACGGCCGATCTTCTTCGCGGCGGCGGCCACGTTATTCGGTCGGCGACCCCGCGTTACCCGGCCACGCTGATGAACACGACCGCGCTGGCGTTGTGGACGGCGGGAGCCGCGGCCGATGCACGCGCTTCGGTGAACACGTCCTTGTTGGAGCGCCGCAACCGCATCCATGTGCGGATCGGAGACGCTGTCGAGAAGCGGGGTCTTGCGAACCCCAAGGGGCGCGAGGTGTGGCGGCAGCGCGCGTTCGACTTCTTCGCCGACACCGACGTCCTGGTCACGCCGACGCTGGCTCAGCCGCCGATCAGATCGCGACGCTGGGCTCAGCGGGGCTGGCTCACCTCGCTGGTCACCAACGCGCGCTACGCCCCCTTCGCGGCACCGTGGAACATCATCGGTTGGCCCGCGATGACCGTGCCCGCCGGACTCGACCGCCACGGCCTGCCCGTCGGCGTGCAGTTGGTCGGCAAACCCGGGTCCGAGCGCACCCTGCTGGGCCTCGCCGCTCACCTCGAGCGGCTCCAACCCTGGCCGCGCACTGCTTAGCGAGCCGAAACCTCACACCACGCCGCTGACGTAGCGGCGTTCTCGGACCGCCACCAGCACGGTGTGCAGCCCTTCGGCGCTTTGCCGCCACGAGAATTCGGCGCTGCGGTCCTGCGCCTTGTCGCCGAGCTGCTCGCGCAGCACCGGATCCGCCAGCAGCCGGTGAAGTTGCTCGACCAGCTCGTCGCGGTCGTCGACCAGCATCCCGGTGACCCCGTCGACGATCGAATCGGACAGCCCACCCGAGGACCGGTAACCGATGGTGGGCACGCCGTGCTGGCCCGCCTCGATGACGGCCAGGCCCCAGCCCTCCTTGCGGGACGGCAACACGTGCACCCATGCCCGTTGCACCAGTTCGTGTTTGGTGACCTCGTCGACGTGGCCATGGAAGGTGACCGCGTCGGTGATCCCCAGCTCCGCGGCGTGCTCCACCAGCCGGTCGCTCCACCAACCTCCACCGATGACGTCGAGGTGCAGACCCGGCACCTGGGCACGCAGGGCCGCGACCGCATCCAACGCGTCCTCGATCTGCTTATGCGGCACCAGGCGGGACAGCACCACCACCCGCGGCGTCGGCGAGCGTGGATGGGTCAGCGTCGCCGGTGGCGCCTCGTCGAGGCCGTTGCGCACCACCGCGATGCGCTCGGGCCCCACCCCGAGCTCGATCAGGTCGCGCACCGAGGGCAGTGACACGGTCAGGTACTGATTACGCCGGTTCAGCCAGGGCGACAACCTCGACTCCACCATCCAGCCGATCCGGCTCAGCACCGGCCCAGCCACCGGCCACTGCTCGCGGTGGCAGTGGTGCACCAGCATCGCGACCCGCCGCCCGTAGGCGAGCCGGGCCAAAAACGGCAACCCGTTCTGGGTGTCGATCACCGCGTCGGGCCGCACCCGGCGCAGCTGGCCGAGACCGAACCGGGCGGCCACCATGGCCGCCCCCGCCCACAGGTACACGGTGTACGGCCCGCCGCGCCGGTTGATGTGCACCCCGTCGACGATCTCGTGTTGGGGCGCGCCCGGGTAGCGGGCGGTACGCAGCGTGACCGCCACGCCGGCGGCGGCCAGCTCGGCGCCGATGCGCTGCAGGTAGGTCTCACTACCGCCACCCTGCGGATGCCCGGTGTCACGCCAGCACAGCAGCAGGACAGAGCGGACAGCAGGCACGCCGACAAGGGTAGTCGGCCGTCTCCTCGCCCCGTCGAGCGTGAAGCCAGCTGCACGTTCGGCCCCCGGCGCGCGACCACCTTCACCCTCGGCGGGTTCAAGGCCGGGTTCTAGGCTGGCTCGGTGGCTGCCACCGACCTGTTCGCGCGACGCGCGACGCTGGCCCGTTCGGTGCGCCTGCTGTCCCAGTTCCGCTACGAGCAGAGCGAGCCGGCCCGGTTCTACGGCGCGCTGGCCGACGACACTGCCGCCATGGTCAGCGAGCTGTGGCGGGGGGTCTGCGGCGACGATCCGGCCGGTAAGACGGTGCTCGACGTCGGCGGCGGGCCGGGCTACTTCGCCGCCGCGTTCGCCGCCGCCGGGCTGCGCTACATCGGGGTGGAACCCGACCCTGACGAGATGCACGCGGCGGGCCCGCGGCCCGCAGATGCCACAGGCAGCTTCGTGCGGGCCTCGGGCATGGCCCTGCCCTTCGCCGACGCCAGCGTGGACATCTGCCTGTCATCCAACGTCGCCGAGCACGTGCCGCGGCCCTGGCAGCTCGGCGACGAGATGCTGCGGGTCACCCGGCCCGGCGGCCTGGCGGTGCTGTCCTACACGGTGTGGCTGGGCCCGTTCGGCGGCCACGAAATGGGTCTGACGCATTATCTGGGCGGGCAGCGCGCCGCCCGGCGCTACACCCGCCGGCATGGTCATCCGCCGAAGAACAACTACGGCTCGTCATTGTTCGCGGTGTCCGCCGCCGAGGGTCTGGACTGGGCCCGCCACACCGGCGCCCTGGTCGCGGCTTTCCCCCGTTATCACCCGCGATGGGCGTGGTCGATGACGAAGGTGCCGGGTATTCGCGAGTTCGGTGTGAGCAACCTGGTGCTGGTGCTGCAACCGGAATAACGGATTGACTGCAACGTGTTCTAATCCGTCCGCCGGCTAGGTAGGGTGGCGCCCATGACCGACTCCAGCATCACCGAATACGACACCCTCTTCATCGGCGGCAAGTGGACCGCCCCGTCCACCGATCGGGTGATCGAAGTTCACAGCCCGGCCACCGGCGAGTATGTCGGCAAGGTGCCGCTGGCAGCCAAGGGCGACGTGGACGCCGCGGTGGCCGCCGCACGCACCGCGTTTGACTCGGGCCCGTGGCCGTCGACCCCGCCGGCCGAGCGGGCCGCGGTGATCGCCGCGGCGATCAAGCTGATGGAAGAGCGCAAGGACCAGTTCACCGCGCTGCTGGGCGCCGAGACCGGCCAGCCCCCGCTGAGCGTCGAGACGATGCACTGGATGAGCTCGCTGGGCGCCCTGAACTTCTTCGCCGGACCCGCCGCCGACGAGGTCAGCTGGGAAGAGGTCCGCACCGGCGCCTACGGTCAGACGATCGTGCGCCGCGAACCGATCGGCGTGGTCGGCGCGATCGTGGCGTGGAACGTGCCGCTGTTCCTGGCGGTCAACAAGCTGGGGCCGGCGCTGCTGGCCGGCTGCACGGTGGTGCTCAAGCCCGCCGCCGAGACACCGTTCAGCGCCAACCTGCTGGCGCAGGCGTTCGCCGACGCGGGCTTGCCCGAAGGCGTGCTGTCGGTGGTGCCGGGCGGCGCCGAGACCGGCCAGGCACTGACCTCCAACCCGGACGTGGACATCTTCTCCTTCACCGGCAGCTCGGCCGTCGGCAAGGAGATCGGCAAGCGCGCCGCGGACCTGCTCAAGCCGTGCACGCTGGAGCTCGGCGGCAAGTCGGCGTCCATCGTCCTCGAGGACGTCGACCTGGCATCGGCGATCCCCATGCTGGTGTTCTCCGGGATCATGAACACCGGTCAGGCCTGTGTGGCCCAGACCCGCATCCTGGCGCCGCGCTCGCGCTACGAGGAGGTCGTGGAGGCGGTCAAGAACTTCGTCACCGCACTGCCGGTCGGCCTGCCGAATGACCCCGGCGCCCAGATCGGCTCGCTGATCAGTGAGAAGCAGCGCGAGCGGGTCGAGGGCTACATCGCCAAGGGCATCGAGGAGGGCGCCCGGCTGGTCTGCGGCGGCGGCCGCCCCGAGGGCCTGGACTCCGGCTTCTTCGTGGAGCCGACCGTGTTCGCCGACGTGGACAACTCCATGACCATCGCCCAGGAGGAGATCTTCGGGCCGGTGCTGTCCATCATCGCCTACGACACCGAGGACGACGCGGTCGCGATCGCCAACGACTCGGTCTACGGCCTGGCCGGCAGCGTGTGGACCTCCGATGTCCCGCGCGGGATTGAGATCGCCAACAAGATCCGCACCGGGACGTACGGGATCAACTGGTACGCCTTCGACCCGTGCTGCCCGTTCGGCGGCTTTAAGAATTCCGGGATCGGCCGGGAGAACGGTAAAGAGGGCGTCGAGCACTTCACCCAGCAGAAGAGCGTGCTGATGCCGATGGGCTACACGCTGGACGCCTGATCGGTAGCGGCTCAGATCAGTTCACCTTGCCGTTGCTGCAACGGTAAGTCCCTATACTGCCGTGCGTGGGCGTGCTGGTGTGGTTTGCACCCTGGGCGGTGTATTGGGTGTTGGTAGGAAATGCGCCGCCAGTGATCGCGGCGGCGGTGGCGCTGGTTGTTGCGTTCACCGTCCTGGTCAGCAACCGCGACTCGTCGGAACGGCCCGTGAGTATCGGCGCCGTTGCGACCTTCACGGTGCTGGCGGCGCTGCCGCTGGCGTTCACCGGGGCGCAGCGCTGGGTGCTGGCGTTGAGTTTCGCCGGACTGCTCGCGACGCTGCTTGTCGGCATGGCCCTGGGCAGATCCGTGGTAGCAGCCGCCGTCAAGGCGGATCTGCCGGCGGCGGTGGCGCAATCCGAACTGCTGCGTCCCGTCGTGGATCGGGTGACGTGGATCTGGGTGGGCGCTGTGACGGCAATGTTGGTCTCGGCGGTAATCCCGGAGATCTTGCTGCCCGACGCCGGCACACCGCTGATCTACCTGTGCTCCTGGGTCATTCCGTTCGCGACCCTGGCCGCGGCGGCGATCGCATCGCGCATCCTGTCGGATCGGATGACCGCCGGCTTCGGCGACGCGGTGCGCAAGACGAGCTTTGTCGCCTTCGTCGACCTGGAGATCGACCAGCTGTACTACCTGGCCACCGAACACGCCACCCGTGAAGTCGGCCCCGGCGAGGAGGCCTACAACGTCACCGTCGGCACCAAGGGAACCCCGCTGTCAGGCGACGACACCCGAGTGTCGTGGCCGTCCACCTACAAGGTTCGCCAACGGCGCAGCTGATCCGCGCTCAGCCGTTGAGTCGGCGGCGTCGGCGGTGCTCGATGCAGCGCCCCACCTGGGCGCGGTAGAAATCTTCGTCGCGCCCGCCGGCGGTGTAGAGCCGCGCGCCGAGTCGGTCCCGGAGCTCACCGACATCCACCTGATCGGTGCTGGCGTTGGCCAGCACCCATTCGACCGCGGCGTCACTGCCGTGTTCCCGGCAGATCCGCTCGGCCCGCTTGGCGGCGGCGCGCTTGTGAAACCGGGCGAATCCGCGCTTGCTCCAGGCGCGCAGCTCCAGGACTTCGAGGTCAAGCAGTTCGCGCAGCACCGACAGCGGCCCGTCCGGCACGGTCTTGAACGGTGCCACGTCGACGAAGGTCAGTGCGCCGTCACGACGGCGGACCGCCTCGATGTCCGGTTCCACCACGACCGCGCCGCGGCCCTGGGCCAGCTCGTGGGCCCACCGCACGATGGCATAGCCGTGGTCGGGCAGCTGGTACTTCCGGGTGTGGGTGTCCACGGCGGGACGTCTTCGCTAGAACGCGTCCTCGGAGAGATCCATCAACGCGAGATCCTCGCTTTCCACCATGCGTCGGTCTGCGCCGAGGCGGGGTAACACGTTGGCCGCGAAGAACTTTGCCGCCGCCACCTTTCCGCGGTAGAAATGCTGCTCGTCACCGGACGCCCCTTGGTCCAGCGCCGTCAGCGCGATCTCGGCCTGACGCATCAGCAGCCAGCCGATCACCAGATCGCCGACGGCCAGCAGGAACCGCACCGAGCCCAGGCCCACCCGATAGAGCTCTCGGGGGTCCTGCTGTGAGCCGAACATGTATCCGGTCATGGCGGCCACCATCGCCCGGGCATCGTCGAGCGCGGCGGCCAGCAGCTTGCGCGAGTCGGCCAGCTCCTTGTGGCCGTCGGCGTTGTCGATCAACGCCTCGATCTGGGCTACCAGATGCGCCAATGCCACCCCGCGGTCGCGGGCGATCTTGCGAAAGAAGAAGTCCTGCGCCTGAATCGCGGTGGTGCCCTCATACAGTGAATCGATCTTGGCGTCACGGATGTACTGCTCGATCGGATAGTCCTGCAGGAAACCCGAGCCGCCGAAGGTCTGCAGCGAGTCGGTCAGGTACTGATAGGCCCGCTCCGAGCCGACGCCCTTGACGATCGGAAGCAGCAGGTCGTTGACCCGTTCGGCCATCTCGGCGTCGGCGCCCGACACCTGCATGGCAACTTGCGGGTTCTGGTGGGCGGCGGTGTAGAGGTACAGCGCCCGCATGCCCTCGGCGTAGACCTTCTGCATCATCAGGGCGCGCCGCACATCCGGGTGATGGATGATCGACACCCGCGGCGCGGTCTTGTCGGTCATCTGGGTCAGGTCGGCCCCCTGAATGCGCGTCTTGGCGTACTCCAGGGCATTGAGATAGCCGGTGGACAGCGTGGCGATCGCCTTGGTTCCCACCATCATTCGCGCATATTCGATGACGTGGAACATCTGCGCGATGCCATTGCGAGTGTCGCCGACCAGCCACCCTTTCGCCGGGATGCCATGCTGACCGAAGGTCAGCTCGCAGGTGGTCGAAACCTTCAGTCCCATCTTGTGTTCCAGCCCCGTGACGAAGACCCCGTTGCGCTCGCCGGGCTCCCCGGTCTGGGGGTCCGGCAAAAACTTCGGCACCAGAAACAGGCTGAGCCCCTTGGTCCCCGGTCCGGCACCCTCGGGTCGGGCCAGGGTCATATGCATGATGTTCTCGAACAGGTCGTCGGTGTCGCCATTGGTGATGAATCGCTTGACGCCGTCGATGTGCCAGCTGCCGTCGGGCTGCTCGATGGCCTTGGTTCGGCCCGCCCCGACGTCAGAGCCGGCGTCGGGTTCGGTGAGCACCATGGTGGCGGCCCAGTTCCGCTCGATCGCCATGGAGGCCCAGTGCCGCTGCTGCTCGTTGCCCAGCCCGTAGAGAATGTTGGCGAAGATCGGGCCGGCCATGAAGATGAACACCGCGGGATTGGCGCCCAGCGCCAGTTCGTTGATCGCCCAGGACACCATCGACGGCGCCGGCACCCCGCCTACCTCCTCGACCAGGCCGATCCGAAACCACTCGCCCTCTTTCCAGGCCCGCAACGACTCCTTGAAGGGTTCGGGCAGCGTCACATGGTGGGTGGCCGGATCGAACACCGGCGGATGGCGATCGCTGGCGGCAAAGGACTCGGCTACCGGCCCCTCGGCCAGCCGGGCGGCTTCGGCCAGCATCTGGCGCACGGTGTCGCCGTCGAGATCTCCGAACGCGCCATCAGCCAGGCATTTCTCCAGGCTCAGCAGTTCGAACAGATTGAACTCCAGGTCGCGCACATTGCTCTTGAAGTGACCCATGATTCCAGCATGCACCTTGACGATGCGCGGGTCGCCGGAATCGCAACGTTCTAACGCACTACGTGCAATCCCCATTGGCGCAGGATCGGCTCCACCAGGACGAAGTCGGTGCTGGAGTCGTCGTCCACGGGTCCACCCTGCAGAATCCCGACCGCGCTGACGCTGCCGTCGGGGTTGACCACGAAGCCGGGACTGCCGCTGTCCCCGATGGTGCTGTACACGCGGGTTTCCACGAGGTTGCCGTTGACGGCGGTCACCGGACCACAGGTCTCACCGGTCTGGGCGCCGGTCTTGCAAATCGTCATCCCGACGTGAATCTGATCCGCCGACAGCACGCCCGCCACCGGGTAGCGGCCGGCAATCTTGGGGTTGGGTCGACCGGCATCCGGGTCGAGCCGGATGATCGCGGCGTCGCGGTCCTCACCGTTGTCCTCGCTGGCGGTGATTATGCCGAGCGGCGTCTCGAAGATGTCGGTCCACTGCGATCCGTCATGCGAGTCGCAGTGCCCGCTGGTCAGCAGGTAGTAGCCGCCGACGTCGTCCTGGGTGAGAAAGCCCGCCGTGCAGCTGCTGTTGTCGTCCAGCAGCTCGATGCCAGGCATCGGCCCGGCCGACGCGACACCGGCAAAGGCCAGTCCCGCGGCCGTCATGACGCCCGCCCACGCGATCTTGCCCATCAGGTGTCCAGCACCGATGCCACTTTGGCCTCGACGTCGCCCAGCTCGGCCAGATCGATGCCGAAGCGGTCGGTCAGGGCCGTGCACACCTGGGCGGCGTCGTCGAACCGAATCCGCTCGGTGCCACCGCCGGCGTGGATGGCGAGGTTGCGACCGCGCAGGTTCCAGCGTGCATCGTCGGTCACCAAGGAGGCGCTGAGGCCGACCACAAAATTCGACTCGGGGAAGGTGGACACATACCAACTGCCCACCTGCAAGTCGATCAGCGGCCGCGGCCGCAGGCCCAAGATGTACAGCGGCCGCCAGCGCTCACCGATCAGCGTCTCCAACACCAACTCGTCCGCGTCATTGCCGTGCCGACGCAACCGGAACGGCTCATGCGAGGTCTGCTGAACTTCGTCGGGGACCATCGGGATCGGTGCGGTCGGTGTCTGCCCGCCGAATCCCACGTCGACGAGATAGAGCTGGTCCGAGCCCGGGATCGTCACCGCCAAGGCCTGGTGCGTCTGAGGGCTCGGCGGGCCTTCCAGCCCTTCCGGGGCCATCCACACCACCCGCGCGGCCAGCCGCTCGGCCCCGAAGCCGAGTTCAGACAGCACCTCGCACATCAGGTTGTTGTGCTCGTAGCAGTAGCCGCCACGGCGTCGCGCCACCAGCTTGGCGCTCAGTGCCGCCGAGCTGAGGTCGATCACCGGTACACCCATCAGGGGGTCGAGATTCTCGAACGGAATGCGCCGGACGTGCGCGGACACCAGGGCGGTGAGCGTCTCATGCGTCGGCTCGGTGCCACCGCGATAGCCGATGCGGTCGAAGTACGCCTGCAGGTCGATGCGGAGCTCCCCTCGGCTCTCGGAACAAGTGCGCTGATGGTATCCACCAGCGGGTCTGAGCCGGTAATATAGGTAAAACTAGAACACGTTTCAATTGAGGGGGCCGCGGTGGACACGCCGGACAACGACTGGTCGGACGACGTTCCACGGCCCATCACGAAGTGGGACCCGGGCCTGACCGAACGGGTGATGGGCCTGTTGCGACCATTCATCAAGGGCTACCACCGCGCCGAGGTACGGGGCTTCGAATCATTCCCGAACGGCGGCGCCCTCGTGGTGTCGAACCACTCCGGCGGCCTGTTCGCGATGGATGTCCCGGTGTTCGCCACTGGTTTCTACGACACGTTCGGCTACGAGCGTCCGGTCTACACCCTGAGCCATGACCTGATCTTCACCGGTTTCACCGCCGACTTCTTCCGCAAGACCGGGTTCATCCCGGCCAACCACTCCAACGCCGACGAGGCCCTGCGCTCCGGCGGTGTGGTGGTGGTCTTCCCGGGCGGCGACTACGACGTGTACCGACCGACGTTGGAAGAGAACAAGATCGACTTCGGCGGCCGCAAGGGCTACATCCGCGCCGCGCTCAACGCCGGTGTGCCGATCGTGCCGACGGTAGGGATCGGCGGCCAGGAGAGCCAGTTCTATCTGACCCGCGGCACGGGGTTGGCCAAGGCTCTGCGGCTGGACAAACTGATGCGGGTCAAGATCCTGCCGATCTCGTTCGGTTTCCCGTTCGGGCTTTCCGCGGTGTTGCCCGTCAACCTGCCGCTGCCCACCAAGATCGTCATGCAGGTATGCGAGCCGATCGACATCGTCGCGGAGTTCGGCGAGGACCCCGACATCGACGTCGTCGACGCGCACGTGCGCGAAGTCATGCAGAAGGCGCTGGACAAGCTCGCCAGCGAGCGCCGTCTACCGATCCTGGGCTGAGCGGTATGGGCCTGTTCGACTCGCTCAATCGGGTCGGCTCGATGCTGGTGACCTTCAGCCGGGCCGGACTGTTGGCGCCCATGCGCCCGGACAAATACCTCCGGATAGCCGCCGCTGCCGCCGCCGAGGGTGGAACCACCACCACCGGGATCGCCATGGCGGCCCAGAGGTGTGGCGACCGCGCGGCGATCCTCGACGAGCGCGGCACGTGCACCTACGCCGAGCTCGACCGGCGCTGCAACGCGCTGGCCGCCGGCCTGCAACGGCTGCCCGGCCGCACGCCCCGGGCAATCGCCCTGATGTGCCGCAACCACCGCGGCTTCATCGAAGCGCTGGCGTCCGCCAACCGGGTCGGCGCCGACGTGCTGTTGCTCAACACCAGCTTCGCCGGGCCGGCGTTGGCCGAAGTGGTCGCCCGCGAAGGCGTCGACCTGATCTTCTACGACGAAGAGTTCACCGCCGCCGTGGATCTGGCCGTGCCGGCAGCCTCCGGGTGCACGAGGGTGGTGAGCTGGACCGACAGCGAGGTCCCCGGCCTGACCGCAGACGAGTTGATCGACGCCAACGCCGGGCGTCGACCGGCCAAAGCGTCGCGGAGCGGCAAGCTGGTCATGCTCACCTCCGGAACCACCGGTACCCCCAAGGGGGCACGCCGCTCCGGACGTGGCGGGGGCGGGATCGCCGACCTGCAAGCCATTTTCGACCGGATCCCCTGGCACACCGAGGAAACCGTGGTCATCGCCGCGCCGATGTTCCACGCCTGGGGCTTCTCCCAGCTGGCGCTGGCGCTGACCATGGCCTGCACGATCGCCACCCGGCGGAAGTTCGACCCCGAGGCCACCCTGGCCTTGATCGAGTCCAACCACGCGGCCGGACTGTGCGTGGTACCGGTCATGTTCGACCGGATCATGGCACTGCCGGACGCGGTTAAGGTTCAATACCCTTGCAAGTCACTGCGATTCGCGACGGCCTCCGGCTCGCGGATGCATCCCGACGTGGTCACGGCGTTCATGGACACTTTCGGCGACGTGGTCTACAACAACTACAACGCAACCGAGGCCGGCATGATCGCGCTGGCAACACCGGAAGACCTGCGCTACTCCCCCGACACCGCCGGTCGCCCCGCACCGGGGAGCGAGGTCCGGATCCTGGATGCTGACTTCGCCGAAGTTCCGGCCGGGGTGACCGGGCAGATCTTCGTGCGCAACTCCTCGCAGTTCGACGGCTACACCGGGGGTGACTCGAAGCTGTTCCACGACGGTTTCATGGCGTCCGGCGACTTGGGCTACTTCGATGACACCGGAAGGCTTTTCGTGGTCGGCCGGGACGACGAGATGATCGTCTCGGGGGGCGAGAACGTCTACCCGATCGAGACGGAGAAGGCACTGATCAAGCACGGTGCCGTTACCGAGGCGGCGGTGATCGGTGTCGACGACGCCGACTACGGGCAGCGGCTGGTGGCCTTCGTGGTGTTGACGCCCGGTAGCTCGGCCTCGGTCGACGAGCTGAAGCAGCATGTCCGGGAGAATCTGGCCGGCTACAAGGTGCCGCGTGACATCACCATCATGGAGGCGCTGCCACGCAACAACACCGGCAAGGTATTGCGTCGCGAGCTGCAGGCGCTGGCGGCGTCCGACTGAGATCTAGGCGGGCGCCATCGCGGTCTCGACGGTGGTCAGCTGCTCGGAAAG
The DNA here is from genome assembly GCF_045310925.1 of Mycobacterium sp. SMC-15. Classification (NCBI taxonomy): domain Bacteria; kingdom Bacillati; phylum Actinomycetota; class Actinomycetes; order Mycobacteriales; family Mycobacteriaceae; genus Mycobacterium; species Mycobacterium sp. SMC-15. Next base: position 95,206 of record NZ_JBJIAJ010000010.1, on the reverse strand, counting down.
CCCAGCGGCACGGCGGATGTCGACGAACTCGTTGACCAGTGCACTGGTCACCTCATGCGGATCTTCAACGGTGACACCGTCGGTCAGCACTGAGATGTTGAGCTGGTCCACGTAGCTCCACACGGTGATGTTCAGACCGCTGCCGGCGGTCAACGGCCCCACCGAGTAGATCTCGGTGACCAGCGCGCCGCCGACCCTGCCGCGCTCTCGCGGGCCGGGAACATTGGAGATGTTGAGGTTGAGGACCTTGTTCTGACCGTCCTTACCCGACAACCATCGGAACAACGACTCCGCCGGCGCCGGCGGCAGGTACGCCGACCACCGGCTGACCAGCTCCGGCCCGACCAGGTGATGGGCCTCCTTGGCTAAATCGGCCGCCTCCCGGGCTTTTGCGATCCGCTCCCGAACGTCGGCCACATCGACCGGCAGTGCCACCAACACTCCGGAGAACCGATTACCGGAGATCCGGTCGGCGGAGAAGTCGAAGCTCATCGGCACCGACGCCAGCAGCGGGTGATCCGCCTTCCCGTCGTAACGCAGCAGCAGCGTGCGCAGCGCCCCGGCCGAGATGGCCAGCACCAGGTCGTTGATGGTGATGCCCAACTGCTTGCTGGTCGCCTTGATATCGGCCAGCGCCAGCGTGGCGGTGGCGAACCGGCGATCGGGCGTGAGTACGTGGTTGATGAAGCTCGGCGGCGGGGTGAACGGCCGGGTCAGGTCGGCGGAGAGTTTGCGCGTGCTGCGCCGGACCCGGCCGATGCCGGCCGCGGTGTAGCCGATGGTCGCCGGGATCTTGCCCATCTGCCGGAAATGGTCACGGAATGCCGACCGCACCAGCTGGCCGCCGGTGGGCGCGGGATCGGTTTCGTAAGAGTCACGCTCGTTCTGCGAACCGGCCACCAGATCCATGCCACGGGCCATCAGGTTCGCCGACGCGATCCCGTCGGCCAGTGCGTGATGGATCTTGCCGACCACCGCGATCCGGTTGTTTGCCAGCCCATCGATGAAGTACATCTCCCACAGCGGGCGGCTACGGTCCAGCGGCGTGCTGCCGATCTCACCGATCGCCTCGTCGAGTTCACGGCGGCCGCCCGGAGCGGGCAGCGACCACGGCCGGATGTGATACGCCAGGTCGACTTCGCAGTTCTCCCGCCACATCGGGTGGTGGAACTTGCCGGGGATGTCCACCAGTTGGTAGCGGAACGGATCCAGCTTGTAGAGCCGGCCATGAATCACCCGCCGGAACGCCTCGACGTCGAAGCCGTGCCGATCGGAATCCAGCTCGATCACCGCGATCTTGAGAGTGTGCATGTGCACGTTCGCCGTCTCGCTGTACAGCAGAACCGCATCCCACCCGGTGAGCCGCTTCACCCCACACCCCTCGCCATGCACGGACCATACCGTGGCGGACGGGTTCAGATGATCTGTTTGCTCCCGACCGTGGTGCGGTCGCGGTGAATCTGGTTGAGGAACAAACCGATTGCCGTGCTCGTCGCACCGGTGCGGGCCCCGTCGGTCATGTCGAAACCGTGCCCGGCTCCAGGCAGCTCCAGGTACCCGACCTTGGAACGTGACACCGCTCGCAGGCGGTCGGCGAAGCTACGGGCCTGCTGTACCGGGATGACCGTGTCGGCGCTGCCATGGACCACCAGGAACGGCGGCGCATCCGGATGAACCCGCGCGATCGGGGAGGCCTGCCGGTAGAGGTCGCGATGGCGCCGCATCGATCGACCGACCACCACCCGCTCCAAGAAGTCGACGAATGCGACCCGTTCGGGGGTGGAGCGATCCTCCCAGTCGTAGCGCCCGTAGATACCCACCACGGCGTCCACGGAGGTGTCCCCGCCGGCCGGCAATTGGTCGGCGAATTCAGGGTCGCTGACCGCGCCTCCGGTCAGCCCGGCCAGGGCGGCCAGATGCCCGCCGGCCGAGGCACCCGCCACGGCCACGAAATTGCGGTCGCCGCCGAATTTGTCGACGTTGGCGTGCGCCCAGGCGATCGCGGTCTTGACGTCGACGATGTGGCTCGGCCACCGGTTGTGCGGCGCGACCCGGTAGTCGATCGACAGGCACACCCAGCCCTGCTCGGCCAAGTGGGACAGCAGCGCATAACCCTGCAAGAGCCGGCTGCCGTGTACCCAGGCACCACCGGGAACATAGATCAGGACCGGCGCCGGACCGTCCGGCAGCTCGCTGGACCGCCACACATCGAGCACCTGCGCGGGATCGCTGCCGTACTGCACACCGGAGCGATAGATGTGCCGCCGGTGCTGCAACGCCTTCACCACCGGCGGAGCCTGCTCCGGTTCGGGCCAATCGATGTCGAGATCGGCCGCCGAGACCACACCGCGCAGCGCGGCATCGCTGACCACATGGGTCTGCTCGCGCTCCTGCTTGCGGATGGTCGCGGCCCCTGGGGCCAGCCAGGATTTGGCGGCATTGGAGAAGAACTCCGGCATGTGGCGGGTGCCCCATACCCCCATCGCGGTCATCCCGCCCAGGGGTTCGAGGTGCTTCCCGACCACCGGCAAGGACGCTGAGGCAACGCTGAGTGCCAGCAGGTAGTCGCTCGGCCGAGCTCGCATCAGCCAACGCAGCCGGCCGGCCAGGTCGAGCCCGGTCTCCGGGGTCTGCGATCGTCCCGTCATTGGCGCAGGGTACCGCGTTTGGGGTCTGAGGCGACCGCAATCGGGTGGGTTGGCGACGCCGCCAGTGCGGCGCCGGTAATACTGAGCCGATGGTAAGCAGCGGGTTCCATCCAGATCTGCGCAGAACTGCCCGATTCCTTCCGCGAGGCGGGATCGGGCGTCGGACGCTGCCGGTGCTGCAGACACTCACCGGGATACAGGGCCGGCGCACTCCCGGCGACGTCGAGGTCCTGAGCCTGCCCTCGGGCGCCGGCGTCCGGCTCTTTCGGCCGCCGAATCGGCCCGCCGATCCCGCACCGGCACTGCTGTGGATCCACGGTGGCGGCTACGTCATCGGCACGGCCGCCCAGGACGACCGCCTCTGCCGCAGGTTCAGCGCCGAACTGGGTGCCACGGTCGCGTCAGTGGACTACCGACTGGCGCCGCAGAACCCCTATCCCGCCGCGCTGGAGGACTGCTGGGCGGCACTGACCCGGCTCGCTGAGCTGCCCGGGGTCGATCCGGCCCGGATCGCGATCGGCGGCGCCAGTGCCGGCGGCGGGCTGGCCGCGGCCCTGGCGCAATGGGCTGCCGACCGCGGAGAGGTATCCCCCGTGTTGCAGCTGCTGGTGTACCCGATGCTCGATGATCGCAGCGCGGCACTGCCGGCCAATCGGAGCTACCGACTGTGGACTCCGCGGAGCAACCTGTTCGGCTGGACCGCGTATCTGGGCGACGCGGATCCACAGGTCGCGGTACCGGCACGGCGTGCCGACCTGAGCGGGCTGGCACCGGCCTGGATCGGGGTGGGCACCTTGGACCTGTTCCACGACGAGGATCTGGCCTACGCAGAGCGGCTGCGTCAAGCCGGCGTCCCCTGCGAGGTCGAGACCGTCCCGGGGGCGTTCCACGGCTTCGATCTGTTGATGCCCAAAGCCACAGTCTCGCGGGCGTTCTTCGCCGGCCAATGCGAGAGCCTGCGGCAAGCCTTCGGCCGGAAGGCCTGACCCGGTGGCCGGCTCCAGCCCGGAGGAACTGCGGGCACTGCGCGGCGGGGTCGCCGAGTTGATGACCAAACGCTCGCCCGACGACGATGTCTGGTCAGAGTTGGCGGCCATGGGCCTGCTCGGACTGTTGGTGCCCGAGCAGTACGGGGGCGCCGGCGCCGGATTGGTCGAGGTAGGCGTAGTAGCCGAAGAGCTGGGCAGGGTCCTGTACTCCGGTCCGTATTTGTCCTCGGCGGTACTTGCGGTCAATCTTCTTATGACAGCGGACGACCCGGCACAGCGCGAGGCGGTGCTGCCGGGCATCGCTGCCGGGCGCACCCGGGTCGCGGTCGCCTTCGCCGAGGGCGATTCGACCCGTCCACCCGCGACGCCGACCACCACGGCCCGCGGCGAAGCGACCCCGCTGGTCTCCGGCGAGAAGCGGTTCGTGCTCGACGCGGACGCCGCCGACCTGCTCTACGTGCTGGCCGGATCATCGGATGGACCCGGGATCTTCGCCGTCGACCCGGCCGGACCGGGCGTGACGGTGGAACCGCTGACCACGGTCGATCCCTCCCGCCGGCTGTGTCTCGTCCGATTGGCCGACGCCCCGGCAACGCCGGTGGGGTCGGCCGGAGCCGGCGTCGCCGCCGTGACCGCCGCGCTGGACCGTTCCGCGGTGGCACTGCTCGGCGAGCAGGCCGGTGCCGCCCGGTTCGCCATGGAGATGGCCCGCGACTACGCCAAGACCCGTTATCAGTTCGGCCGGGCCATCGGCAGCTTTCAGGCCGTCAAACACATGTGCGCCGACATGTTGCTGGAGGCCGAGTCGGCGGTGACGGCCGCGCGCCATGTGGCCGCGGCCGGCGCCGAAGGATCCGGCGACTGGTCCGCCGATCTCGCACTGGCCCAGGCGTATTGCTCGGATGCCTTCGTCTTTGTGGGCGCCACCAACATTCAGGTGCACGGCGGGATCGGGTTCACCTGGGAACATCCCGCCCACCGGTATCTGCGCCGGGCACGCAGTGACGCCCACCTGTTCGGCAGCCCCTCCTGGCACCGGGAGCGCTACCTGCAAGAGATCGGAGCGTGAGATGACGCTGCCCGACCCCAACGACGAACTTCGCGGTGAAGTCCGCAACTGGCTGGCCGCCAACTGGTCACCCGGTACCGACCGGGCCACCTTCGCCGCGGCGATCCTCGCTGCCGGATGGACCGCTCCGAGCTGGGAGCCGGACTGCTACGGCCGCGGCCTGACTGACCGCCAATCCCGCTTGGTGGCAGCGGAGTTCGCTGCCGTCGGCGCTCCCGGAACCGGCCACGACCGGGCCGACCTGTTCGCCTGCACAATCCATGACCGCGGCTCCGACGAGCAGAAGCACAGGCTGCTGCCGCCGGCGCTGCGCGGCGAGACCAAGTCGTGCCTGCTCTACAGTGAACCCGGCGCGGGATCGGACCTGGCCGGTCTGCGCACCCGCGCCGAGCGCGACGGCGACGACTGGATCATCAACGGGCAGAAGGTCTGGACGTCGTTCGCGACCACCGCCGACTACGGCATGCTGGTCGCGCGCACTGACCCGGACGTGCCCAAGCACAACGGCATCACCTTTTTCATGCTGCCGATGCGCCAGCCCGGCGTGGAGGTCCGGCCGATCCACCAGATCACTGGCGAATCGGAGTTCAATGAGGTGTTCCTGACCAACGCCCGGGTCCCCGACGCCAACCGGATCGGCGAGCCGGGCGAGGGATGGTCGGTGCTGCAGGTGGCATTGGGCTACGAGCGCCGGCTGATGGGCGACGTCGCACGCACTGCGCGCCGCAAGGAGAAGTCCAGCGGTTTGGTGGAATTGGCCCGCGATGCCGGTTGCCTTCCCGATTCGCACATCCGCCAGGAGATCGCCCGCATCCAGGCGCTGACGACGGTGAACCGCTGGAACAATCAGCGGGCTAAGACCAGCAGCGACCGCGCCGAATCAGCCACCCTGCTGGCACTGGGCAAGATTGCGATGTCGCGCATCCTGCACGAGACCGCCCGGGTCCAGACCGAGATCGTCGGCGTCGAGTCGCTGCTGAGCGGTCCGGACAATCCGGTCGGCGACGCGGTGACCTTCCGGGCGCTCAACGCCTACTTCACCTCGATCGGCGGGGGCACCGATCAGATTCAGCGCAACATCATCGGCGAGCGGGTGTTGGGCTTGCCCAAGGAACCCGACCCCTATCGCGACGCCCCGTTCCGGGACCTACCGCACTAACCGCGCACGCTCGCGATCAGCCGTGAACGTGCGCAGTTGTACACAAGAGCGCGGCGTGTCGGGTGCAAACACGCGCGCTCGCGCAAAGTAGGAACCCGGCCTCAGAACTGCAAGGCGGTGAAGCGCCAGTCCAGCACCTGACGGTCCGGTTCACCGTCGGCACCGGCGGCGTAGACCAGCGACCGCAGCTCCAACACGCTGTCGCGGGCGGATTCGATGTGCAGTTCGCTGTAGAGGGTGTCGCCTTCGTGGACCGGCGCCGTGTGATCGCAGGACTGCCAGCCCAGCACCGTGGCCAGATTCGGCAGCAGCCGGGAAGCCTGCGCCAGCGCCAGGCCGATGGTGTGTCCGCCGTAGACCAGCCGCTGCCCGGCCACCCGCGAATCATGGTGGGTGGCAGCAACGTTGAGGGTCAGCCGAGCCAGCTCCGGAGCTGAAGAGACCACATCACCGGTGCTGGTCAGCACCGTCCCCGCCATCGCCGCGTCGAAGTGTGGCCCCGGCACCCGCTGACGAAACTCCGCGGCGTTCCAATCCGCGGTCACGTCCGGCGGCGCCGCGAGCCCCGCGCCGATGGCGGACAGGTCATCGGCGTGGCCGGTATCGGAGACACCCGGCGACAGCGGCAGCATCGCGCAGCGGTAGAAGTCGAGCACCAGCCGGTCCACCTGATCGATGGTGGTGACCCGCAGCGCCACCAGCCCAGTGGGTTCGCGCCCGATCTTCGCCGAATTCTGCTTCAGTCCAACGACTTCGGTGCGGGTGAAAACGGTATCGCCGATCACCGGATACCGGAAGAAGGCCAGGCCGCGGTAGAAGAGGTTCGCCTTGACGCGCCGGGTGACCAGAGTGGACTGCCCGATCGCGACGTCGCACACCAGTCCGGGGTGGGCCAACGGAGTCGTCGCGCCGGTCACCGCCCGGGACAACTCGGCGTCCAGCGGCAGGCGTAGCCGGTCTCCGAGGATGGCCTGGTGCAGCGCCGCCGCACCGGCCGTCAGGGTCATTGCCGGGGCCGCGTCGAACACCTGACCGACCTGGAGTTCGTCGAAGTAGGGGCCGCTGGTCACAAGAAAATCCTGGCATACGGTGAACCGATGAACCACGAAGAGTCGATCTTGGTCGAAACCGTGCGTCAGTTCATCGACCGGGAGGTGAAGCCGACGGTCCGCGACGTCGAGCACGCCAACACCTACCCGGAGGCGTGGATCGAACAGATGAAGCACCTCGGCATCTACGGTCTGGCTGTTCCCGAGGAGTACGGCGGGACGCCGGTGTCGATGCCGTGCTACGTGCTGGTCACACAGGAACTGGCCCGCGGCTGGATGAGCCTGGCCGGGGCGATGGGCGGCCACACCGTGGTCGCCAAGCTGCTGACCCTGTTCGGTACCGAGGAGCAGAAGCAGCGTTACCTGCCGGCCATGGCCACCGGAGCGCTGCGCGCCACCATGGCGTTGACCGAACCGGGCGGGGGCAGCGACCTGCAGAACATGACGACGTCCGCTGCGGCTGCTGCCGACCCGGACACGCTGGTGATCAATGGCTCCAAGACCTGGATCTCCAACGCCCGCTACTCGGGATTGATTGCGCTGCTGGCCAAAACCGATCCGAAGGCCACCCCGCGACACAGCGGCATCTCGGTGCTGTTGGTGGAGAACCCCAGCGACGGGCTGACGATCTCACGCGACCTGCCGAAGCTGGGCTATAAGGGGGTGGAGAGCTGCGAGCTGAGCTTCGACGCTTGCCGGGTGCCGGCGTCGGCGGTGCTCGGCGGCACGCCCGGCAACGGTTTCGCCCAGATGATGAAGGGATTGGAGACCGGTCGTATTCAGGTGGCGGCGCGAGCCTTGGGTGTGGCTACTGCAGCGCTGGAGGATGCGCTGGCCTACGCGCAGCAGCGGGAGAGCTTCGGCAAGCCGATCTGGAAGCACCAGAGTGTGGGCAACTACCTGGCCGACATGGCCACCAAACTCACCGCTGCCCGCCAGCTCACCCGGTACGCGGCGGAGCGCTACGACAGCGGGCAACGCTGCGACATGGAGGCCGGCATGGCCAAGTTGTTCGCCTCGGAGGCCGCCATGGAGATCGCGCTGGACGCGGTGCGTATCCACGGCGGCTACGGCTATTCGACCGAATACGACGTGGAACGCTACTTCCGGGACGCGCCGCTGATGATCGTCGGCGAGGGCACCAACGAGATCCAGCGCAATGTCATTGCGGCACAGTTGGTTGCCCGAGGCGGCGTTTAGCTCCTAGGACCGGTCGCGGCCGGAATGAAAAGCACCCCGCACGCGTGTGCGGGGTGCTTCTCTCGAGCTGACTTACTAGGGCAGAACGACGCCCGGGGTGCCGTCCTGACCGGCGCTACCGGCGTCGGGACCGGTACCGGCGGAGCCACCGGTGCCGGCGGTACCACCGGCGCTGCCGGTACCCGGGGTGTCGCCGGCGCCACCGTTGAGGCCGTCGTCCCCGAGATGCGGGGTGATGACGTCGCCGCCGTCACCACCGGTGCCGCCGTTGCCACCGGTGGTGGCCCCAGTACCGCCGGCACCGCCGTCACCCCCGGCACCGCCGTGAACGTTGTCGATCGGGCCCGAGGACGAGTCGTTGGAGGTGGTGTTCCAGTCCGGGTCACCCCATCGAATGTTGCTGCCGTTGCCGCCGTTTCCACCGATACCGCCGTCGCCGCCCACGCCGCCCGAGCCGTCAGCGTTCGCCAGGCCCTGACCACCGGCTCCACCGGCACCACCGTCGCCTCCGTGCGCACCGCCGGCGTTCGGGTCGCTGCCGCCGTTGCCACCGTTTCCGCCGGTACCGCCCGTGGCACCGGAACCGCCGTTGCCGCCAACGCCACCGGTACCAGCCGAGCCCTGCGGGCCCAGCGTGCCTGCGCCGCCCGGCCCTTCCACGGAGGCCTGTCCCGTCACGTCGGCGATGTCGCCGCCGCTACCACCGTTACCGCCGTTACCGCCGTCGCCGATCAGCCCGTCGTTGCCGTTGGCCGCACCGGCACCGGCCGCACCACCGTTACCGCCGGCACCGCCCGAGCCACCATTGCCGGGGGCGTTGTACAGGCCGTGTACGGAATCGGTCGTCCCGTGAATCGAGGCACTGCCATGGCCGCCGTTGCCGCCATCGGAGCCGGCACCGCCGACACCGCCGTTGCCGCCGTTACCGGCGGTCCCGCCGCCGCTGCCGCCGGCGCCGCCGTTACCTCCGGCAGCACCACTACCGCCACTGGTAGCCGAGATGTCGGGCGGGGTGCCGCCGTCGCGGTAGCCGTTGACGCCGTCGCGGCCGTCGGTCGCGGCCGAGGCGTTGCCGCCGTTACCGCCATCGCCGCCGTCGCCGTCGACACCGGCCGCGCCCACGTTGGCCCCGGCTCCACCGGCCGCACCACCGGCTGCCGCAGCACCACCGTTACCGCCCGCGCCACCGTTACCGCCGCCGGCACCGTTGGCGCCGACGCCGTTCACCGCGAGGCCGGCAGCACCGGTACCACCGTCGCCACCGAGCCCGCCGTTGCCACCGACGCCGCCGTCACCGTCGGCACCGATCGTGCCGTTGGCCGAACCTCCGACACCGGCCGCACCACCGACACCGCCCTTGCCGCCGACGGCACCGTTACCACCGTTGCCGCCGACGGCACCGTCTCCGGAACCGTTGTTGGCGAAGGTGCCACCGTCGCCGGCCGCGCCGTTGCCACCACTTCCGCCGGAGCCGCCGACTCCGCCCGCGCCACCGTTGCCACCGATGCCGACGTACGAGGAACCGGCGCCGCCAACGCCACCGTTGCCGGCGTTGCCACCGGCAACACCGTCACCACCGGCGCCCCCGGAACCACTGCCCGCGGAGCCGTTGGTACCGGTCCAGCCGGCGCCGCCGGCCCCGCCGTTGCCGCCGTTGCCCCACGCGCCCATACCGAAGAAGTCCTGGGCCTGGCCCGATGAGCCACCGTTGCCGCCGTTACCCGCGTCCAACGTGGCGGTGCCGTTACCGCCGGCGCCACCGTCGCCGCCGTTGCCCCACATCTCGCCGCCGTGGCCCCCGTTGCCGCCATCGGCGCCCAGGCCGCCGACGCCGCCGTCACCGCCGTTGCCGATACCGCCGGCGTGGCCGCCGTTGCCGCCGCCTACGCCCTCGAGGTTCGAGCCCCAGCCGTTGCCGCCGTCGCCGAACCACAACCCACCGGCCTGGCCGTCCACACTGGTCTCGGTGCCGTCGGCGCCGTTGCAGATCATCCCGCAGAAGCCGTCGGTGAACGGCGCGAACAACTGGTTGACCACACCGTTGACGCTCGAACCGAAGTCGCTGGTGATCCAGTCCTGCATCATCGCGTGCAGCGGGAGGTAGAAGCTCTCCTGCCACATCTGGGCAAAGTCGGCGTCGAACAGGCCGCTGTCGGCCGCGCCCGGGACACCCCACGCGGAGACGTCGAACAGGTCAAAGCCCGAGGTGTTGCTGTCGCCGACGCCGAACATGTCCCAGAACGCGTCCAGGCCGAAGTCGTCGGCCTGCGCGGTCGGGGCGGACGCCAGGGGTGCCATTCCGAACGCGAAGAATGCCCCGACCGAGGCGGCCGCCCCGATCGCGCGGTCGCGCCGCCGCACTGCCGATTGAGTGTTGTGACTACCGCGTCGAATATGTGCCACCGTTGGCCCACCCCTTCTGAACTTTACTGAAACTTTGCTTGGGCTTAATGAAATCTGTGCCCGTCCCCCTACGGTGCTTGACGGTAGCGTTTGAGCCGACCAATGTCCACTTGAACGTACGGCAGAATGCCATAAAGACGTACTAATGGTCTGATTTATGCCATATATGTAGACTCTCAGTCGCCGTCTGGATGAGGACCTGACCTGCTCGTGAAGGCCCACCCGGTCGGGCACGCCCGCTTCGCACCATGTGTGCCACCCGGAAGGTTGCTCAGCAATGCCGCTTCACCTCAGTAAGGCCACGCGGGTCCGCCAGGCGCATCCCGCACCGAATCATGGCGTGCGACGGGCAGTTCCGGCGCTGGCGGCCCTGGCCGCGTTCGCCCTGACTCCGGTCGGTCCCGCTCCCGGCGCACAAGCGGATGAGTTCGACTGGATCGTCGACATGCTCAGCCCGCTTTTCGGGTTTACGGACCAAGACATGGGCGCATCGACCGCGGGCCTGGCCTGGTTGGATCCCACCGTCTGGAGCTTGAGCAGCCCGGACCTCGGTGGCAGCGACGTGCTGGCGCTAGCTGCCGACGCGTCCGGTACCGCCGGCCTCTACGAGTGGCTGCACGACGCCGTGCAGGACTGGCTCGACAGTCCGTCAGGCCAGTTGTTCGACAACCTGGTCAACCCGCTGTTCGCACCGCTGACCGAGGGCGGCTGCGGCGTGATCTGCAACGGCGTCGATGGGACCGCGGACCATCCCGACGGTGGGGCCGGCGGACTGTGGTTCGGCGACGGGGGCGACGGCTGGACGTCGAACCTTGACGACGTAGCCGGCGGCAACGGCGGCAGCGCCGGACTGTTCGGGAACGGCGGTGACGGCGGGGCTGGTGGCCTGGGCGCCGACGGCGGCACCGGCGGCAACGGCGGCGACGTGTGGGGCAACGGCGGCAATGGTGGGCACGGCGGGGACGGTGCCGAAGACGGCGGTTCGGCCGGCAACGGTGGTAACGGCGGCGACGGCAATTACCTGTACGGCAGCGGGGGCGCCGGCGGAGACGGCGGCAAAGGTGGCGCCGCCGCGGGCGACGGTAGGACCGCCGGGGCCGGGGGCAATGGCGGCCGGGGCGGCGACGGCGGCCAGCTGGCCGGCGGCGGGGGTGCCGGCGGCAACGGCGGCCAGGGCGGGGCGGCGACCGGCGACAGCACTGTCGGCGGGTCCGGGGGCAACGGCGGTGACGGCGGCAGAGTCGGGGGCAGCGGTGACGCGGCCGGAGGCGGGCAGGGCGGTCACGCAGGCGACGGCGGCACCGCCACCGGGACCGGCAGCCGGGGCGGTCGCGGCGGCGATGGCGGAGCCGGTGGCGGTGCCACCCCGGTGACGGTCGGCACCAGCGGCAGCGACGGGGGCAACGGCGGCGCGGCGGGCAACGGCGGCAACGCTATTGGCGTCGGGGGCGTCGGAGGGACCGGCGGCCACGGCGGCGCCGGCGGGCACGGGGTCGGCTTCGGCGGTGACGGCGGCAACGGCGGCACGGGCGGCAACGGGGGCGACGGGGCTATTGCCGGCGCCGGCGGCCCTGGCGGCGCCGCAGGCCCGGGCACCGTTCACGGCCAGGCCGGCAGCCAAGGCGCCCCCGGCCAGCCGGGCAACGCCTCCTAACCGGCATCACACCGAATACTTGGTCACCAGTTCGTTCTTGTAGAGCTTGCCGGTGTCGGTGCGCGGCAACTGCTCCTCGAAAGAGATCGACCGCGGACATTTGTAGTGCGCCAAGCGGTCCCGTACCCAGTCAAGTAGTTCCGCAGCGAACGCAGGCGTGGCGTCGGCCGGGTCGACGGTCTGCACGGCCGCCTTCACGCTCTGGCCCATCTCATCGTCGGGGATCCCGAACACGGCCGCGTCCAACACCTTCGGATGCGTGATCAACAGGTTCTCCGCTTCTTGCGGGTAGATGTTGACCCCGCCCGAAATGATCATGTGGTGGCGCCGGTCGGTGAGATACAGGTAGCCCTCGTCGTCCAGGTAGCCGACGTCGCCGACGGTCGTCCAGCCTTGCGCGTGGCGTGATTTCGCGGTCTTCTCCGCATCGTTGAGGTACTCGAAGGCGTTGCCGCCCTCAAAGTAGATCTCGCCGGCCTCACCGGCGGGCAGCTCGTTGCCGTCCTCGTCGAGAATGTGCACCGCCCCGAACATCGCCTTGCCCACCGAGCCGGGGTGCTTCAGCCATTCGTCGGCGCTGATCAGCGTGGAGCCGTGCGCCTCCGATGAGGCGTAGTACTCATCGACGATCGGCCCCCACCAGTCGATCATCTGCTGTTTGATCTCCACCGGGCACGGCGCGGCGGCGTGCATGACCCGCTTGAGGCTCGAAACGTCGTACGACTCCCGTACCCCCGCAGGCAGTTTCAGCATCCGCGTGAAGTGTGCCGGGACGAACTGCCCGTGGGTGACGCGGTAGCGCTGGATCGCGTCGAGCGCGGACTCAGCGTCGAACTTCTCCATCACGACGGTGGTCAGCCCGGCCGCCTGCACTTGCATCGACCACACCGACGGCGCTGTGTGATACAGCGGCGCGGGGCTCAAATACACGGAACCCGGGCCCATCCACACCGACACCAGCATCGCCATCAGCCCCGGCACCTCGGTCGGCGGCAGGTGCGGCAGCGGACGCTTGATGCCCTTGGGCCGCCCGGTGGTGCCCGACGAGTACTGCAGCAGATCACCTTCGATTTCGTCATCGATGGGTGTAACCGGTTGGTCAGCAACACATTCCGGGTAACGCTGCCAGCCCTCCAAGTCGCCATCGGCGATCAGCAGCAGCCCGGGCAGGCCGGCCGGCTGGGGGTCCCTCCCGCTTGCGGGGGAGTGCTCGGCCAGATCCGCGCAGGTTTGGCGCAGCGCGTCCGAGCCGATGATCGCCTTGGCGTTGCTGTTGTCGATGATGTAGGCGGCCTCGGCAGCGGTCAGATGGGTGTTGATCGGCACGTAGTACAGGCCGCTGCGCCGCGCCGCCCACATCACCGCATGGATGTGCTCGTTGTTCTCCATGATGATCGCGACGACGTCGCCCTCCACCAGCCCCGCGGCCCGGAAGAAGTGCGCCAACCGGTTCGCCCGGGCTTCCAGCTCGGCGAAGCTGACGACGGTGCCCGAAGGGTGCAGGATGACGGCCGGGTTGGCGGCCCCGAGGTGTTCGCGAATCTGCATGGGCTGACTGTACTGGGACCAAACTTGACGGCTGTCAAGTGGGGGCGTGAGTCACGCGTGCCGTCCCCGCGACTCGGACAAAACAGAACCGCACTCGGGGGATCCCCCGAGTGCGGTTCCGGATGTATTCGAAAAGGGCTGCTAGCCCAGGCGCTGCTTGAGGGCCTCGAACTCGTCGCGCAGGCCGGTGGGCAGCTTGTCGCCGATGAACTCGAACCACTCCTCGATCAGCGGCAGCTCCGCGCGCCACTCCTCGGCGTCGACGATCAACGCCTGGTCCACGTCGGCGGCGGTCACGTCCAGCCCGTCCAGGTCCAGGTCAGCAGCGGTCGGAACCGTGCCGATCGGAGTCTCCTGGCCGCCGGCGTTGCCCTCGACCCGCTCGACGATCCACTTCAGCACCCGGCTGTTCTCGCCGAAGCCCGGCCACAGGAACCGGCCGCCCTCGCCACGACGGAACCAGTTCACGAAGAACACCTTCGGCAGCTTCGACTCGTCGGAGTGCTTGCCGGTGTCGATCCAGTGCTGCATGTAGTCCCCGGCGTTGTAGCCGATGAACGGCAGCATCGCCATCGGGTCGCGGCGCACCTTGCCGACCGTGCCCTCGGCGGCGGCGGTCTGCTCGCTGCCCATGGTGGCGCCGATGAAGACGCCGTGCTGCCAGTCGCGGGCCTGGCTCACCAGCGGCACCGTGGTCTTGCGGCGGGCACCGAACAGGATCGCCGAGATCGGCACGCCCTGCGGGTCGTCCCACTCCGGCGCCAGGATCGGGCACTGCGACATCGGGGTGCAGTACCGCGAGTTCGGGTGTGCGGCAGGGGTGTCCGACTCGGGCGTCCAGTCGTTGCCCTTCCAGTCGGTGAGGTGCGCCGGGGTCTCCCCGTCGATGCCCTCCCACCACACGTCGTTGTCGTCGGTGTGGCCGACGTTGGTGTAGACGGTGTTCCCGCGCTCCAGCGTGATCATCGCGTTCGGGTTGGAGCTGCGGCTGGTGCCCGGCGCCACGCCGAAGAAGCCCGCCTCCGGGTTCACCGCGTAGAGCCGGCCGTCCTTGCCGAACCGCATCCAGGCGATGTCGTCACCGAGGGTCTCGGCCCGCCAGCCCGGGATGGTCGGCTGGATCATCGCCAGGTTGGTCTTGCCGCAGGCCGAGGGGAACGCCGCCGCCACGTAGTAGGCCTTGTTCTCCGGCGAGATCAGCTTCAGGATCAGCATGTGCTCGGCCAGCCAGCCCTCGTCGTGGGCCATCGCCGACGCGATCCGCAGCGCGTAGCACTTCTTGCCCAGCAGCGCGTTGCCGCCGTAACCCGAGCCGTAGCTCCAGATCTCACGGGTCTCCGGGAAGTGGGTGATGTACTTCTCGGAGTTGCACGGCCACGGCACGTCCTGCTCACCCTCGGCGAGCGGGGCGCCGACCGAGTGCAGGCCCTTGACGTAGGCGCCGTCGGCGCCGATCTTCTCCAGCGCCGCGGTGCCCATCCGGGTCATCACCTTCATCGACGCCACCACGTAGGGCGAGTCGGTGATCTCGACGCCCAGCTTGGGGTCCTCGGCACCCAGCGGGCCCATGCAGAACGGGATGACGTACATGGTGCGACCGCGCATGCAACCGCGGTACAGCTCCGTCATGGTGGCCCGCATCTCGTCCGGGTCCATCCAGTTGTTGGTGGGGCCGGCACCTTCTTTGGTGCGGCTACAGATGAAAGTGCGTGACTCGACCCGCGCGACGTCGGCGGGGTCGGAGAGCGCCAGGTAGGAGTTGGGCTTCTTCGCCTCATCGAGCTTGACCGCCGCGCCGGACTCCACCAGCAGGGCCATCAGCCGGTTCCACTCCTCCTCGGAACCGTCGGACCACTCCACCCGGTCGGGCTGGGTGAGCTCCGCGACCTCCCGCACCCAGGCCAGCAACTCGCCATGCTTCGTCGGGGCGGTGTCCAGACCGGGAATGGTCGCTGAGGTCATTGAGCTCTCCTGTGTAACCTGTGTCACTCGGTGGCGTTGCCGCAGCTGCGCGCCGCTGTCACCTCTTATACCGTCATTAAATAAGAGATTACCGTCAATAGCTACACGGATCGAAACAATCGCAACTCGGGCTATCTCTCGCCAGTTACCGCGGCGTTGACCGGGCCTGATTCACCCAGCTCAGCGCGCACATTCTCCAACGCACGCCGCAATGCCGGCAGCCTTCGATCACGCACCGCGGCGGCGCGAGCCGTCGCGGCCGCATGCTCGCGCAGTTCCCGATCCAATCCGGCAACCCGGTCGGCCACGCGCGCAGCCTCGGTCTCGTTGTGCCCGGCAAGCTCGGCGGCGAGCGCCGACTCGGCGGCCACCACCCGCAGGGCCACCAGTTCCTGCACCGAGGACCGCACTGCGCTCGTGGCCTGTCCCACCCAGCGATCGAGCACCACCCGGTCGCGCAACAGCCCCCGAATCCTGACCACCCACACCGTGGCCGCCACGCCGGCGACTGCGCATCCGGCCGCACCGACCGCGGCCAGTCCCGGGGCGAGATGGGCGAAGACCCGGCTCAACGTCAGCGCCACGCCCAGCCCGAAGCCGATCCCCAGCACCGCCATCAACTGGGTCTCCAGCCGCCGGGACTCCAACGGCGGCTTGCCGGCGTCGACCTGCGGTAACGACGCAGCAGACGGTGGGTCTCCGGCCAGCCCCAACTCCTGGGCGACGTCGGCCAGGTGCTCGGTGACCCCCTGATCGACCTCCGCCACCACCTCGGTCAGCCGGTCGTGGACGTAGGACTCGAATTCGGCCCACCGCCGGCGCGTCATGCCCGCCGCGTCTTCGCCCAACTCGCTGCGTACCGAGGCGCACCGTTTACCGGCGAAGTAGGACAGTTGGACGCGGGCCTGGGCGATGCGGCTGCGCAGCGCGATCACGCGCTCCGATTTCGACATTCGCCGTTGCCGCACCACCTCGTCCCGCTGCTCCTGTAGCTGCGTCACCCGGGCCCGCCGCCCTTGCGCGCGGGCGTCGCGGTCGATCCGATCGGCGTCGGTGCGCAACTGAAACTCCCACGAGCGCAGCCGGTTGCGCCGGTGAGTGTCACCGTCCGCGAGCTGTTTGGTCAGTTCGGCGATCAGGTCGTCGACCCTCGGGTCGCCGCGTTCGGGCGCCGCGGCCGCGCCCACCCATGGCACGTCGCGGTAGCGCGGCGCGTGGCCGGTGAGGGTTTCGCGGGCCGCCGACAGCATCTCCCGCCACGGCCGGTGGGCGTCGATCTTGGAGACCACGCCGATCACCACGTCGGTGTGGGCGGCCACGGTATCGAGCAGCGCGCAGTCCGACTCCGTCAGTGCGGCGGCTGCCGACACCACGAACACCACCGCCAGCGGCACCTCCCCGGGCGCCAAGTCGGTGGCTTCCATCACGAGCCACTGCGGCATCCGGTCGGCCAGCGCCTCTGTCATCGCACTGACCCCAGCCAGCCAGGGGCCGGTCACCACCACCACGTCGCAGCGCCGCACCGCCGGTGGGCGCACTCCGGGCGCGACCTCAGCAACGAGGGCGTCGACCCCGGCGACGGGGCCCGGATCGGACGAACCTGCACCCGAGGAGGTCATGGGCGGCCCCGCGTCGCCGCCCAGGCTCGCAGCGATCCCCTGGCGATGTCGGCGGCGCAGGCCCGCGCAGCGGCGCCGACCGGTGCGCTGCGGTGAGCGTGCCAGCGGCGGGCCCGCGCCAGCACCGGCTCATCCGGTGGGTCGATCGCGGCCGCCGCAGCGGTCAGTCGGGCGGCGAGTGTCGCGTCGCGGACCAGGAATTCATCGATACGTTTGTCGCCGACCGCCATCGCTTCCAGCCGGGTCACCGCCTCCGTCAGCCGCCGGTGGTAAACGGCGGCGCCCATCACCTCCAGCCGGGCGACGACCCGGTCGACGCCGCTGAGCCGGCCCAGCCGAGCGCGAGCCTGCGCCAGGGTGCCGTCCCGGCGGGCCAAATCGAGCAGTGCCCCGATCCCGGAAAGGTCGATGGTGGTGCACAACCGCTCCCGTATCTGACGAGGCACCGGGTGCGGGCAGTTGATGAACTGCTCGGCGGAGCACAGATCGGCGGGCCGGACGGCCAGGCACCCCAGCGCCTCCCACAGTCGATCGTCCAGCCCACCGCCGAGCGCGGCCAGCGCGAACAACGCCGACATCGGTTCAACCGGCACCGGCATCACCGCGACCTCGTGCCCGCGCAGGTCGGCCTTGTTCAGCACCACCAGCACCGGGCGCCGACGCGCGGCATGCAATGCGGCGGTGTCCTCCGGCTTGACCACCTCGGCGACGACATGCACGGCCAATTCGGCGAGTTCGGTCCCGGCGGGCTCCGCGGCGACGCGAACCTCGGCGGCGGCCAGCGCCGCGGCGACGGTGCGTCGGCCGACACCGCGGCGGCCGTGCACCGCGACCTGCACCGGCGCGGTGATGCCTGCGACAATTCTCGCCAAGCGTGGGTCGGAGTTCTGCGTGGCCAGCACGGTCAGCTCATCGGCGAAGAGCTGGTGCCCTTGTGTCACGACCCTGCCTCCCGCGCAATCGGCCCCGGGGGGCCATGGTGTCAGCTGCTCCGCCGCGGCGCGAGTCACCGCCGGATTCGGTGAGCGGTGTAGTCCCGCGAACAAGAGATCCGGCGAATGGGTACCGCGTGTCGCTCGACACGTTTCAGGCAACTGTTGGGTATCAATGTGGACCGCGAAGTGGGTACAGAGGCGTCCATGGGCCACCATGGACTGCATGCATGCGCCGCGCGACGTCGAGTCGGCATCAGACGTCACTGGCGTCCACCCCACGGCTCCACGCCGTTTCCGCAACTTCAGCGTGCGCTACCGGCACTCCGCACTGTCGGCCGGTCAGCGCCAGACCTGGGAACGGCTCTGGCCCGACCTGGGCGCCGATGTCGTGCCGCCCGACGGACCCGACCGCCCTCAGCCCCTGGATCCGCGCCGCTGGTTCGGCCGCGAAGCCCCCGTGGTGCTCGAGATCGGCTGCGGAGCCGGCACCTCCACGGTGGCGATGGCACAGGCCGAGCCGGACCTGGACGTGATGGCCGTGGAGGTCTACGAGCGCGGGCTGGCACAGCTGCTGTGCGCGATCGACCGCGAGCAGCTGAGCAATATCCGGCTGCTGCGGGGCGACGGCCTCGATGTGCTGGAATACCTGATCGCCCCGTCATCGCTGATCGGGGTACGCGTCTTCTTCCCCGACCCGTGGCCCAAAGCCCGGCACCACAAGCGCCGGCTGCTGCAGCCGGCCACCATGGCGTTGATCGCCGATCGACTGCGACCGGGCGGGGTGCTGCACGCGGCCACCGACCACGCCGATTACGCGGTGCAGATTGCCGAATCCGGCGACGGCGAGCCGGGCCTGCGCCGGGTGGCCGACCCTTCCGGGGACGCCGGCCTGCCCATTTCCATCGCCAGGCCCACCACCAAATACGAGGCGAAGGGCCGCACTGCGGGCAGCGTGATCAACGAGTTCGTCTGGGTACGGGCCTGATGACCAGCCCCGATCTCGCAGCCGGGCCGGACGCCGAGCCGACCGGCACCGACCCGACCAACGAGGGAACACCGACGCAGCGAGTGCTGCTGGTATGGGACGCCCCGAATCTGGACATGGGCCTGGGCGCCATCCTGGGCCGACGTCCGACCGGCGTGGAGCGGCCCCGTTTCGACGCGTTGGGCCGCTGGTTGCTCAACCGCACCGCGGAGGTCGCGGCGCTGCATCCGCAGAGCAGGATCGAGCCCGAGGCGACGGTGTTCACCAACATCGCGCCCGGCAGCGCCGACGTCGTCCGGCCGTGGGTCGAAGCGTTGCGTAACGTGGGTTTCGCGGTCTTTGCCAAGCCGAAGATCGATGAGGACAGCGATGTCGACTCCGACATGCTTGAACACATCGCACTGCGGAAAGAGCAGGGATTGGTGGCGGTGGCCGTGGCCTCCGCCGACGGTCAGGCGTTCCGGGAACCGCTGGAAGAACTCTGCGGTCTCGGTATAGGTGCCACGGTGCTCGGATTTCGCGAACATGCGAGCTGGGCGCTAGCCTCGGATACCTTGGAGTTCGTCGACCTGGAAGACATCCCTGGTGTGTTCCGGGAGCGGCTGCCGCGGATCAGCCTCGATTCGCTGCCGGAACAGGGGGCGTGGCTCCAGCCGTTCCGGCCGCTGAGCTCACTGCTTACCTCGCGAGAGTGACAACTGGAGAGCCTGAAGTCAGGGACGCGCGAGTCCGAAAGATGTCTCCACAGACCTTAGTAAGGAGCGAATAGGTGTTCGCCTGGTGGGGTCGAACTGTATACCGCTACCGGTTCATCGTAATCGGCGTGATGGTGGCGCTCTGCCTGGGTGGCGGCGTCTACGGAATGAGCCTGGGCGACCACGTCACCCAGAGCGGCTTCTACGACGACGGCAGCCAGTCGGTGCAGGCGTCGATCGTCGGCGACGAGGTCTACGGCCGGGACCGCACCAGCCATGTGGTGGCGGTCTTCACCGCGCCCAAGGGCGAGACGGTCGACGACTCGGAATGGTTCGACGCGGTCAAGAATGGCCTGAACAAGGTCAAGAATGACCACCCCGATCAGATCATGAGCTGGGTCGGCTATTTCACCAATCCCGAAGCACTGGCCAACATGGCGGACGCAGGCAAGAAGCATGCATTCGCGTCGATCCAGCTCAAGGGCGACGACGACGACACCATCCTGAAGAATTACCAGGCGGTCGAGCCGGATCTGCAAAAGCTCGACGGCGGCAAGGTCGAACTCGGCGGCCTGCAACCGATCGCCAACGCCCTGACCGGGACTATCGCCAGCGACCAACAGCGCATGGAGGTGCTGGCCCTGCCGTTGGTGGCGGTGGTGTTGTTCTTCGTGTTCGGCGGGGTGATCGCCGCCAGTCTTCCGGTCATCGTCGGCGGATTGAGCATCGCCGGGGCGACGGGCATCCTGCAGCTCACCACCCATTTCGGGCCGGTGCACTTCTTCGCCCAACCGGTGGTCTCGCTGATCGGCCTGGGTATCGCGATCGACTACGGGCTCTTTGTGGTGAGCCGGTTCCGCGAGGAGATCGCCGAGGGGTACGACACCGAGGCGGCGGTACGGCGTTCGGTGATGACCGCCGGGCGCACCGTGGTGTTCTCTGCGGTGCTGATCATCGTCTCGTGCGCCAGCCTGCTGGTTCTGCCGCAGGGTTTCGTGCACTCGCTGACCTACGCGTTCTTCGCCTCGGTGGGGCTGGCCGCAATCCTGTCGATCACGCTGCTGCCCGCCATTCTGGGTGTGCTCGGCACCAACGTGGACGCCCTCGGGGTTCGGACCCTCTACCGGATACCGTTCCTGCGGGAATGGGAGTTCTCCAACCGCATCATCGGCTGGTTCGCCGAGAAGACCCAGAAGACCAAGACCCGCGAAGAGGTCGAGGCCGGGTTCTGGGGCAAGCTGGTCAACTACGTGATGCAGCGACCGCTGGCATTCGCGATCCCCATCGTCATCGCGATGATCCTGTTGATCATCCCGCTGGGCAAGTTGTCGTTCGGCGGGATGAGCGAGAAGTACCTGCCGCCCGACAACACCGCCCGTGTGGCCCAAGAGCACTTCGACGAGATCTTCCCCGGCTTCCGTACCGAGAAGCTGACCCTGGTCATCACGAGCGATACCGACAAACCGGTCACCGACCAGCAGGTCGCCGATATCCGCAACCGCGCGATGGCGATCAGCGGGTTCGTCGTGCCCGATGACGATCCGGCCGAGATGTGGAAGGAGCGCCCCTACCTTCCCGGGGCCTCCAAGTCCCCCTCCGTCCGGGTGATCGAGAACGGCTTGGTCAACCGCAACGACGCCGCGCAGAAGATCAAGGCGCTGCGCGCCCTGAGCACACCCAAGGGCCTGGACGTGCTGGTCGGCGGGACACCCGCGCTCGAACAGGACAGCATCCATGCGATGGTCGACAAGGGACCGCTGATGTTGGCGCTCCTGCTGATCACCACCACGCTGCTGATGTTCCTGGCGTTCGGCTCCCTGGTGCTGCCGTTGAAGGCGGCGGTGATGAGCGCGTTGACCATCGGGTCGACGATGGGCATCTTGACCTGGATGTTCGTCGACGGGCACGGCGCCGGGCTGCTCAACTTCACCCCGACCCCACTGATGGTGGTGGTCATTGCGCTGGTTGTTGCGGTGGGCTGGGGCCTGGCCACCGACTACGAGGTGTTCCTGGTCTCCCGGATGGTGGAGGCACGAGAATCCGGGATGTCGACCACCGAGGCGATCCGGATCGGCACAGCCACCACCGGCCGGCTGATCACCGCGGCCGCACTGATCCTCGCGGTGGTTGCCGCGTCGTTCGTGTTCTCCGACCTGGTGATGATGAAGTACCTGGCGTTCGGCCTGATGGCGGCGCTGTTGCTCGACGCCACCGTGGTCCGGATGTTCCTGGTGCCGTCGGTGATGAAACTGCTCGGCGACGACTGCTGGTGGGCGCCACGCTGGATGAAGCGCCTCCAGAACCGGATCGGTCTGGGCGAGATCCGGCTGCCGGACGAGCGGCGTCGGGTGACTCGCCGCCCCGCCACGGCAACGGTCGCACCGACCCCGGTGGGCGCGGCCGCCCCGCGCCCGACGCACGACCCCACCCACCCAGCCCCGGGCCGCGCCGCCCCCGCTCGGTCGCGTCCCGGCGAGCAGCTGCCGACCCGGCCGGTGAGCGGTAATCCGTCCAACGCCCGGACCAATCGGATCAACACCGGCCCGGCCGAACCTCCCACGACGCGCTTCTCGGCAGCCGACCCGGCGACCGAGCGAGTGACGTCCCCCGGCCAGGAGCCCGCCGGCCCGGGCGAGGAACGCGAAATCGAGTCGTGGCTGGGCGAGCTGCGCGGCGGCCGTGACGCGGCGCAGGCCCGGCGCGGGCGACAAGGCGAAACCGATCCGGAAGCGTCCGACGAGCGGACCCGGTCACTTCCCAAGCCCACCGGGGACGCGGGCAACACCGAGAATGCCCCCACCACGGCCATCCCGGCTCAGGGCGCCCTAGCCGACCCCGAGAACCCGGCTACCGAGAAGTTCACCGCGGTCGGTGACCAACCCGACGACGCCACTGCGGACAACCCACAGAGCCCGCAGCGACGTGGTGCTGCCGGCGGTCTCAGCGCGGCTGAACTGCTGCGTCGGGAGGGTCGCTACTGACGTCGTCGGCTTCTGAGTCCGGTGTATCGGCGTCCGCGCCGTCCGGCGTGCCCGAATCCGACGCTCCGATCAGCACCCGCACGGCTCGGTCGATGAAGGCGATGGTCGGGACGGCGAGTAGCGCGCCGACGATGCCGGCCAGGATTCCGCCGGTGGAGATGCCCAGCACCACCGCCAGCGGGTGGATGGAGACGGCACGTCCCATGACCAGCGGCTGCAGCACATGGGCTTCCAGTTGGTTGACCGCAATGATCAGCCCCAGGGTGACCAGCGCATAGATCCAGCCCTTGGCGATCAGGGCGACCAAGACGGCCAGCAGCCCGGTGAGCACCGCACCGACCAGTGGAATGAAGGCGCCCAGGAACACCAGCGAGGCCAGCGGCAACGCCAGCGGCACGGCCATGACCGCCAGACCGATGCCGATTCCGAGTGCGTCGACCAGGGCCACCAGGAAGGTGGCCCGCACGTAGCCGATCAGCGATTCGAATCCCGCCACACCGGCCGCGTGCACCCGCTCGCGCACCTGGCTCGGGAAGAACTTCACGGTGAACCGCCAGATGTCGCGGCCGCCGTAGAGGAAGAAGATCAGCGTGAACAGCACGACGAAAGCGCCGGTGACGATCTTGGTGATGGTTTCGGCCGTCGACAGCGCACCGCTGGTCAGTTTGGCCTGATTGTTGCGTAGGCCGTTGACCACGGTGTCGCCGACGCTGTCGATCTGCTCGCTGCTCAGATGCAGCGGCCCTTCGACCAACCAGTGCTGGGTCGAGTTGACCACCTGGGTGACCTGCTCGACCAGTTCGGGTACCCCGTCGATGAATTGGTCTACGACGAAGCTCAGCAACGCCGCAAGCACGGCCAGACCGCTGAGCAGCAGCAGAAACACCGCCAGCCCCCGGTGCACTCCGTGCCGGGACAACCAGTCCACGCCCGGCAGCAGCAGCGCCGACATCATCATCGCGATCGCCACCGGGACGACGATCACTTCGAGGCGCCGGATGACCAGCAGCACCACCAATGCGGCGGCGAACAGCACCAGCAGGCGCCAGGCCCACGCCGCCGCTTTGCGGACCGTCGGATGTACGGATTCGTCTGCGCTGGCTGACATTCCGGTAGCGTAACGATGCCGCAGCGGGTGCACATCAGGTAGCCGAATATCGACGTGACGCGGCTAACCTTTACATTCGTGTCCCCCGCCCCCGTTTCGCACGAACGCGTCGCGCAAGACGTCGTCGTTCGCGAAGCCGTCGGGCGAGAAGCCTTGGCTCCCCAGCGCCCCGGCAGCAAATACCGTTGGGTGCGCCCGGTAATCGTGGGTCTGGTCGCGGCGGTGCTCACGGTCGAGATCGTCCTGGTCTGGGACCAGGTGTCTGCCGCATGGCGCAGTCTCTGCCGAGCCGACGGCCGCTGGCTGTTAGGAGCGGTGCTGGCCGCGGCGGCGTCGATGCACAGCTTCGCGCAGATCCAGCGGACCCTGCTGGGCTCGGCCGGTGTGCACGTCACGCAGCGGCGGTCCGAGGCCGCCTTCTACGCCGCCAACTCGCTCAGTACCACCCTGCCCGGCGGCCCGGTGCTGTCGGCGACCTTCCTCTATCGCCAGCAACGGCGCTGGGGCGCATCGCCAGTGGTGGCGTCGTGGCAGCTGGTGATGTCGGGGGTGCTGCAGGCGGTCGGGCTGGCCGTGCTGGGCCTGGGTGGCGCGTTCATTCTCGGTGCCCGTAGCAATCCGTTCTCGCTGTTGTTCACCCTCGGCGGCTTCATCGCGCTCCTGCTGCTGGCGCAGGCGGTCGCCTCGCGACCGGAGCTGATCGACGGAATCGGCGTCCGCGCGCTGTCCTGGGTCAACTCGGTGCGCGCCCGGCCCGTGGATGCCGGGCTTGCGACCTGGCGCAAGATACTGGGCCAACTGGAGTCGGTGAGCCTGGGCCGCCGCGATCTGTCGACGGCGTTCGGCTGGTCCCTGTTCAACTGGATCGCCGACGTCGCCTGCCTGGCCTGCGCCGCCTATGCCACCGGCGGGCGGGCGTCGGTGGCCGGTTTGACGGTGGCCTACGCCGCCGCCCGCGCGGCGGGAACCATTCCGCTGATCCCCGGTGGCCTGCTGGTCGTGGAGGCCGTGCTGGTGCCGGGGCTGGTATCGAGCGGGCTGACCTTGCCGGATGCCATCTCCGCCGTGCTGATCTATCGGATGATCAGCTGGGTGCTGGTATCAGCCGCCGGCTGGGTGGTGTTCTTCTTCGTCTTCCGCACCGACAACGCGGCCGACCACGACACCGACGAATACGCGCCGGTCCTCAGCGAACCGCTATCGGTTGAGTCACCGCCCCGGCTCCAGGTCCGCTCACGGGCAGACCACCGACGGGCAGGCCGCCGGGCAACCCGCCACCCGGCAGGCCGCCCTGGGCCTGCACGGCCTGCAGGAGCCCGAGCACCTGCGGCAGGCTGACCGCCAGCTTGCACTGATCGGTCACCTCCTGCACCGGCGCGGTGATCTTGGCCAAGTCGTCCCCGACCTTCGGGTTGGCGTCGAAGTGCGCCTTCAGGTTTGCCAGCGTCTGCGGGCCGGGCTGCTGCTGCAGCGCACCGGTCATCACCTGATTGGTGTCCGGGTGCGAGTCCAGGTAATCACCGGTCGAGGTCACCACCTTGCCCACGGTCCGGGCGATCTCGCTGGCCACGCAGGGGTCTTTGGCCGCGGTCGCCGAGGGTGTCGACGGGGTGGCCAGCAGCGCCGCCGTGACGGCACCGCCCAACAAGACGGGCACGGCGGCAAGGACGCCCTTGCCCGACGGGCTGCGACGCAGTTTGGTGATGTTCACGTGTTCTCCTCACAACTGGCGAGATTCCCGATCGGCCACGACGAGCCCCGCCACGTTGCGGATGACGCTTCGAAGGTGTTTTGGTGCGCGCGCAATGCCCCCCGGCAGCAACGGCAGATCGAAAGACGGCCTTTTCCCCATCCTGACAGTAACCACCAGATGCCGCCACCCGAGCACAGGTCGGCCTGGTCACAATGCGGTTCCCGGACGGCATCGGAGCAGCTCAGAGCCGAGAGAAACGGCCAGCGCGACACGTTGCTGCGGTAGGCTCGCAGCACGCGGCGCACCAGTGCGGGCGAGAGCGGGGAGAGACGAAATCCAGCAGTTCATGATGCGCTTCAGCAGCAACCTGCGCAGATTCCGCTGGGTGGTCTTCACAGGGTGGCTACTGGCTGTGATTCCCTCGCTCTACCTCGCCGCCACCCAGTCCGGACATCTCACCGGTGGCGGCTTCGAGGTCCAGGGATCGCAGTCACTGCATGTGCAGTACCAACTCGAGGATCACTTTCCCGAGCAGGGCGCGTCACCGCTGGCCTTGGTGGCCGCACCCCGCGCCGACGCCACCTACCGGGACATGAAAGACGCCGTAGCGCTGCTCCAACGGTCCGCCGGCGAGGTTCCCAGCGTGACGGTGCTGCCGGATACGACGCAGCCGCCGCCGCGGCCCGACCGGCCCTACGTGGTGTCGCTGCGGGTGGACTTCAACAACACCGGTGCGGTCGACGTCGCCAAGAAGCTGCGCACGAAGCTGGGCGTGGAAGGCGAACATCCCGGCCGGATCGACAACGGTTCGGTGAACCTCTACGTGATCGGGCAGGGCGCGCTCGGCGCCGCGGCGTCGGCGAAGACCAAACAGGACATCGGCGCAGCCGAGCGATGGAACCTGCCGATCGTGCTGATCGTCTTGCTGGCGGTGTTCGGTTCACTGGCGGCCGCCGCAATCCCGCTGGCTCTCGGGATCGGCACGGTGATCGTCACCATGGGGCTGGTCTATCTGCTGTCGATGTTCACTTCGATGTCGGTGTTCGTCACGTCGACGGTGTCGATGTTCGGGATCGCGCTGGCGATCGACTACTCACTGTTCATTCTGATGCGCTACCGCGAGGAACTGCGGGCCGGTCGCCAACCGCAGGAGGCCGTCGATGCGGCGATGGCGACGTCCGGGTTGGCGGTGGTGCTCTCGGGCCTGACCGTGGTGGCCTCCCTGACCGGCATCTATCTGATCAATACGCCGGTGCTGGTATCGATGGCGACCGGAGCGATCCTGGCTGTCTCGGTGGCGGTGCTGGCGTCGGTCAGTCTGACCCCGGTGGTGCTGGCCCTGTTCGGCCGGGCGGTGGCCAAACGGTCGGCGCTGCTGCACTGGGCACGCAGCCCGCAGACCGCACAGTCACGGTTCTGGACCAGCTGGACGGCTTCGGTGATGCGGCGCCCTTGGGCCTCGGCCCTGGTGGCCGCGGGTTTCCTGCTGGCGCTCGCGGCGCCGGCCCTGTCGTTGTCGCTGGGCAACAGCATGCTCCGCCAGTTCGACTCCTCCCACGAAATCCGCGGCGGGGTGGCCGCAGCTGCCCAAGCCCTGGGCCCAGGTGCGCTGGGACCCGTCCGGGTGTTGGTGACCATCCCCGGCGCGAACGCGTCGGCGCCGGCCCACGCCGACACGTTCGCGGCAATCCGCCAGGAGATGTCGCAGGCCCCCAACATCGCTTCGGTGTCCCCACCGGTCTTCGGCAATGACAACAGCAGCGGGCTGCTGTCTGCGGTGCTGTCCGTCGATCCCGAGGACATGGCCGCACGGACAACCGTGGACTGGATGCGTGAACACCTGCCGGCGGCGGCCGGCTCGCCGGCCGTACAGGTGGATGTCGGCGGACCGACCGCGTTGATCAAGGACTTCGACGACCGGGTCGCGGCCGCCGAACCCATGGTGCTGGTTTTCGTGGCGCTGATCGCCTTCCTGATGCTGTTGGTCTCGATCCAGTCGGTGTTCTTGGCGCTCAAGGGCGTCGTGATGACGGTGCTCTCGGTGGCCGCTGCCTACGGCAGCCTGGTGATGGTGTTCCAGTGGGGCTGGCTGGAGCGGTTCGGGTTCGCCGCGACAGGGTCCATCGACACGTTCATCCCGCCGCTCGTGCTGGCGATGACGTTCGGCTTGTCGATGGACTACGAGATCTTCCTGCTGACCCGTATCCGCGAGCGCTTCCTGCAGACCGGCAACACCCACGACGCCGTCGCCTATGGCGTGAGCACCAGCGCACGCACCATCACCAGCGCCGCGTTGATCATGATCGCGGTCTTTATCGGATTCGCGTTCGCCGGCATGCCCCTGGTCGCCGAGCTGGGCGTGGCCTGCGCGGTGGCGATCGCGGTCGACGCCACGGTGGTGCGGTTGGTGCTGGTTCCCGCACTGATGGCGATGTTCGCCGAGTGGAACTGGTGGCTGCCATGTTGGCTGGCCCGGATCCTGCCGTCGGTGGACTTCGAGAAGCCGCTGCCCACAGTGGATTTGGGAGACGTCGTGGTGATCCCCGATGACATCTCCGCCCTGATCACGCCCAGCGCCGACCTTCGGGTGGTGGTCAAGTCGGCGGCCCGACTCAAAGGGCTGGTTCCCGACGCGGTCTGTGTCAGCGACCCGTTGGCCCTGCGCGGCTGCGGCGTGGCCGAGATGGCCACCAGCAAGATCGAAGCGCTGCCGGTCGCCACCGGGCCGGCAGGACCACCCGCGGCGGCGGGCGGCAGGGCGGTGAGCCATGCGCTGGCCCGGCTGGCCGGTGGCTGGCAGTCGCGAACCGGTACCGACCGGGCACAGCCCCGCACGATCCGTCCGGTTCACCCGGTCACCGTGTGGCGGCGCCGGCTTGCCATCGCGCTCGACGCGCTGGAAACCGAGTCATGGGCGGCCAACGAGATCGGGCTTGACGTCCCGTCGTTGACCCGGTGCCGTCCGATGGAGACCGCCGCGGTTCAACTGCCCACCGGTGACCGGCTGCAGATCCCCACCGGCGCCGAAACGCTGCGCCTGGCGGGTTACCTGGCACTGGCGCGCAACAGCCCCCGCGATTACGCCGGTCTGGCCGAGCTCGCCGATGCGCTGGGCCCGAAAACCGTTGCTGGGGCACTCAGCGAAATCGATGCGTACTACTCTGGTCAACCAGCCGACGGACACTGGATGGCCACCCAGCTGGTCTGTCGACTCGCCGATCCGGAGCCCACCGCACGCGGCGACTACGCCACCGGCGACGATGCGCTTGGAGCGAGTACGGACTGGGAACACGTCCAAGGGCGCTGCCTGGCAGTTGCCGTGGCGATGCTGGAGGAGGCGAGGTGACGTTGGCCGCGGACCGACGCCGTGGGCCGCTGCCCCGGCAGCCGTCCGGCGACACCGACCGGCCGGTCGAGTTCTGGCCCACGTCGGCTATCCGTGCTGCACTGCAGACCGGCGACATCGCCACCTGGCAGCTCATCGTGGTAGCACTCAAGCGCGACCCCTACGGTCGCACCGCACGCCAGGTCGAGGAGGTGCTGGAGGGCACCGAATCCTTCGGCATCGCCAAGGCACTGTCGGAGGTCCTGACCCGCACCAGAGCGCACCTGGAGGCCAACGAGCGTGCCGAGGTCGGGCGTCACATGCGGGTGCTGATCGAGCGGTCGGGCCTGAGTCAGCAGGAGTTCGCCTCGCGGGTCGGGGTTCCCGCCGACACGCTCGGCGAATACCTCAGTGGCACGATCAGCCCGCCCGCCTCGCTGATGATCCGG
Organism: Mycobacterium sp. SMC-15; assembly: GCF_045310925.1. Lineage (NCBI taxonomy): Bacteria > Bacillati > Actinomycetota > Actinomycetes > Mycobacteriales > Mycobacteriaceae > Mycobacterium > Mycobacterium sp. SMC-15. The sequence goes on along the minus strand of NZ_JBJIAJ010000010.1, from coordinate 65,735 downwards.
ATGCGCCGACTGTCAGACCGTTTCGTCAAGCTCCACACGCGTGAGGCGCCCGACGTCGTCTGACGCCGGTCGCCCCTCTCCCGCGCGTCAGCGGGCGTGGATCGGTGACATCTCCAGCACCAGCCACTGACCGCCACGCTTGGTCAGCGTCACCCGCACCGGCACTACCGACTGCTTGACCTGCTGGTTCGCCACCGTCTGGACGCTGCGCATCACGACCGCGACCCGCGCGGCCGACGGCCCGAGCGCCTCGACACCGGCACTGAGCGTCTGCGCCTCGACCGCGATGTTGCGGTTGGCCATCTCGGTGGCGGTCCGGCCGATGCTCTCCCGGAACGCGTTGACCCGGTCCGGGACCATGTAGGTCGCAGCCTTCTCGATCGATGCGTCAGGGTTGGCCGGCGAGACCGTGGCCGCAGCCTCGGCCATGGCGACGGCGGTCTTGACCGCCTCGCCCGAGTCCGCCTCCAGGTCGCGGTCGGGAACCGTCCAGCGCAGGTACCCGAGCACGGCCGCGGCCACCAGCGCCGCCGCGGCCAGGCCGACGACCCCGAAGCGCAGGCCGGGCCGTTCGTTGTCGGTGCCGACCGTGACCGCATCGCGGCGCAGCAGCACGAAGTTGACCACCATGCCCTCGACGATCAGCAGCACCAGCACCGAGCAGAGCGACACGTACCAGACCGGCCAGTCCAGCGGCAGCCCGACCAGCATCAGGCCACCGATCGCGGCCAGCGGCGCGGCGATGTCGACGGCCAATACCCGCCACAGCGTCCGCGATTTCAGAAGTTCCAGCTTGCTCATCGAATCGACCTCAATCGGGAGATCATCAGATTGCCGGCGACGTCGGTGACGTCGAGGTGCAGAGCCCAGTGCACAGTCTGCGGTCTGCCGCCGACGTTCTCGGCGACGGAGGTGGCGATCACCATCACCGGGTCGGTGCGGCCGGGGTTCGACGGCTTGTCACTGCCGGTCGCGGCCGGCTCGTCGAGGTCGTGGTGCTCCAGCTCGATGGCGACGGCTTCGATCCGGCCGCTACTGCGCGACTGGATCCGCTGCACCACGTCACGGTAGGGCGCCAGGGCCGCGTCGAACTCGCTGTTGAGTTCGCCGACAGTCTTGTCCCGCAGCCGCGCCATGCCCTTCTCGACGTTCTCGGCGTTCAAGTTGATCAGCACGCTGGTCCAGCTGGCCGCGGTCTGCAAGACCCGGCTGCGGTAACCGCGCTCGTTGACGTCGTCGTAGTGCACCTTCAAGGTGATCAGGCTGAAGACCAATGCGGCCACTGCGACCAAGCCGAGGACCACCGACCCCCACCCGTAGCCGGACAGGCCGCCGCCTGAGGCCGCCGGAGCGGGCTTGCCGTGGGTGGTCTTCTTGGCGGCTTTCGCCGGGGCCTTCTTGCCGACCTTCTCTACAGCGTCGGCGTCCTGGTCCGCGGCGCTCTCAGCAGTGTCGGCGCCGGGTTCGATGATTCCGTCGTCCAGCTCATTGGAGACGTCGGGTTGTTCCTCGTCAGGCATGGCGGTGACGCTACAGGAGAGCTTTACGGTTCGCCGTGGAAGGATGGGACGGTGACCTCATCAGCCACCCGATCCGGCCTTGATCTCACCTATATAGATAGTGGCGTGAGACCGCAGGACGATCTGTTCGGTCACGTCAACGGCCGCTGGCTCGACGGTTACGAGATGCCACCGGACCGTGCCACCGACGGCGCCTTCCGCGCTCTGTTCGACCGGGCCGAGATCCAGGTCCGCGACCTGCTCACCGAGGCCGGCGATTCGGCCGCGGCGAGTGCGGATGCGGCCGGCACCGACGAGCACCGGATCGGCGACCTCTACGCCAGCTTCTTGGACGAGCAGGCCGTCCGCCAGCGCGGTGTGGAGCCGCTGCGCCGCGAGCTGTCCGCGATCGACAACGCCGGTGACCGCGAGGCCCTGGCGCGGGTGCTGGGCGCAGGTCAGCGCGCCGGGGTTGGCGGCGGCGTCGGACTCTATGTGGACACCGACTCGAAGGACTCGACCCGCTACCTGCTGCACCTGAGCCAGTCGGGCATCGGATTGCCTGACGAGTCCTACTTCCGCGAGGAACAGCACGCCGAGATCCTGGCCGCTTACCCCGGACACATCGCGGCGATGTTTGCTCTGACCTACGGCGGCGAACCGGACGACCACGCCGGGACCGCGGCACGCATCGTGGCGCTGGAGACCCGATTGGCGGCCGCGCACTGGGACGTGGTGAAGCGGCGCGATGCCGAGTTGACGTACAACCTGCGCACCTTCGCCGGGCTGCCGGCCGAGGCGCCCGGCTTTGACTGGGCCGGCTGGGTGGACGCTCTTGGCGTGCACCCCGGCGCCTCAGCCGGACTCGACGAGCTGGTGGTGCGCCAACCGGACTTCCTGACAGCGTTCGCCGCACTGTGGGAGAGCGCGGACTTTGCCGACTGGCAGGACTGGGCACGGTGGCGCGTCATTCATGCTCGCGCAGGTCTCCTGACCGAGGAGCTGGTCGCCGAGGACTTCGAGTTCTACGGACGGCGACTCTCGGGCACCGAGCAGATCCGGGACCGCTGGAAGCGCGGCGTGTCCGTGGTTGAGTCCCTGATGGGCGATGCCGTCGGAAAGCTTTACGTGGCACGGCATTTCCCGCCGGACGCCAAGGCGCGCATCGACGAGCTGGTGGGAAACCTTCGCGAGGCCTACCGGGCGAGCATCACCAACCTGGACTGGATGACCCCGGAAACGCGCGAGCGGGCCCTGGCCAAGCTGGACAAGTTCACCGCCAAGGTCGGCTACCCCACCTCCTGGCGGGACTACTCCGCGCTGGTCACCGACCCAACGGACCTGTACGGCAATTACCTGCGTGGCTATGCGGTCAACTACGACCGCGAACTGGCCAAGTTGGGCCAGCCGGTGGACCGCGACGAATGGTTCATGACACCGCAGACCGTCAACGCCTACTACAACCCGGGGATGAACGAGATCGTCTTCCCCGCCGCGATCCTGCAACCGCCGTTCTTCGACGCCGATGCCGACGACGCTGCTAACTACGGCGGTATCGGCGCGGTGATCGGCCACGAGATCGGGCACGGCTTCGACGATCAGGGCGCCAAGTACGACGGCGACGGCAACCTGATCGACTGGTGGACCGACGCCGACCGCGCCGAATTCGGTTCCCGCACAAGCGCGTTGATCGCCCAATACGAGAACTATGTGCCGCGTGAACTGGATGGCGACCGCCACGTGAACGGCGCGTTCACCGTCGGGGAGAACATCGGCGATCTCGGCGGGCTTTCCATAGCTCTGCTCGCGTACCAGTTGTCACTGGCCGGCGCCGAGGCCCCGGTGATCGACGGCTTGACCGGTACCCAGCGCGTTTTCTTCGGCTGGGCGCAGGTGTGGCGCACGAAATCCCGTGATGCCGAGGCGATCCGGCGCCTGGCGGTGGATCCGCATTCGCCGCCGGAGTTCCGCTGCAACGGGGTGATCCGCAACATGGACGCCTACTATGACGCCTTCGGCGTCACGCCCGACGATGCGCTCTACCTGGATCCCGCTTCGCGGGTGCGCATCTGGAGCTGATCGCCGCCGAGTGCCCGGTACGAGCAGTGGTTGAGGGCGCGCCCCCTACATCTGCCAGTCTTGGGAGCCGTCGTTTTTGGTGTAGGTACCGACGGAGTTCTTCACCACGACGGGATCGCCGCTGCCGAAGTTCTCGTAGAACCACTTGGCGTTGGCCGGGCTGAGGTTGATGCAGCCGTGGCTGACGTTGCGCTTGCCCTGATCGGCCACTGACCACGGCGCACTGTGCACGAACCCGCCGCTGTTGTCGATCCGGACCGCATCCTGCACGGTCAGCTTGTATCCCCAACTGGAGTTCACCGGAACCCCGTAGGTGGAGGAATCCATCACCACCGTGGGGAACTTCTCCAGCACGTAATAGGTGCCGTTGGGGGTCTCGTGTCCCCCGGCGCTCATCCCCATTGACATCGGGAAGGTCTTCTCCACCTTGCCGTCTCGGGTGATCGTCATCTGGTGCGTCTTGTCATCGGCGGTGGCCACCAGGGAGTCCCCGGTGCGGAAGCTCGACTTGGTGCCACCCGCGTCGATGTTGACGACGGTGTGGGCGGGCCAGAAGTTCAGCGGACGCCATCGCACCTGGCTAGGCGTCATCCAGTAGAACTTGCCGGACACCGGCGGGTTCGACGAGATGTGGATGGCCTGCTCGGCCATCGCCTTGTCGGCGATCGGCCGCTGGAAGTCGATGATGATCGGCTTGGCGACACCCACCATCGAGCCGTTGACCGGGTTGAAGGACGGCGGCAGGAACGGCGCCGTGCCGGTGAACGGCTCCGGATTCTGCCCGACGACCGGCCCGGTGGCGGCGGCCGGCACCGCACCGGGCTGCGCCGGGGCCGACGGGTCCGCCGACCCTGCCGGAACCGCCTGCGGGTCTGGACCCGGGGGGACCCCCTCGGGCGCGGCGGGTAGGCCGGGCGCGAGCTCGGGTGGTGGCGGCGGCGGGAACGCCATCGGGTCGCCCGGCGGCGGCGGAGGCGGCAGCTCAGGCGGGGGCGGCGGGAACTCCGGCGGGGGCGGCGGCGCGGCTGGATCGGCCGGGCCGGCATCCGCTGCGGCCGGGTCGCCGGGCTGCTGGGGCGGGTCGGCCAGTGCTGATCCGCAACCGAGCGTGAGACTCGCGGCCAAGCCAGCGGTGCTGAGCCACGCGCCGAGTTGCGCGAGCTTCCATCCCGACATCTACCTACCTCCGGTCACGATCTTGATCCCAGTGTCTCACAGGACGGTTGCCAGCTAACTCCGACGGCGGATGGAATTCCGCACACAACGACGGAAAGGAGGTTTCTGAACAGCGGCTTTGGCTGTCAGCGAAGTGGCGAACGTTACCGAGCCAGGACCGTCAGGGAACGATGAACAGGCGCTTGCTGGCCACGATGCCGACTGCGGCGATGCCGACCAGCACCGCCGACGCCGCCAACATGGCCGAGGTCCCGGCCCGCTCGAACAACAGCCCGCCGGCCAGCGAGCCGCCGGTGATGCCAACCTGAAACGCCGTCACGTACAGCCCCGACGCACCGTCGGGGTCGTCGGGTGCGGTGCGCATCGCCGCCGACTGCAGCATCGGCGAGACTGCCATCGCCATCGCCCCCCACAGCACGATCGCGGCCGCCCCCGCCACCGTGGTGCCGGTGGTGTGATGCCCCCCGATCGACAGCGCCGCCAGGACGACGAACGCCGCCGACATCGCAGCCATGCAGCCGCCGGTGACCAATTTGGGCCGGTGGTCCACCGGTCGCGCCAACAGTGGCATCGCGATCAGCCCGGCAGCACCGAAAGCGGCCAGCAACCAGGCCAGCCGCGCCCCTGGGACACCGACCACGTCACCGATGATCACCGCGATGAAGGTGTAGGAGATGAAGTGCCCGGTGACGGCGATCAGCATCAGCGTGCTCACCGCCACCAGCCGCCCGTTGCGGTGGTGATGGTTGCCGACCAGCGCCAGTTGGTCGGTGCTGAGCACCAGGGCCGGCAGCGCAAGTCGGGCTGCCAGGGTGATGGCCGCCGCCGCCACCGTGATCACCACTACGGCCAGCCGCCAACCCCACAGCAGACTCATCGCCGAGGTCAGCGGGATACCGACCACCAGTGCCAGGCTGGTGCCGACGTAGATCGCCGTCGTCGCGCGGCCCGAATGGCTGGGTGGCACGAGTCGGGTGGCGATGGGCGCCAGCACCGACCACATCAGGCCGTGCGTGACGGCGCACAGCGCCCGCCCGCCGGCCAGCACGGCGAAGTTCGGCGCTAGCGCCGAGATCACCTGCGAGGCGGTCAGGCAGACCAGGGTCAGCAGCAGCACCCGGCGGCGCGGCCAGAATGCGGTCCAGCGCACCAGCGGAAGCGTGGTCGCCGCTGCCACCACCGCGTACCAGGCCAGCAAGGTCCCGACCAGCGCCTCGCTCACGCCCAGGCCGGCCGAGATGGCGGGCAGCGCACCCACCGGCAGGATCTCGGCAGTGGCGTAGATGAACGCCGCCGCGGACAGGATCGCCAACCGTGCCGTGGTCTGTGGCGTCCACGGCCTCAATCGGGCATTTCCGGTTTCGACAGTCATGTGTTGGGGGCAGCGTCGAGTGGTGTGTGCCGCATGGCGCTCCCGGTAACTGCTGGGTCACATGGTAGCGGCGCAGGGGTCAGGAACGAACCAACCGCGCGATTGCGGCAGAAGCTTCGGTGAGTTTCGCGTCGCCCTCCGCGCCGCCGGCCGCAACGGCCCCGCTGACGCAGTGCGCCAGGTGCTCGTCGAGCAGGTTCAGTGCCACTGACCGCAGCGCACTGTTGACCGCGCTGATCTGGGTGAGGACGTCGATGCAGTACTTGTCGTCCTCGATCATCTTGGCGATGCCACGCACTTGGCCCTCGATGCGGCGCAACCGCTTGGCGTAGTTGTCTTTGCGCGGGGAGTATCCCGGAGCTTCGGTGGTCATGGCGCCCCCAACAGTTGGTTCATCTGGTTGATCTCGGCTTGCTGAAACGGCACGAGCGAATGCGCGATGCTGATGGCCTCAGGACTCTCGCCGTGTTCGATTTCGTTCTGCGCCATCGCGATAGCGCCACGGTGGTGGGCGATCATCGACTGCAGCCACAACGTGTCGAACGCCTGTCCGCGCAGACCGCGCAGCTTGTCGATGGTGGCCTGGTCCACCATGCCGGGAATCTCAGCGGCGTGGTCCCGGCCGGAATGACCGCCGGGGACCTCCCACTGCAACAGTTGCGCCTGGCATCCCTGTAGCTCCGTGCGCTGCTGGGTTGCACTTTGGTCGGCGAACGCCACCAGCGCAGGGTTCGCGCTCTGGCCGGGCGCCAGAGCCGCCAGCTCCAAGCCCTGCTGGTGGTGGATCACCATGTCCTCCAGAAACGTCACGTCCGCCGGACTGCCGATGGCCATTCCCGCCGAACTGGTCGACGTCTCGGGCACCGGCGTGGGCGCGTGATGGCACCCGCCGGCGGCCATGCCGACACCGGCCGCGACGACGACGGTCAGGAGCGTTCTCATGCGCCCACTTTAGCGCATACCCCCGCGGGGTATTTATTCGTTTTGCCCGGTCCGACCCTAGCGGCATACTGAGCTGGTGAATTCTGGGAGCACCGACGCCGCCGGGGCGTCCGTCGACATCAAACCGCGCAGTCGTGACGTCACCGACGGCCTGGAGAAGACCGCCGCCCGCGGCATGTTGCGCGCCGTCGGCATGGGCGACGACGACTTCGCCAAGCCCCAGATCGGTGTGGCCTCCTCGTGGAACGAGATCACGCCCTGCAACCTGTCCCTGGACCGGTTGGCCAAAGCCGCCAAAGAGGGCGTTCTGGAGGCCAGCGGCTACCCGCTGGAATTCGGCACCATCTCGGTCTCCGACGGCATCTCGATGGGCCATGAGGGCATGCACTTCTCCCTGGTCTCCCGCGAGGTCATCGCCGACAGCGTCGAGACCGTGATGTGCGCCGAGCGACTCGACGGCTCGGTGCTGCTGGCCGGCTGCGACAAGTCGCTGCCCGGGATGCTGATGGCTGCGGCACGCCTGGACCTGGCCTCGGTCTTCCTCTACGCGGGCTCCACCATGCCGGGCTACGCCCAGCTGTCCGACGGCACCGAGCGCGAAGTGACGATCATCGACGCGTTCGAGGCGGTCGGCGCCTGTTCGCGCGGGCTGATGTCTCGCGAGGACGTCGACATCATCGAGCGGTCGATCTGCCCCGGAGAGGGCGCCTGCGGCGGCATGTACACCGCCAACACCATGGCCAGTGCGGCTGAGGCGCTGGGCATGTCACTGCCGGGCAGCGCCTCCCCACCGGCGATCGACCGGCGCCGTGACGGGTATGCGCGCGCCAGCGGCCAGGCCGTGGTGGAGTTGCTGCGCCGGGGTATCACCGCTCGTGACATCTTGACGAAAGAGGCGTTCGAGAACGCGATCGCGGTGGTGATGGCGTTCGGCGGGTCGACCAACGCGGTGCTGCACCTGCTGGCTATCGCCCGCGAAGCCGAGGTGGATCTGACCCTGGCCGACTTCTCTCGGGTGGGCGCCAAGGTGCCGCACCTTGCCGACGTCAAGCCGTTCGGGGCGCACGTCATGTACGACATCGACAAGATCGGCGGGGTGCCGGTCATGTTGAAGACGTTGCTGGAAGCCGGTCTGCTGCACGGCGACTGCCTGACCGTCACCGGAAAGACGATGGCGGAGAACATCGCCGAGCTCAACCCCCCGGTCGTCGACGGCAAGGTGTTGCACGCGCTGACCAACCCCATCCACCCGACCGGTGGCATCACCATTCTGCGTGGCTCGCTGGCGCCGGAGGGCGCGGTGGTCAAGTCCGCGGGCTTCGACACCGACGTGTTCGAGGGCACCGCACGGGTTTTCGACGGCGAGCGGGCCGCTTTGGACGCTTTGGAAGACGGCACGATCAGCGCCGGCGACGCCGTGGTGATCCGCTACGAGGGCCCCAAGGGCGGACCCGGGATGCGGGAGATGCTGGCGATCACCGGCGCGATCAAGGGCGCCGGCCTCGGCAAGGACGTCCTGCTGCTGACCGACGGCCGGTTCTCCGGCGGCACCACCGGCCTGTGCGTCGGCCACATCGCCCCCGAGGCGGTGGACGGCGGGCCGGTCGCGTTCCTGCGTGACGGCGACAAGATCCGCCTCGACGTGGCCAACGCGACCCTGGACGTGGTGGCGGATCCGGACGAATTCGCCACGCGCGCCCAGGGTTTCACCCCGCCGCCGCCGCGTTACACCACCGGCGTCCTGGCCAAGTATCGCAAGCTGGTGGGCTCCGCCGCCATCGGCGCGGTCTGCGGCTAGCCTTCGGCGGTCGGTGGGCCCACCAGCCCGCGGGGGACTCTTCGCGATCGGGTGATCAGGCGTGCCGGGCTGACTCACCCCGCGCCCGCATACCGAAGTACGCGGCGTTAAGGCCGAGGATCGTCAACACCGCACCGGTGATCACGTTGGACCAGATCATCTCGGTGCTCGGTGATCCGTGCAGCAGGATCCAGGGCGATGCCATGAACCACACGCCGAAGACCGGCAGGGTCCACGCCAGGCCGTGCATGCGGTCCAGCGCCGCCGCCATCCCGCACGCCAAGAATGCGACGCAGAGTCCCACGACCAGGTTGTTGACGGCCAGCCGGGTGCTCGCGTCGAATCCGACAATCCACGGGGATACGGCCCCGTAGACGGCCGCAAGCAGCGTCAATCCGAAGGTTCCCTGCGCAGTCATCGACTCGGCGGCGCGCTCGTACCGTGCCCGCAGAGCTAACAGGTCAGGGTGGTGATCGATTGATGAATGGACTGTACTCATTTCGTAACCTTTCTGTTATTTAACAGGCGGTTTGGTGCCAGCTGCACCCATCCATCTGATGAAAGATTACGCCCGGACGCTGTTCGCCAGCAACGAAAAATTAGCCGGCAAAACGGCGATCGGCCACCGCTAGTCGACGATGGCCAGGGCGAAGCCGTCCCAGCCCTTGGCCCCGACTGTCTGCAGCGCTGCGGCCCGCAACCGCGGATGCTTGCCCATCAGCTCCAACACGTCCCGGCTACCGCGCGCCGTCGCGTCATCCGAGCGCGGCTCCAGGATCGCGCCCTCGCGGATCACGTTGTCCACCACGATCACCGAGCCGGCACGGCACAGCTGCACGGCCCAATTCAGGTAGCCGACGTTGTTCTCCTTGTCGGCGTCGATGAACACCAGGTCGAACGGGTCGGCGGTCAGCGTCGGCAGGGTCTCCAGTGCGGCACCCACCAGAATCTGCACCCGGTCACCGACACCGGCACGGTCGAGATTGGCGCGAGCGACCTCGGCATGCTTGGGCTCGTACTCCAACGTCACCACCGAGCCGGTAGCCCCGACGGCGCGCGCCAGCCAGATGGTGCTGTAGCCGCCCAGCGTGCCGATCTCCAGGATGCGGCGGGCACGGGCCGCGGTCGCCAGCAGATTCAGGAATTTGCCTTGTTGTACCGAGACCGCGATCGGCGGTAGTCCGGCCTCGTCGCTGGCGGCCAGCGCCGCCGTCAGCGCCGGGTCCGCTCCGGCGTACAGGTTGTCCAGCAGGGTATCGATTTCGCGGGGCGTGGGCTTTTCAGTCACTTAACCCAGGCTAGCCCGCGATCGCGGTTCTGGCTCCCGAATTTTCTTTACCCCATACCCCTATGGGGTATATAGTCGGGGAACCCGGCACCCGCTGGGGGATCACAGAGGAAGGTGGGACACATGGCGAACTACGAGGATGGGACCGTACTGACGTGCGGCCACGACGGCTGTGGATGCCGGGTGCGTATCGAGACTGCGTGCCACTGCTCCGGAGCGAACGTGAGCTACCGCTGCACCTGCGGCGACGAACTGGTACCCGTCAAGAACTAACGACAGACGGCGCCGGTGACGCACAACCTCGACTGTTGTGCGTCACCGGCGCCTCTTCTTGGTTTACACCACCCGGGGGCCGTTTAGCAGGCTTCGGCACCGAGCGCATTCGGCAGGCCCGCATCGCACAGTGCAAGGACGTCGGTCGCATCACGCAAGGCGTCAATGACACACCGCACGGGGGAAGCAAAGACCTGCGGGTAGTCGATCTCACCGAGAGAGGTGTCAACGGGCCACGCGAGTCGTTCCGAGCCGAGGGAGAACTGCGCGTCAACACCGTCCTTGTTGCCGCGCGCGTCCTGGCGATGCCAGGCTCCGTCGAGATAGACCGCGACAAGTCCGTGGAGAACGTGGCTGTCGCCGTGCACCAGACGCTGATAGCAGAGACCGGCGGGGATGCCTTCTGCTCGAAGCAGTGCCGCCAGCAAGTGTGATTTGGCGTAGCAGAGTCCGACGCGATGCTCGAGAACTTCACTGGCGGTCAGCGTCACCCGGGGGTCTGCAACGTCGTAGGAGTGAGCGACCTCGTCTCGCACCCACTCGAACGCGGCCTGGGCGAACGAAAAATCATCGACCACAGGCCGCCGTAATTCCCGAGCAAGGTACCGGACAGGCGACCCGTTGCACTGGACGAATTCATCTTCTCCCAGATACGCCCCTGGTCCTGTGGCTTCAAGCACCGGGAAGGAATTCGTCACTCACTGACCCTAGCTAGATCCAAAGTCCGCCAATCCACGGGGCGCTATTATGAGCGAAACCCATGGGTGAACCCGCCAACGCGTCACATCCTCAAACCACGACCACAAGAAAAGGAGAGGTCGGGATGAAGCTACTCATCGCCGCTCTCGCGGCAAGCATCGCAGCGGCACCGATTGCCAGTGCTGATGACCAATCACTCCTCGACCGTAATCAATCATTCCTCGACCGGGTTCACGAGCTTGGCGTACCAAGTCAGTACGGCTTCCTTGGGCGTGCGGATGACAACAGCACTCTTGCTGGAGGATTGGGGACTTGTCGTGGCCTCAGAGAGGGCATGACCCTTGAGCAGATGGAACCGAAGGCGTCGCTTAGCCCGATCCTCAACGCTTTTCCGCTTTTTTATTGGGAGATCGCTCAGGCGGCACAGGAGAAACTTTGCCCTGACACCCTTGGTGCGCCCAGTGAAAGACCGAATACCTAACTAGTCGCCGGAACGCGCGCCTTCTCGACAGAAATCGTCGACGGCGCGTTGCCCGACATACCAACAGTCAGGCGTCCTTGCAAGTGACCGCGCCGGGGCTAGCGAGGACGCTCCTCTGCCAATAAGGCTGCACGCGCCGACCCAAAATGTATTTCAAAAATATCCTTCAACCACGCCATAATCTCGTTATCGTCGGCACTCATTCCGGGCGTCTTCAACTGATCGTGCGCATCGCTAAGACGAAGCATGGACTGCCACGCCCTCGATTGGTTCGATAAACCGAACTCATTCGGCGCGTCGAGCGGCGCTAGCATGAAGTTCAAGCCACCATTTCGCGCAGACCAATAGAGCTGCAACTTGCAGTCAGGCCCTCGGTAGAAAATCGCCCAGGCCCCACGATCAGCATATATGAGGTCGTCCAGCACTTCGTCCATCTCTAAACCGGCGCCGGAAAGCGTGTGGCCGAGGAATTGGCCCAGATCCATTGGCTTCATGGTAAGCCGCCTCCTCCGTACAGCCACACATTTCCGTATTGTTGATAGCCATATTGAGCGGCGTTTTCTTTCAGAAAATTTATCTCAGCAGCGGAGTACGACAACCTGTCCTCCACGGCCAGTTGCTCAACGCTTGTATAGCCCTCAGGTATTACGTATTCAATCCGCGGCACACCCTCTTCCATCTGAGCGCGGAGAAACTGTTTGTTTACTTGCCACGCCACGCCTCGCTGCTGCGTATCGCCAAATCCGTTGGTCAGCGCATCCCAGGTTCGGTCACCGGTATCGAAGTAGATGCCACCGTTACCCCGGGCTTCGCCGATGTAGCCACCCTCCTGGCCGTCGAACCTACCCAGGACGACGCGGTCTGGGTTGTCGCCCACATAGTGGGTGGACATGTCAGCGACTTCCTCACTGAAGCCGGCTGTCGGCCCTCCGTGCCTACTCGCGTAGTTGAGATCCATGGCCGAGTATTCCGCCCACGGATGGTAGGTGGCGGGAACGTCGAATCCGACATCTGCGTATGACGAAACCACCGGGCCTGTGTCGAGTACACCGCGGCCGATCTCACCGAGCCCGGCCCGAATCGATGCCCCCTCCGCCCCAAAAGGAAGCGTGACGGCGGCGGCGCTGACATCGAAAGCCTTCTCGCCCAGAAAGTAGGCGGGACTGGGCGCGTTCAGGGCGTCTTTGACTTGGGCGACACCCGCGCCGACCGGGTTGAGGAAGGAGTTACCGAGCCCCTTGGCCAGGCCACCCCACGATTCCAGGACACCGGGGGCACCTGGTCCGCCCTGCCCGAGCAGGTTCTTGACGACCTCTTCTGTGGCTTGCCAACGGTCCCCGAATGCATCGCCGAACCCCAGCGGCGCCTGCCGCTGCGATTCGGGGGCACCGTAGCGCGATAGCGGCTGTTGGGCCTGCAGCACCGCCGCGTTGATGCGCGCTCCGATCTGATCCGGCGGAACACCGTCGTTGGCCAGGACCTCCTGGGCTAAGACCTTGAAACTCTCCACATCGCCGGGGTTCACCGGTGCCGGCACGTCGCGACCGGCCTCGAAGCTGTGCACCACGACATCGGGCTCGTAGCCGTCCTTGACCCGCAGGTTCGTCAGCGCAGACTGCAGCACCTTGGCATAGCCGCCGCGGATGAGCGTGACGTTTGACAGGACCGTCCGTGTGTCGGTTATCGCACCGTTCCAACACTTTTCGATCAGGCCATCGATGTCGTCGCCGTGCAACGTGTACGCCAAGTAGTGGGTGTTGTAGTCAGCCAGATACTCGTCGTAGCCCCGCAGATTCGCATTGAGCGCCTCGATCTGCTCATCGCAGCGCTGCCGAGCCTGGGCCAGGGCGGCGGCGATGGTCTCCAAGTCGGCCGCGATCTGGCCGAGTTGCTGGTTGGTGGCGTGCAGGCCGTCCTTGACCCGCTGCACCTCGGCGCCGTTGTTGATCGGCTGCTCACCGTTCTCGCGGTTGTACTGCTCGAAGTGCTGCTGGGCGGTGCGGAAGGTTTCCTCGGCCGCGGTGGACGAACCGGCCGCCGAATGAAACGCCTGCGCCAGGAAGTTGATCTGGGCGGGGCTGCCGGCCTGCACGCCGTCGTCAACGGCCCACGGATCACCGCCCGCGCCGGCGACAAGGTCACCGAGCCCCAGATACTGCAGGCTCGGACGACTCACGGCGCACCCGCGCTACTCGCCATCGTCAGATCATGACCGACACCGCACCGGAGCGCACGTCACCGCACACCCTCTTTGGCGAACACCACCCGCAGCACATATCCCAACTCCGGGCCCATCACCATTTCGGCCAGCTCACAGAACGTCGCGACGAACTCGGGGCCGTGCGGCGGCCGAGCATCACACAGATGGTGCGCAATCTCATGCAGCACCACCAGTTCTCGCAACGCCCAGTCCACGCCGCGTTGATCCGGCACGGCGATAACGCCTGCCGCACCGATCTTTTCGTAGTGCGCTGCCGTGGCGCCGCGGCGCGCGCGCACGGCCAACCCGGAAGCATCCGGCCACCGAACGCGCACCGTCGACAGTGCCATGACGTCATCGACGTAGCGCCCCACGGCGGCCACCGAACCGAAGCGGGCCTCGGGCGGCAAGGTCAGCTCGGCGCCGAAGAACTCCAGATTGCGCCTGCCGGTCTCGGCGGCGCGGTCGAACAAGGTGCGGACGAAGACCTCCGCGGCGTAGACCTTGGCGCGCTGACCATCGCGCTCTGAAGCGTTGCCGCTCACCGCTCCAGCGCGGACCGCGCCACCGACAGCTCAGCGCTGTCGCCCAGCCGGGCTTTGCGCCCAGCCCGATCCCCGGCCCGACGCGCCGCAGATGAATACCCCGCCGACGCCCGGGTGGCCCGCCAGGTGCCCCGCGCCTTCGACGTACCGCGGTAGAAGTCGCGCAGCTCGACCTCCTTGTTGCGCAACGCGATCGCGGTCCCCGGCGCCCGGCTCCGATCCTTCTCGGCATCGCGTCGGGTCTCATCGCGGGCCTCGGCCAGCCGCTGGCCGACCCGGGCGCCGAACGCCAGGTGGAAGTTCAGCCGAGCGGTGATGGTCGGGGTCGGGCGGTGCTCGCCGGTGGCGATATACGTGTCCGAGGCCCGGACCATCTGAACGACCAGGCTGGCGTAGAGGGCGTGGGTGGCGTCGATGTCCTCGGCGAAGCCGTAGGCGTACACATAGGTCGAATTGGTCGCCACGTCGCAGCGCACGTCATTGGCGGTGGCGATCCCGACGAACAGCTGCACATAGGTGCGCAACCCCCGCGCACCGGGCGCTCCGATGGTGATGGTGCGCTGCACCGGCGCGGTGGCCGCTGTTCGGGTGGCTGAGTGCGCACGAGCCACCGCCAGGTCGATAGAGGTCGCAGTGGCCAGCCGTTGCGCCGCCGCCATGAATGCGTCGGCTTCGTGGGCGTTGTCGGTGCCCTCGGCCTGGCGCAACAGGGCGGCGATCCGCGCCAACATCTTGTCGTCGCTCATGGCCGCCACGCTAACCGACGCCGGCGACACCGCGCCGACGGCAACTCACAGGTGCGCGTCGATCCAGCCCACCACGTCGTCGAGCACCTGCGCGCGCTCTGGTTCGTTGAATACCTCGTGGTAGAGCCCCGGGTACACGGTCAGCTGCACGTCGTCCGAACCGACGCACTGCACCAGCCGCGTGCTGCCCTCGGCGGGCACGAGACCGTCTTCGGCCCCATGTACCACCAGCAGCGGCACCGTCAGTGCCTGCGCCCGCGTCGGCATGGTCTCGCCGACCTTGATCAGCGCCCGTGCGACACCGGCCGGTACCCGACCGTGGTGCACGAGGGGATCCTCGTTGTAGGCGACCACCACTGCCGGGTCACGCGAGACCAGGGCGCTGTCGAGCTTCTCCACCGGCAGGCTCGGCGCAATGGCCCCGACCGCCTTGGCGACGAACGCCAAGCCTGGCGACACCGTGTCGGTCATGGCCACCGCGGGCCCGGACAGCACCATCAGCTGGTAGTCGTCGGGGCGGTCGACGCCGTAGCTGAACACGATCGCCCCGCCCATGCTGTGCCCGAGCACCACGCGTGGCAGTCCTGGGTGCTCGCGGGCAGCGATAGACGCCAGTGTGTGGAAGTCACCGGTGTATTCCGCGATGTCGCGGCACAGCACTCGCTTGCCGCCCGAGCGCCCGTGTCCGCGGTGGTCCAGCGCATAAGTCACCAACCCCGCCGCAGCGAACCGCTGCGCGACGTGGTCGTAGCGACGGGCATGCTCGCCGAAACCGTGGGACAGCACCACCACGGCACGCGGCGGCACGTCCGGCGTCCAGGTGTCGTAGACGATCGGTACCGCCCGCACTCCATCGAAGGTTCGCTCGGTGCGGGTCACAGCCATCAGGGCAGCGTAACGGGCAAAGCGCCCGCCCAGGTAACCTCGCCAGCCATGGGACGAGTCGAGGGCAAAGTTGCGCTGATCAGCGGCGGCGCGCGGGGAATGGGCGCGGCACACGCCCGGGCGCTGGCCGCCGAGGGCGCCAAGATCGTGATCGCGGACGTCCTGGAGGACGAGGGCAGCAAACTCGCCGATGAGCTGGGGGCCGACACCGCCCGGTTCGTCCGCCTCGACGTCACCCAGGCCGAGCAGTGGCAGGCAGCCGCCCAGACCGCGGTCGATGCTTTCGGCAGCCTCAACGTCGTGGTCAACAACGCCGGGATCGCCAAATACAACACCCTGGAGAACTTCGACGCCGCCGCCTGGCAGCAGGTTCTCGACGTCAACCTGACCGGAACCATGCTGGGCATGCACGCCGCTGTCGCGCCGATGAAGGCCGCCGGCGGCGGCTCCATCATCAACATCTCCTCGGTAGAAGGCATGCGTGGCACCGCTGGCCTCTACGGCTATGTTGCGTCGAAGTGGGGGGTGCGCGGGCTGGCCAAGGCCGCCGCCGTCGAGCTGGCGCCGCACAACATCCGGATCAACAGTGTGTTGCCCGGGCTGATCCGCACCCGGATGACGATCGCGATCCCCGATGACTCGCTGCAGATTCCGCTGGGCCGGGGCGCCAAGTCGGCGGAGGTGTCCACCGCGGTGGTTTTCCTGGCCTCCGACGAGTCCTCCTACATGACCGGGGCCGACATCGTGATCGACGGGGGCCTGTCGGTGGGTATCCCCCACAAGACTGGATAGGACAGCATTCTCCCAGCTAAGAGCACCCGTCGGGGCAACTTCTGAAACGTGTTCTATGATGGCCGGTCATGAAGACCAAGGGCGCATTGTTGTGGGAGCTGAACTCGCCGTGGCGGGTCGACGAGATCGAGCTGGGCGACCCCGTTGAAGGCGAAGTCCAGGTCCGGATGCACGCCGCGGGGATGTGCCACTCCGACTACCACCTGACCACCGGAGCCACCCCGATGGCCCTGCCGGCGCTGGGCGGGCACGAGGGCGCCGGCGTCATCACCAAGGTCGGCAAGGGCGTCACCGGCCTGGAAGAGGGCGACCACGTCGTCATGGCCTTCATCCCGGCCTGCGGCAACTGTCCGCCCTGTATGAAGGGTTTCCGCTCGCTGTGTGACCGCGGGGCGGTACTGCTGGGCGGCAAGGCCATCGCCGACGGCACCAACCGGATCCACGCCGGCAGCCACGAGGTCTCGGCGATGAACCTGCTCGGCACCTTCTCGCCCTACATGACCGTGCACCAGGACTCCGTGGTCAAGATCGACAAGGACGTGCCGTTCGAGACCGCGGCCATCATGGGCTGCGCGGTGCCGACCGGTTTCGGTTCGGCCACCAACGTCGCCGAGGTCAAGCCCGGCGAGACCGTGATCATCATCGGTGTGGGCGGTATCGGCATGAGCGCCCTGCAGGGCGCGGTGCTCTCCGGTGCTCGCCGCGTCATCGCGATCGACCCGGTGCCCTTCAAGCGCGACCAGGCCGTCAAGTTCGGCGCCACCCACGTCTACCCGTCGATGGCCGAGGCGATCATGCCGGTCATGGAGGAGACCTGGGGCCTGATGGCCGACAAGGTGATCATCGCCGTCGGCGACATGAAGGGCGAGTACATCGAAGAGGCGCTCATCCTGACCGCCAAGACCGGCACCTGCGTGGTCACCGGGATGGGCTCGATGGTCGACGCCGATGTCAAGCTGAACCTGTTCTTGTTCACCATGTTGCAGAAGACGTTGAAGGGCAACATCTTCGGCGGCGGCAGCTCGCACATCGAGACGCCCAAGCTGGTGGGTCTGTACAAGTCTGGGCTGCTCAAGATCGACGAGATGATCACCACGACTTACAAGCTCGAGGACATCAACACCGGCTACCAGGACATGGTCGACGGCAAGAACATCCGCGGCGTGATCACCTACGACGAGTCGGACTGGTAGGCGGTTACTTCGCCTCCCGCGGCAGCCGGCAACCGGTGTAACCGGAGACCACCAGGTTGCCGCGGTAGCCGACCTTGATGAAAAGGCCGGTGGGACCGTAGAAGCCGACGTCGTGATTGCCCGGCTGGTTCTGCATCACCTGCACCTCGGTGGCCTCCAGCTTGGCGGCCGCCTCCTTGGCGGTCCGTTCAAGCTGGGCCCAGGCCTGCTCTGACACCGCGACATCGCGGGCAACCGCGTCCGGTAGGAAGTAACGCTTACCGTCGGTTTGCTCGTATGGCCGCTCGCAATTTCCGCCGTCGCCCTCGTCCAGGGTCTCCCAGACGATCGACGGGATGAGTTGTTTTGCGGCGGCCGTTATCTCATTCATCGTGGCGGCTACCTGAGTTTGAGTGTCCTCAAACGACGGCAACGACTTGAGCACGGCCAGGGCCTCGGCGGCGACGCTGGGCGGAGTGGGTTCATACGGTTGCGTCATGTGACATCCTGCGGTGAGTGCGGCGATGGCCAAGACAGCGAGCAGGCATCGTCGCGGCTGGGGTGGGGACACTCGGTGAAACATCAATTTCCTTGAACCGCCTTGTCGCCCAGGCCCGCGAGGACGGCGGCGATGTTGTAGTTGGTCGTTCGAAGGCCTCCACCGTCGGGGAAGCGGGGGTAGTCACTGTGTCCGTGAGCCTCTTGCAGGGTGATGGTGCCACCGTGGCCGTCGGGCACTGTCGCGGCACCGGTTTCCAAGCGGGTGAATTCGGGGTTGGTGGCCGGGTTGGGCCCGAAATCGCCGAGCTCGTTGTTGAGGTAGGTGCCGAGGATCGGAATGCCCTGGCCGACCGCTCTGGCGTCGTAGACCCATTGGATCTTGTCGTCGGGGGCTTCCATGGCGAACACCTGACCGGGCTGCAGGTGCAGGTCCCCCGGCGTGGACGCCTCGATGCCAGGAGACCCGTAGAACAGCGCCCGCGACACGCCGTGATCGCCGGGCTCCTGCAGGGCCAGTCCGGTGGTCAGCGATCCGTAGGAGTGCCCGATCGCGGTCAGGTCGGCGGGGCCGCCCAGGTGCGAGGCCTGGATCCCGTCGTAGAAGCGAGCCAGATCGTGCGCGCCGGAGCGGGCGAGGTCGTCGTGCGTGACTCCCCAGATTCCGGCCAGCGATGCGGTCTTGTCGTCGAAGCCGGGAACCTGCGGGGGGTCGTACCCGATCCAGGCGATCGTCGAGACGGTATCGCTCTCGTGTCCCGGCTCGAACCGCAATTGCCGCAGTGCTTCCCGCCTGACGTTGGTGGCCTCTTCCGCCATGCTTTCGATGCCCCCGTGCACCGTGGTGTTGAGCCCAGGGGTGGTGACCGACACGTGGGTCGCCTTGTCTGGATCCCCGACCGCGATGGCCGCGCGGGCCTGCGTTCCGCTCTGAGTGTCCAGCAGCATCAGTTTGCGATCCGGACTGGCCCGCAGCACCGAGTCGACAGCCCGCAGGTCGGGTAGATACTTGGACGCCTCCCTTGCCGCGTCGTACTGACGCTGCCAATTCTCGTAGGCAACACGGTCATCAAAAATCGCCCCCGGCTCATTGGGACGCGGAATGTTGTTGCCGGCAGCCCAGTCCGGATGCTGGTTCTTCAATGCGTCGGCCTGCGCTGCGGCGCCCTGTGCCCGGCTGAGTTCGTCGGCCAGGTGCAGCTTGTTGTAGTGGTCGTAACCCAAGTGATCCGGCGGATCGCTGGGCATGCCCGGATGATTGCCGATGTTGTGGTCGGCGTTGTAGAGCCAGTCCTTCTGTCCAGGAGTCAGGCTGTTCCAGTAGTCGTTGAACTGCTTGGGATCGTCGGGCACGGGTCCCGGGGGCGGCGCCGGCGCGTCCGCGTCGAACTTGCGCACCGTCACGTCAGGGTCGTAGCCGTCCCGTACCCGCAGATTCGTCAGGGCCTGTTGCAGGGTCTTGGAGTAGCCGTTGCGGATGACCGTGGCGTTGTGCAGCGCGGTCGCGGTGTCGTCCTCGGCCAGCTGGCGGCACTGCGCGATGTCCGCGTCGTGGTCGTAGCCCTGGTTCTCCTGCTCCAGGTACACCCCGATACGGGCGTCGAGGACGATCAGGTTAGCGTTGAGCGCGGTGATGTTGGCCAGCGAGGCGGCGCGGGCCTGCGCCAAAGCCGCGGCGATGGTCTCCAGGTCCGCGGCGATCTGGCCGAGCTGCTGATTGGTGGCGTGCAGGCCGTCCTTGACCCGCTGCACCTCGGCGCTGTTGTTGATCGGTTGCTCGCCGTTCTCCCTGTTGTACTGCTCGAAGTGCTGCTGGGCGGTGACAAACGTTTCCTCGGCCGTTGTCGCCGAGCCGGCGGCGGAGTGGAATGCCTGGGCCAGGAAGTTGATCTGGGTGGGGCTGCCGGCCTGCAGACTGTCATCGACCGCCCACGGATCACCGCCGGCGTGGGAAATGAGCTCGGCGATCTGCAGATGCTGCAGCGTTGGACGGCTCACGCGACGATACCGGCGTCATAGCGCGCGCCGGTTTCGACGGACATCGCCTGCTACCTCCGTATCGCCTCGGCGGTTGCAGTGAGACTACCGGCACCGGCCGGATTGCGCGCTAACCTTGGAAGTCATGACCAGCCTGCTTGATGTACGACGGGCTGATGACCGCGCGACCACCCATGCGCCGTGGCTGAACTCGCGGCATTCGTTCTCGTTCAACGATTACTACGACCCGGATAACACCCATCACGGGCTGCTGCTGGTCAACAACGATGACGTCGTCGCGCCGGGTGCTGGCTTTGACACCCACCCGCACCGCGACGCGGAGATCGTCACCTGGGTGCTGTCCGGCGCGTTGAGCCACCACGATTCGATCGGCAACGCAGGCGTCATTCATCCTGGCCTGGCGCAACGGATGTCGGCAGGCACCGGCATTCTGCATTCGGAGAAGAACGAATCCGCCAGCGAGCCGGTGCATTTCATCCAGATGTGGATCATGCCGGATACAGCGGGGCGCACGCCGGGCTATCAGCAGCACGACATCGGCGAGGCACTGGCGGGCGGTGGGCTCATCACCGTCGCCTCGGGCAGTGCCCCCGACGCCGCGATCAGCATCGGCAATGCGGGTGCCACGCTGTACGTGGCGCGGCTGCAGCCCGGAGACCAGGTCGGGCTACCCGATGCGCCGTATACCCATCTGTTCGTCGCGGCCGGCCACGTCGATCTGGAGGACGCCGGTGCGCTACACACCGGTGACGCGGTCCGCTGCACCGGCGGCGGCGGTCAACGCCTTACCGCATCCGCACAGTCGGAGATCCTCATCTGGGAGATGCACAGCCGTCTCGGCGGCTGATCGCTGGCCATAACCAATCCGCCACCGACGCAGCACAATCCGGTCACGCAGGTTGTCTCTGCGGTTTCGGTGGCTACCGTAGGAATTTGGTGTCTCCCCCAGTCCGGAGCCGAAGGGATGAACAGTGTCGACTCCAGTGGCTTTCGCGCGCCGACTGGCGGCCGGCTGCGCCGCGGTGCTGCTCTGCGCAACCCTGGCGATCGGCCCGGGCCAGCCGACCGCGCGTGCCGCCGCCCAAGACCAGTTGGCCGCCGCGATCGCCCGGACCCCGGGCTCCTACCTGGTGTACAACTTCGGCAGCGGGCATCCCACACCGATGCTCAACGCCGCTGGCGACTGGTATGAGATGTCCGGCGGCGGGCATCTGGTAGTCCTCAAGTCGGCCTCGCAACGCATCGAGCCGCACCTGCTGGTCGACAGCCATAGCGGCGCTCAGAGCCGCTGCGAGCGCGATCCGCGGGCCCGCACCAGCGAGGGCCTGATGCAGGCCTCCGAGCTCTACACCCCGCTGCAAGCCTGGCAGGTGCTGGGCCGGCCGATGGTGGCGATCAACGCCAACTTCTTCGACATCCGCGGCCAGCGGGGCGGATCCTGGCGAACCACCAAGTGCAGTTCCCCACTGGGCGCCTACGTCGACAACACCCGCGGCAAGGGCCGGGCCAACGTCGCAGTCACCGGCACCGTCCCCTACGCCGGCAAGCAAGGACTGTCCGGCGGCAACGAGCACTGGTCGACGCTGACCACGATGATCCTGCCGACTCGCGGCGCACCATATGTGTTGTGGCCGCGCGGCGGTCGCGACGGTGGGGACTACGACTCGGCCGGTCCGACGGTCACCGGCCTGGTGGAACGCGGGGACCGGTTCGTCGCGGTGAGCGGACTGGGATTGCTGGCCCCGGGCGTCACCGGGCAACTGAACGACGGCGGGCCGAGCGCGGCACGCACCGCCGTGGGCTATTCACGAGCCAAGGACGAGCTGTATATCTTCCAGGGCGGCCACTACACACCCGACAACATGCAGGATCTGTTCCGCGGCCTGGGCAGCGACCACGCCATCCTGCTCGACGGCGGTTCTTCGTCGGCGGTCGTACTGCGCCGCGACTCCGGCGGCATGTGGACCGGCGCCGGAGTGCCACGCGGATCCTGCGACACCGCACAGGTGCTGTGCGACGCGCACGAACGCGGGCTGCCCAGCTGGCTCGGATTCAATTGATCAGCGGCGGGCCACCGCCACCGCTTAGGGCATCTCAACCTTGGCGGCCAGCCAACGGCCCTTCACCTTCTCCATGGTGATCACGATGCGGCTGCGGTCGATCTGCGCCTGGGGGGCGGTTTTGTTGCTCACCGCCTGATCGACGAACAGCAGCACCTCGACCTTGTTCTTGGTGGCGGATTTGACCGCCGAGTCGATGACGGTGCCATGCGCGGACGCTTTGTTGTCGATCAGCAATTGGCGCAGCTGTTCACTGGATGCGCTGTAGACGTCCTTGAACTCCCCGGTGGCACCGTCGAGGATTTCGGCGAAGTTCTTGTCGATCGCGGTGGGGTCCACACTGGTGAGCACCAGGGTGTACTTCTGGGCCGCCTCGAGTGCCTCTTCGGCGGCAACCGTGCGCTGGTGGTGAGCGAACAGCAGCCAGCCCTCGTAGGTCGCCCCGATCAGGCCCAGCGCCAAGACCGCCGCGGCGATCCGCCGCCGGTTCGGTGTCAGGCCGCGTTCCTTGGACTCGTCGGCTCCCTCAGCGGTCTCGTCCGCGGCATCGTCGGCGGCGGCAGTCTCGGCGGATTCGGCAGCCTCGGTTACCTCGGTGTCGACGGCCTCGACCGCCGGTTCGACGTGGTCGGCCGCTTGCTCGTCCTCACGGTCCGACACCTGAACTACCTCTCGTGGTCCGCCTGCTGGGGGCCGTCCGGCCGCAACGCCCCCCGAACCTACCCCAACCCGCTCCGGCGGGTTCTCGCCTGATGGCGGCGACCTGCAGCGCCCGGCGGCGCCGCGCTTGCGATCGCCGCTTAGGTGCAGGCCCGGGAATTCCGCAAGGCGTTGGCCCATCCGATCGCGGAGTCGATGTGGGGGCGCGCGAAGCCGGCCGGCTGTTTCTTGCGCATGCTGTCGGCGATGCGGGACAGCTGAAACAGCACGCCGGTCAGCTGTTCTCCGCCGTAGATCGGCGAGTAGGGGCCGAAGTTGTCCGGCGTGTTGCGGATGGTCAGCGGCTGAAGTCGTGGCCCCAAGAAGCCGGTCGACCGGTCGATGTCGGCCACCACCGCATCCGCCTGCGACTGAACGCTGGCGTAGACGTCGCGGTGGTCGGCAAGATTGCCGTTGAAGGCGTTGATCTGTCCCATCAGCGGGTCGAACTGCGTGTTGAACCACTGGCACGAATCCGACATGCCGCCGATCATCTCGGGAGTCACCTGATAGGTGAAGGTGCTGTACGGCCAGATGTCCATCCGCGGAGACCAGTCGCTGGGCGCGGGGGTGAACCCTGGAGGCGCCGGCGGTTGGTCCGGATCGGCGACGGCGGACCCCGGTGCCACCACTGCGGCGACTGCCATCGCACACGCGACTGTGGCAGCGATCTGGGTCCACCCTGCCCGCTTCGGCACCGTCCCGATCTCCTTCCACGTGTCGCGCTTGTCCCGGTCGAGTATCGCCATCGACGCCCGCACGAGGATGCCAAAACCACGAAAACGCGTGCTACTGGCCGGTAACCCCGCCATAACCGGAGTCATGTTGCCTGAAGCGCCCTTGCCGGGGCATTGTGTCCGACATCATGTCCGGATGAAAGGTCGCGGCGAGACCCCATGAGCTCCTCCCCATTGGTAGCCATGCGTATCCTTTCTATCTACCCACCAGTTGGTCCGAGAAGTTCCGAACCCTACCGCGGAGTAAGAACGCTGACTATGGTGGCCGCCATGGATCATCTGCCGTACACGCGCTCGGCAACCACAGGTGATCTCACGACCACGATCGGCGACAAATGACCACCCAGGACGACCGCGACCTCGCAGCCGAGGCGCCGCTCGACGGTGTGGCAGCAATCCAGGACTGGACCGCCGGGTATGTCAACCGCCACCCACTGGCCTCGCTGACCACCGTCGGCGAGCAGTGCGTACTGGCGGTGCGCACCGTGCAGTACTTCTTCTCCGACCTGTTCGGCGGCCGATTCCAATGGGGCGAGTTCGTCCGGCAGAGCGCCTTCATGGCCAACACCGCTGTGCTGCCGACGGTTTTGGTCGCATTGCCGATCGGGGTCACGCTCTCCATTCAGTTCGCGCTGTTGGCCAACCAGGTCGGCGCCACTTCGCTGGCCGGCGCGGCCGCCGGGCTGGCCGTCATCCGGCAGGCCGCATCCTTGGTGGCGGCCATGCTGATGGCCGCCGCGGTCGGGTCGGCCATCACCGCCGACCTGGGTTCGCGAACCATGCGCGAGGAGACCGACGCCATGGAGGTGATGGGCGTCTCGGTGATCCGTCGGCTGGTGGTCCCCCGCTTCGCCGCGGCCATCATGATCGGCGTAGCGCTGACCGGAATCACCTGCTTCGTAGGCTTTTTGGCCAGCTACCTGTTCAACGTGTATTTCCAGAAGGGCGCGCCAGGCAGCTTCGTGGCCACGTTCTCCTCGTTCGCCACCACCGGCGACATGATCGTCGCGCTGATCAAGGCCGTGGTCTACGGCGCGATCGTCGCGGTGGTGTCCTGCCAGAAAGGACTGTCCACCCGCGGCGGTCCGGCCGGCGTCGCCAACTCGGTGAACGCTTCGGTGGTCGAGTCGATCCTGGTTCTGATGATCGTCAATGTCGGCATCAGCGAGCTCTACAACGTGCTCTACCCACGGACGGGGCTGTGAGATGACCGCGTCGTCCTATGTCCCGGCATTCGCGCGCCCGCTGCTGCGCGCCTACCGGATGGCGTCCGAGCCGACCATCCGCTTGGGACACATGCTGGTGTTCTTCGGCCGCGCCGCGGCCGGTGTTCCGACCGTGCTACGTCACTACCGCAAGGAGTTTCTGCGGTTGCTCTCCGACATCGCCTGGGGCAACGGCTCCATCGTGGTGGGTGGCGGCACCGCTGGGGTGGCGATCGTCCTGGGCTTCACCGCCGGTGCGCTGGTGGCGATCGAGGGCTACAACTTTCTGAATCTGCTGGGGCTGGGGCCCGCGACCGGCATCATCTCCTCACTGGTCAACACCCGCGAGCTGGCACCGATCATGGCCTCGATGGCGTTCGCGATGCAGGCCGGTTGCCGCTTCACCGCGCAGCTCGGCGCCATGCGAATCGCCGAGGAGATCGACGCCCTCGATTCGATCGCGATCCGGCCCATTCCGTTCCTGGTCACCACCCGACTGCTGGCCGCGACCATCGCGGTGATCCCGCTCTACGTGGCCTGTCTGGCGATCACCTACCTGACCTGCCAGCTGGTCACCGGCATCATCGGCGGCGGCTCCATCGGCCCTTACATGCACTACTTCACAATGATGTTGAGCGGCAAGGACATCGTCTACTCCGTGCTCAAGTGCGTGGTGTTCGTGTGGCTGGCCTCCACCGTGCAGTGCTACTACGGCTTCTACGCCTCCGGCGGACCCGAAGGGGTCGGGGTGGCCGCGGGCCGCGCCATGCGCGCCAGCATCACGATCGTGATCATGGTCAACATGCTGCTGACGATGGCGCTGTGGAGCATCGACGCCGGCGCAAGGTTCGGTGGCTGACATGACCAATTCGCTGGACACCGACGGCCGCGGCCCCTCCGAACACCAACTGCTGGGCGCGGGGATCGCGGTCCTGCTGGTGATCGCGCTGACCACCGGCGGCCTGTTGGCCAAGTCCACCGGCATGCTCAACTCCTACGTGCGGGTGGTGGCCGACCTGATCAACGTCGGCGACGGGCTGCCGGCCCAGTCCGACGTCAAGTACCACGGGCTGTTGGTCGGCAGCGTCACCGACGTGATCCCGGCCGCTTACGGCAAACCCAACTACGTACACATCAACCTCAAACCCGATTACGCCAAAGACATTCCGAGTTCGGTGACCGCCCGAGTGGTGCCGTCCAACGTCTTCGCGGTTTCGTCCATTCAGCTGGTCGATTCCGGCAACGGCGGGCCCACTATCCGCAACGGCAGCCACATCGCCGAGAACGGTGAACTGTCGACGGTGATCTTCCAGACCACCGTGTCCAAACTGCGCGACATCCTCGCGGCCACCGGCCGCGGGCGCGAAGACCACAGTCTGGGCATCCTGGCTGCCGTCGGCGCGGCCACCGACAACCGCCGCGTCAAGTTGCTCAACACGGCAGGGCAGATGTCTCGCCTGCTTGATCAGCTCAACAGCATCGTCGCCACCGAGCCCGGGCCGTCGACCGTCTCGGCCCTGCTCGACGCCACCCATGGCCTGCAGTCCACCGCTCCCGACCTCGTCGACGCGCTGCACCAGGCCGTCGAACCGATGCGCGCGTTCGCCCAGAAGCGGGCCGAGTTGGCCTCGTTGGTCTCCGGCGGCCACCACACCGTGGGTGTGGCCCGGGAAGCCCTCGACAATCACATCGACCAGCTGATCCAGATCACCCACGACCTCACGCCCGTCATCGGCGTACTGGCCAACAACGCCGACAAGTACGTCCCGATCTTCACCAGGGTCAACCGGCTCTCCGACAAGTTCTTCGACCAGCTCTACGACCCCAAGTTGATCACCCGGAACATGCGGGCCAACCTGTCTTTCACCCCGCTGCACACCTACACCCGGGCGGACTGCCCGCAGTACGGCGACGTGAAGGGACCGAGCTGCTACACCGCGCCGATGATCTCGGTACGGCCCGAACTGCCCGAGACACTGCTGCCGCAGAACTACCACTTCCCGGCAGGCCTCGAGCCGCCGGCAGGCACCGAGATCGGCCCGGATGGGAACCTCCGTGCCGTCGGACCGCCCCTGGTCAACCCGAATCGCAGCCTGGAGGACACCAACCCGCCGCTGCCCTGGTGGACCGGGCCCTTCCCGCGGGTTCCCAGCAACGCCGACCCGCTTGACCCTGCTCCCCCGCCCCCGCCGAGCCCGCCGATCCCGGCCCAACCCCACGCACCGGAGTGGCAGCCGGCGGCGCCGGCGTCCTTCGGCGGCAACGTCGGACCGGTCGGCAGTCAGGCCGAGCGCAATCAGCTCGGTCTGATCACCGGGCAACGCGAGCCGGCATCGGTGGCCACGCAGTTGCTGCTCGGCCCGGTCGCGCGGGGCAACGCCGTCTCTTGGGCCCCAGCCGGCCCCGCCAGCACGGGAGGCCACAAGTGACATTCCGCGGACCGCTGATCGGCCTCTCCATCTTCATGGTCGTTTCGACGGTGCTGACCTGGCTGGTCTATGCCACGCTGCGCCGCGATGTGGCCGGATCCACGACCCCGTACGCAGCCATGTTCACCGACGTATACGGACTGCGCGAGGGCGACGATGTCCGGATGGCCGGGGTGCGGGTGGGCCGGGTGGAGAAGGTCGCCCTGGACGGGAAGCTGGCGAAAGTCTCGTTCATCGTCCAGAACGATCAGAAGCTGTACGGCAACACCGTCGCCTCGGTGACGTACCAGAACATCATCGGCCAGCGTTATCTCGGGCTGTCGCTGGGCACACTCGGTACCAGTGAAGAGCTGCCCCGCGGCAGCGTGATCAGTGTGGAGCAGACCGATCCGTCCTTCGACGTCGGCGCCCTGCTCAACGGCTTCAAACCGTTGATGTCGCTGCTGGACCCCAAGCAGGCCGACGATCTGACCCGGGGTGTGCTGGAGTCGCTGTCGGGCGACCAGGCCTCGATCACCGCGCTGGTGGATCAGTCGTCAACGCTGACCGCGACGCTGGCCGGGCGCGACGAGGTGCTGGGAGACCTCATCACCAGCCTGAACAGGCTTACCGGCACCATCGCCGGACAGAACGATCAGTTGGACCACGCCCTGACCCAGGCCCGCCGAGCGGTCACCGATCTGGACTCGCGCCGCCCGGCGTTGCAGTCCTCGGTCGGTTCCTTGGCGCAGACGACTCGGCAGCTCGCACGGATCGCCGACGAAGTCTTCCCCTCCTTGGAAGAGATGATCAACCGGGAGCCGGGTTTCACCAAGCACATGGCCGGGATCGAGCCGCAGTTGGCGTTCACCGGTGCCAACCTGCCGCTGATGCTCAAGGGCCTGGGCCGGGCATTCGGGGACGGCGCCTACGGCAACGCCTACCTCTGCGACCTGAACGCCACGGGATTCTTCCCCGGCTTCAACGACGTCACCACGATCATCGTCAACGCAGCCACCCCCGGCAATGCTCGCCCGATAACCCGGGAGAACCTGGCATGGCACTCGCCCCGATGCAGGAACACAGTCGATGGATAGCGCCATGACCGCACGGGCCAAGAAGTTCTTCCGCGAGTGGCGCAACCGACCGCTGGAGTCCTACAACACCACGTGGCTGGGGTTCGGGGCACTGGCCATGGTGGGGGTCGTGGTAGCCGGGGCACTGTTCGTCAAGGTGATCGGCTTCGGCTATTCCCGCTACACCGCCGAGTTCGCCCAGGCGGCCGCGCTGGCCCCCGGCAACCCGATCATGGTCGCCGGCATCGAGGTGGGCCGGGTCACGAGCATGCGACTCGCCGGGGATCACGTGGTGGCCGGGCTGACCGTGCGCAACGACGTCCCACTGGGTAAGGACACCCGGGCCAAGATCCAGGTGATGACGATCCTCGGGTCGCGGTATCTCAAGCTTGAGCCCGACGGCCCCGGCTCGCTGCCCGGCAAACGGATCAATCTCGCCCACACCGAGGTGCCCTACTCGCTGGAGTCCCTGCTGGAGGACGCCACCACCACGTTCGACCAGGTTGACTCCGACCAGTTCGGGCAGTCCCTGGCCGTACTCGGCCAACAACTGAGCGGACTGCCCCCGGTGATTCCGCAAGCGATGGCCAATCTGCATGCGCTGTCCAAGATCACCGCCGATCGACGCGATCAGCTCGGCACCCTGCTCGCCAGCACCCAGCGGGTGGCCAACACGCTGCGCAACCAGCAGACGAATCTGGGCAACCTGGTTGATCAGGGCCAGGACTTCCTCGGGGAATTGGTGGCACGGCAGAACACCTTCCACGCCATGCTGGCCGCGCTGACCAGCCTGGTGGGCCAACTCAACAACGTCGTGGTCACCGACCGGTCGATGCTCGACGACATGCTGGTCAACCTGCGGGCGCTCTCGGACATGCTGGGCCAGCACGACGACCTGCTGCGCAGTCTGATCCAGTCCGCGCCACCAACCCTGCGGGGTATCACCAACGCCACCGGTTACGGCCCGGGCATCGAGTTCTTCGCCGGCAACGGCATTGCGATCGACTCGTGGATGTGCGCCATCAGCGGCCGCGCCAAGCAGTTCGGCATGATCGAGTACTTCAAGGACTGCAAATGAGCGCGACACCGACCACCGCGGCTGACGATCCGATCGAGGAGCCGACGGACGTCGACTCCGCGATGCGCGAGCCCCAGCCGGCAGCTGCCCGAAAGAGCCGTCGCCGCGTCATGGCGCTGGTGACAACGCTGCTCGCCGGTGCACTGATCATCGCGGTCGTGGCCGGCTCGCACCTCAACCCGTTCGGCGGACACATCACCGTCACCGCCCAATTCGACAGCGCCGCAGGGCTGTACGAAGGCAACGTGGTCGCCGTGCTCGGCATGCCGGTGGGCAAGGTCAAGAAGGTCACGCCGAAGGGCGAATACGTTGAGGCTGAGTTCACCGTCGACCGCGGGGTGAAGGTCCCCGCCGACGTGAATGCCGTGACCATCAACACCTCGATCCTCACCGCGCGGCAGATCGAGCTGACCCCGGCGTATTCGGGCGGCCCGGTGTTGGCCGACCGAACCACCATCGGACTGAACCGCACCCGGACACCGGTGGCATTCGATCGCGTGCTGGACATGCTCGACAAGGTGTCCAAATCACTCGGCGGCGACGGCAAAGGCAATGGACCCGTGGCCGATGTGATCAACGCCGGCGCCGACATCGCCGACGGCAACGGCGAGAAGATCAAATCGGCACTGAGCGAGCTGTCCCGGGCATTGCGACTCAGCTCCGACCAGGGTGAGGCGACCGGCGATCAGCTGACCACGATCATCACCAATCTCAGCTCGTTGATGGACGCGGCGGCCCGCAATGATGCGAAGCTGCGTGAATTCGGCTCCACCACACGTCAGTTGAGTCAAATGCTTGCCAACGAGGATTTCGGGACTGGGCGCACGGGCCGCAAGTTCAACGAGATCGTCACCCAGGCGACGTCGCTGCTGCAGGCCAACCGCGACAACCTCAAGCAGAGCATCCTCAACGGCGATACCGCCGTGACCACCCTCGTCGAGAAGCAGCGCGACCTGGCAGAGCTCATCAACGTGTTGCCGCTGACGATGGAGAACCTCTACAACGCCGTCGACACCAACAACGGGGCGGTCCGCCTGCACGCCCTGGTGGACAAGATCCTCGTCGACAGCCAAAGCACCAAGGAACTGTGCAACATGATGCATCTGCGGCAATTGGGCTGCGGCACGGGAACCTTGGCCGACTACGGTCCGGACTTCGGCCTCACCTATGTCCTCGACGGCCTTTCGATGATGGGACAGTAGCCGTGACATCACGATCGAAGCGGACACCGCGGACTGCCCTGGCACTGCTGTGCAGCGCGGTCGTCGCCTCATCAGCGGTGGGCTGCGGCACCAGTGGTCTGGACAGCCTCCCGCTGCCGGCTCCTGGTATCGGCAGTGGTGGATATCTGATCACCGCGGTTTTCGCGAACGCGCTGAACCTGCCTGGGCACGCCAAGGTGAAGCTCTCCGGCGCCGACATCGGCCAGATGGAGTCGATGATCGCGCGCAACTACACCGCGGTCACCACTCTGCGCATCATGGACGGTGTCCGAATCCCGGTGGGCAGCACCGCTGAATTGCGGTCGGCGACTCCGCTCGGCGATGTGTTCGTGGCGATCAAGCCGCCGGTCCCGGTCGACCAGTCGGCGCCGCTGCTGAAGGGCGGCGATGCCATCGGACTGGAGTCCACCACGTCGGCTGCCACCGTGGAATCGGTGCTGAGCTCGGCGGCGCTGCTGGTGAACGGCGGTGCCGTGCAGAACTTCACCAATATCGTCAACGGCGCCGGGAAGGCCACCGGAGACCAGGGCAAGGCGTTCGGAAAGCTGATCAACCAGTCCAACGATCTACTGGCCAAGCTCAACGCCCGCTCCGGTGAGATCGAGACGGCACTGCGCGAGACCAGCCGGCTCGCCGACCAGCTCGATTCCCGCAGCGCCGCACTCACCGACGTGCTCAACGCGGCGGGACCGGCGACCGACACGCTGGTGGACAACACCAGCCAGATCGCCGACCTGGTCGAGCAACTGGGTGCGACCAGCCGACAGCTGGCCCGGTTCCCGTCCATTGCCGGGACCGACGATTCCGGACACAGTTTCATCAAGGACGCCAACATCCTCGCCGGCGCCTGGAATGACGTGGCAACCGATCCCAGCACCAGCCTGGCCGCCCTGAACCGGCTGATGGCCCCGTTCATCAAGATGACGGCCGGTTCGGGTGTCTCGGTGCACGCCAGCGTCGACCGCCTGGTGTGGGGTTCGATGCCCGACGCCGGGTTCAAGGGCGACCCGGCCTTCCACGGCCCGAAGCGCTACGACTGGGCCAAGATGGCCGGATCGATCAAGTACGCGCTGTGGCGGCTGCAAGAGCGGGTGGTGGGTCGCGGCCCGGACACCGACATGGGCCAGGCTCCGTGGACGGCGGTCGGTCCACCGATACCGCCCACACCGGCGGAGGTCGAGATGGAAGATGCCGAACCCGTGCCGCTGATACCGAGGCCGACGCCATGATCGACGCACTCAGTCGCCAGATCGTGGCCCTGGTCCGCGCCGGCTACCGGCGGAAGAACCTGCTGTCGGGGCTCGCGTTGGCGACAACCCTGGTGGTGGCGGTGTCCTATCTGCTGGTGGGCGCACTGCGGGTGAATCCGGCCCGATCCACTTACCAAATCACCATCGCACTGCCCGATTCCGGCGGCCTGCTCACCAATCAGGACGTGTCGGTGCGTGGCGTCCCGGTCGGCCGGATCGAGTCACTGCGCGTCACGC
This sequence comes from Mycobacterium sp. SMC-15, assembly GCF_045310925.1. Taxonomy (NCBI): domain Bacteria; kingdom Bacillati; phylum Actinomycetota; class Actinomycetes; order Mycobacteriales; family Mycobacteriaceae; genus Mycobacterium; species Mycobacterium sp. SMC-15. The sequence continues at coordinate 33,319 of NZ_JBJIAJ010000010.1, read as the reverse complement.
CTAACGGCGTCGACGCGGTCGCCAATATCAATTCGACGGTGAAGATTCCCGCCGCCAGCCCGGTGCGCGTCTCCGGCCTGTCGGCCGCCGGCGAGCAGTACATCGACTTCGAGCCCCCGTCGAGCTCCGGTCCGTTCCTGTCCGCCGGCAGCGTGGTCTCCCGGGATCGCGCGACGACTCCGATTCCGATCTCGCAGTTGCTCGCCGACGCGGACGGCATGCTGGCCCAGACCGATCCGCGCAAACTCGATCTGATCAAGTCCGAACTCAGCCTCTCCGACGAGGGTCCGCGCAAGCTGACCGACATCGTCGATGGCGGGTCGTTCCTGCTGTCCACGCTGGATTCGGTGCTGCCGGAGACAGTGAGCCTGCTGAAGTCGAGCCGGGTCGTGCTGACCATGCTCAGCGACGTCAACAACGGCATGGCCGCAACTTCGAAGAACCTCGACAAGGTGCTCAAGGGCATCAACCCGATGATCGGTGGGTACCACCGACTGGTGGACCAGGCGCCAGGGATGCTGACGCAGGTCGACGGGCTCTTCGACGACAACTCCGACACGATGGTCGGCCTGCTGGGGAATCTGGTCACCCCCGCTCAGCTGCTCTACGTACGGACTCCGGCGCTCAACGCACTGTTCCCCAATTACCGGGGGTCGACGGTGGAGGCGCTCAGCTCGGCCATCCATGAGGATGGGATGTGGGCGACGGTCGATATCTATCCGCGCTACACCTGCGATTACGGCACACCCCGGCGGCCCCCGTCGCAGGCGGACTACCCCGAACCGTTCCTCTATGGCTACTGCCGCGACACCGATCAGTCCGTGCTGGTGCGCGGTGCCCATAACGCGCCGCGTCCGCCGGGCGATGACACCGCGGGCCCGCCACCGGGTGCGGACCTGGCGGCGACCACCGATCCGACACCCAAGGGTCGCTACACCATTCCCACCCCGTACGGCGGTCCGCCACTGTTGATCGAGCCGCCTCGCTGATGCTCAAGGAGATATCGCGGTGAGCACCGCCGACGAACCGACCGCCGAGGCCACGCCCGAGGACGTGGAATCCACGGCGGTTGAGCCGGAGTCGAAAGCCGTCGAAGAGGCGGTCGAGGCCACCCCGGTGGAGAAAGCCTCCGCGCCGGCTCGCAGACGTCGGGACCTGTGGCCGAACGCGGCCATCGCGGCCATCTATCTGGCCGTCTTCGGGTTGGTCATCGGTCTTGGATGGCAACTGTGGCAACAGCATCGGATCTCCGCGGCGCAAGCGGCTGGACGCCATGCAGCGGTGGACTACGCCCAGGTGTTGACCAGCATCGACTCGAACAAGGTCGACGATGACTTCGCCACGGTGCTCAATGGCGCCACCGGGGAGTTCAAGGACACCTACACCAAGGCCAGCGTCCAGCTTCGGCAGCTGCTGATCGACAACAAGGCGACCGCACAGGGCACCGTGGTGGAGTCGGCCGTTCAGTCCAGTTCCACCGACAAAGTGGTGGTCCTGTTGATGGTCAACCAGACGATCACCAACACCACGCGTCCCGACCCGCGGGTAGACCGCACCCGAATGAAGATGACGATGCAGAAGGTCGACGGCCGGTGGCTGGCGAGCAAAGTCGAATTGCCTTAGGAGAGAAGCTATGTGGGCGACCCGGCTATTGACGGGCTTGCTGGCCGCGGCACTTGCGGTATCTGCGGCGCCCGTGGCCGACGCTTCGGCGCCGTCGTTCTGCAGCGGGTTGGGCGGCAATTGGGACGGGCAGTACTGCACCACCGACGTGCATTCCGAACGGCTGGCCACCCGCTATATCCGGATGGCGGTGCCCGGAGATCTGGTCGACCACCCGGTCGCCGGGCCTCCGATCCGCGACTACCTGTCGAAGCTGTTCGCCAATTGGCGCAGCAAGGGCGCCTCCATGGTCGCCGACAGTTGGGGGAACGAGAACTACCAGATCTTCCAGCACGGCAACGCGTTGACCGCGGTCTTCCACGAGGACTACCACTCCGACGGCCCGTACATCAATAATGCCTACCGGACTTTCACGTTCGACATGGGGGCCGGTGGCCGCCAGCTGCAATTGGCTGACATCACCAAGCCCGGCATCGACCCGCTGGCGATGATCCCGCAGCTCGGCGAGCCCTACATCGTAGAGGCGCTGGACCGCGCGTTCTGGGAACACCGCCCGGGGGACTACCCGTTCGTCCCGGAGCGCTTCACGCCCGACAAGGTCTTCTCCGGGGGCTACCGGTCTTGGGCGCTGACACCCGATGAGCTGATCTTGTACATGCCCGACTACCCGGTCAGCCATGACAGTCCGATCCAGTACAACCAGATGCAGTGGTACATGGACGGCGGCAACGTCCAGGCGCACATCCCGCTGTCGGCGCTCAGTTCGATTCTGCGCCCGGAGTACGGCGGGGCATGAGCCCGTTCGGCGCGCGGATGCCGCTAGCCGTACCGGAATAACGCCAGGCTGACCAGAACCACTACCCCGGCCATGCCGATGATCGGCGCCACGACGAGGGGGGTCAGCGTTGCGCCGACGACGGCGCCGAGGATCATCACGAAAACGACGCCGTAGCGTAGCTTTCCGCGTTCGCCGGTCCCACCGGCCAACCGGCTGTCCACCCCGATACCGACGATCGTCGAGGTGAGCACCGTGGTGTAGAGCTCCTGAATGCCGAACTGGCGGGCGGTCGAGTTCTGCACACCGAAGGCGACCGCGAGGCCGGCGATCAAGAGCAGCTTGCTGTTGCCGTCGTAGTGCAACACACCCAGACCGGCGAGGGCGGCCAGCACCAACAGCATCACCGCCTCCAGACCGAGCGCAATGCTGATCCAGTCCCGGGGTCGCTGTTCCCCGAAGATCCGGAACAGCCTCCCCCCGATGACCGCGCCGAGAAGGAAGCCCGCGACCGCGACGACCGCGGCGGTCAGATCGAACCCGGTACCGGGCACGAACAGGAACCCCAGGAAGATCGCATTGCCGGTCATGTTCGCCACGAACACCCGCCCGAGCACCAAGACACTGACCGCGTCGACCAGACCCGTGGCGAAGGTCAGCAGAAGCAACGCGACAACGGTGCGCCGCTGCGACAACGGCGACGCGATCGGCATGCTCCCCCGCTACCTTCGCCCGGCCTGCGCTAGCCCTGGAGACGCGGAGTGAGGTCGAGCGAGGTGATGGTGGGCATCCTGGTGACCACCCACCGGTTCTGGTCGCGCTTCATGAAGAGCCGGTAGGTCAGGTACTTGATCTGCGGGATCGATTTGCTCAGTTCACTGGTTGCCGTGGTGTTGGTGTAAACGATCACCGTCGCCTCGGGGCCATCGAGGGTCTCGACGGCCGCACCGACGATCTCGGTGGTGTCGGTGACCCTCGCCTGCTTGTTGCTGTCCGCGATGGCGTCGATGAACTTGCGGTACTGGGCTTCCAGGTCGCCGCTGAGATAGACCGAGGCCCGATCCGGGAGGGTATCCATGTTTTCCGGGGTGTAGTTCCACAGCGTGTGGATCGCCCTGGCCGCGGTCCGGGCGATGTCGAGTTTGGTCGCCACCTCTGCCCGGTCGAGGAGATACGGCTGGGCTGCGGCACCCGAGAACGCGGCGGCGCCCACGAATGCCGCGGCCGAGACCGCAACCGCAAGCCGCACACCGAACTTGCGCCGCCCAGGGCGCTTGTCCGCCACCGGATCGGTCTCGGCCGTCTCCTCGGTCGCGGCCTCGGCTTCGGTCTCCGGCTCCGCCTCGGTGCCCTCGGCTGCCGACTCAAGGTCGTCCGTAGGTTCAGCGGCGGGATCGATCTCCGGATCGACCTCGGCCCCGGAGGACTCGTCGGTCACAGCACCTGGTTCAGATTGCTGATCTTCCATTGGTCCCCTTCCTTCTGCGCTGTCGCGAGCCAGCGGGTTGCCACCTTGACATCGTGCTTTCCGTCCGGTGACTTTCCGCTGTTCTCCACGGCCACCAGCAGACTGACGCTGCCATCGTCGTTCCACCGTTCAACACCGGCCGCGGTCACCGTCCCGGTGGTCGGCTCGCTGCGTGCCACGGCGATCAGGATCTGATTCGCCTTCTCCTGGTACTGCTTGGCGAAGTCGCCGACGGCATGGTCCATGACATTGGCGAGGTAGTCATTGGCGTGGAACGGATCCGGCGAGGTGAACATCGTCATGAACGATGCGACCGCATCCCGCGCCTCGAGATTGCGCACCACTGTCCGCCGGTGTTGTTCGTGGGTCACCAACGTCGCCGCGCACACCGCGACGGCGGCAGCGGTTACCACCAGCGAACTCGCGATCACCATCGGCAGCCGTTGGCGCCGTGGCACCTCCCGGTCGACGAAGAGCGGTTGCCCTTCGGTGGGTACGCGGCGGCGCGGGCTCATCTGTCCCCCTCGGCGGGCAGCGGCTTACTGACGACGGCGAGATCGTCGACACGCCAGATTCCCGATTTCTGCACGAACATCACCTGGACGGTAGCGCTGATCAGGCGTTCCTTGCCCGGGGTGCCGCGTTGGCCCTGCAAGAACAGCAGCATGGTGGCGCGATGCGGGGCAGAGTTGAGCACCGCCGCATCGGTCACCCGATAGAAGTTCGGAACCGGGTTGGCGTCGCGGATCGCGTCCTGCTGGGGAACCAGCTGCTGGCGATACTTCTCGGTGGCCAACGACTGCGCGCGATCGAAATCGTCCTGCAGAGTCTCGGGGTCGTAGGACAACATGTCCGCCACGATCTTCGGGCCCTGCCGGGCGATCTCGGCCTGGGCCAGATCCGACTTGTGATCATTCTGGTAGACCACGGAGTACGCCGTGCCGGCAGCGACCACGCTCAGGGCGGCTGCGGCCACGAACACCGCAACCGTGACGGATCGAATGTTTGCCGGTGGCTGTCGCTCACCGGCCGGGCGAACCTCGGTACGCGCCAGCACGTCGGCGAAGGTGCGTCTCCGTCGGTCCCGCAACGGCCAGAGCCAGCCCAATAGCACCGGCACCGTGTCGAGCAGGTGCGCGATCTCACGCAGCAACAGTCGGCCCACACCGACAGCCGGAGCAGACCCTTCCCCGCCGCGCACCACTTCGATTCCGGTGAACGCGCGGCCCAGGCTCCACCCCTTGAGCGCCGGCAGAATAACTCGGTTGACCTCGGTAGCCAGGAATGCCAGGGCGCCGACGATGGTCGCGAGCCACCGCCACAGGCCACCGGACGGGAAGCACAGCGCGGCCATGCCCATGGTCACCATCACGGCCGACCCCGGCAGCAGGTCGATCACCAACGCCGTCGCGCGGGTTTTCCACCTGGCCGGCTCGGGACGCGGCGGGTCGGCCACTGTGTCGGTCACTTGGCCACCTGGTCGAGCCTGCCGATCCGGTACTGGCCGTCATCGCGGACCATCTGAACGCGCAGCCGGTAACCGACCTCTCGGCCCTTGGCCTCGATGTTGTCGACCTTGATCCGGAAGGCCACCAGGATGTCGACGGAGCCATCGGGGTTGTTGCGCTCCACCGCGGCACCCATCTCGGTCAGCTCGACGTGGACCTTCGCCGCCTGATAGGCGGGCGGAAGAATCTGGGCGTACAGCGCTGCCTGGGTGCGGAACTCCCCGGCCGCACAGTTGAGCATCTTCTCCTGGGACAGCGACACATCGCCGGTGTCCGGGACCTGGGTCACGAGTACACAGGCTTTGGCCGCCTCCAGGGCTTCGGCGTTGTCGCGGGCCAGTTGCTGGCTTGTCGCGTGGTCACGTAACCCAACGAAGCCCGCGGCCACCAGGCCGGCTGCCAACAGCAATAACAGCACACAGATACCCGCCTGCTGGCGACGGCCAAGACGCGACGGTGCCGGTCCGGCGTCTACCGCCACCGAGTCGGTCGACTCCTCCGGAGCCTCCTGCTCCGTGTCCGCCACCGCGTTGTCAGCGTCCTCAGCCGAGGTCTCTGCGGTCTGCTGGTCCTCGTCCGTGCTCAGCGGAACGGTGCCAGCATCCCCTTCCATGCGTCGTCTCCTATGTTCATCGAGTTCTCGACGGAGTATTCGACGCCGTCTGGCCCCACCGCCTGGCCACTCTGCGGATTGTAGATCGCGGCTGGTCCCCCACCGGGGGTGTAGATGCAGGGGTTAGGTTGTTGCCCGTTGCACTGCACGCTACCGGTACCCGGCCGAGACAGCGGGTCGCTGGTCGGCGGGGGGGTTGCCGGGACCATATCCGCAGGTAGCGGATTCAGGCCGGTGTTGACCGACGGCGCCGGAATCACGTGACCCGGCTCGACCGGCTGGTCACAGCGAGCGCCCAGGGCCGGGCAGTTCCGGATCTGGTTCGGGTCGCCGTACCAGGGGTTGGTACCCAGCGGGACGTACGGTTTGTCGCTGCGGCATTCCTTCGGTGTGGGAGCCCGCTTACCGGGCACGTCCACACACGGGATGTTGCGCACGCCGCGCACGTTGTTGGCCGGGGTGTCCTGCGGAATCCGGCAGGAGACGTCGGGCAGCTCGGCAGGGCTGGTGTCGGCGAACGCCCGCCACTCCGATGCCGGCAGATAGCCGGTCAGACACGGCGGTGGGGTGTTCAGGCTCAGGCCCGGAACCGGCACCGGGAAGATCGGTCCGGGGAACGCCCCGAGCGCCACGCCCAGGGATGCGCGACCAGGGTAGGTCGAGCTCACCGTCTGGATGATCGAGCCGGCCTGGGGGAGGAAGACCAAGACCTGCTCGGTGTTCCGGTTGTACCGTTTGGCCATCTCGGTCAGGATCGACGCGTTTGCCATCAGCTGCGGGAGCGAGTCCTTGGTCTCGCTGAACACGGTGTGCACCTGGTCGATCAGCGGCGGCAGATCAGTGACGATGTGCTTCACCGTGTCTTCTCGGCTGGCCGCCTGACTGGCCAGAACGTTCAGGTTGCGCGCCCATTGATGGATGGCGTCACCGGTTTGAGTCTGACTCTCGATGATCGGCGCCGACTTCTCCACGATGTCGTCCACATCGGCGAGGTTCGTCTTGAAGTCGCCCACGATGGCCTGCGTCGCATCGACGAGGCGCTGCAGGGACGGGCCCAGCCCGCCCACGGCCGTCGCGGTCTCGTCGAGCAGGGCCGAGATCTTGCCGGCCGGCAAGGCCGCAAGCCCGCGGTTGGCGGTGTCCAGCGCCGGCCCGATCGCCGCCGGGACAGTGCCCGTGGTGATGGTCTGGCCCTGTTTCAGGTACTGACCGGGATTACCGGTCGATACCAGATCCAGATACTGCTCACCGATCGCAGACACCGAGTGCACGTTGGCGCTGGCGTCGACGGGGATCTTGTACTTGCTGGAGATCTGGAAGGTGGCCTGGGCGCCGGTCTCGGTCGGTTCGACGCTCGTGACCCGGCCGATGATGGTGCCCCGGTAGGTGACGTTCGCGGTCTTGTACAGGCCGCCCGCCTCAGGAAGATCCGCCTTCAGCGAGTACTGGCCCACGCCCGCCAAGGTCGGCAACCGCAGGTAGTAAACGCCCAACACCAGCAGGGCCACAGCGGTCAAGACGCTGAAGATGACCAGTTGACGCTTGATCTGAGGCTTTAGCAATTCCGGTCAGCCCTTTCCACATACGGACCGCCGGGCGCGGTAGCCGGGTTCGGCGTGTACCGAACGTCCGGAATCATCTTCGCCGGGTCGTGGCCGAAGGACTGCTCCAACGCCCGCAGCATCCCGGAGAAACCCGTTCCGGTCAGGATCGCGTTGTCGATGGACGCGTAGGTGAGGTCAACCACCAGCGAGGTGTTGATGAAGTCACCGCGGACCGCCTTGAAGGCACCGTCGACGTGGTACGGGGCGGTGATCATCACCTGCAACAGGTCGGGCAGGTACGGCGACGCCTTCCGCAGTTCCCGTCCCGGGCACTGGAACGACGTCAATACCTTGTGCAGGTCGGACCGGGCGGGTGCGATCTGCTGGTTGACCTGGGTGCCCATCGCACCCAGTGCCTCGACCGCGTTGATGAAGATCCCCTGCTGCGCGTTGAAGTACTTGAACAGCGGCGGGAAGTCCGTCAGGGCCTTCTCGATGCTGTCGTTGTGCGCACCGAAGTAGCTCAGCAACCGGTTGCTCGAGTCGATCGCCCGGGTGATGTCCTCACGCTGGTCGTTGAGGTTGCCGATGAACGTGTCCAGCTTGGTCAGGAACGCATGGATCTGGTCGGCCCGCCCGGTGGACAGCGCAGCGAACTCCGTGGTGATGGTGTCCAGATCCGACAGCCCACCGCGCTGCAGCAGCAGCGCCAGCCCGGCCAGCGTGCGTTCGATCGTCGGGTACGACGTCGAGTTGCTCAGTCCGATCGTGTCGCCGTTGCGGAGTTCGCCCTCCGGGTTGTCGGGTGCCTTCAACTCGATGTGCTGCGAACCCAGCAAGCTGGTCTGGCCGATCTTGGCCGTGGCATTGCGCGGCAGATGAACGTCCTTGTTCAGCTTCAGCTTCAGCGTGGCGACCCAGTTCTTGAGCTCGATCCGCTCGACCGCGCCCACGAAGACGTCGGCGACCAGGACCCGGCTGTTGCCGTTGAGCGCCAGGGTGTCCGGCACCTGGACATACACCGTGTAGGCACCGGCGCCACTACCCGGACCACCCGGCAACGACACGTTGGCGATACCGCGCCAGCTGCTGCAGGACGTCAGCGTCAGGGCGGCCATCAGCAGCACCAGCGCCTGCCAGCCGCGGCGGCTGACCGTGTTCATCGCTGTCCTCCTCATCAGCCGTCACCTCGCGGAGCCATCGGTGCCACCGGCCCCGGAATCACGTTCGGTCCCGGCGGGGGCGGCGCGATCGGCGCCTGACCCGCAGGCAGGCCGATGAACGGCAGCGGACCGGCGGACTCGTCGTAGGAGTTCGGTGGGCCAGGCGGCGTCTGATACTGCGAGTCGACCGGGGCCGGGTCGGGGCCACCCATCAACTGCGCCAGCGACTCCGGGGTCAGCAGTCGCGCCGTGTCATGACCGGGCTCCACACCCTGCATCCCGGGCGCGGTGATCCAGCCCGGCTGGGTGTTGCGGTGGGAGGTCGGGGTGTCCGGCACCCAGATCCCCGGGACGGTGGTGTCCTTGTACCCCGGTGGCGGCTGCAGCCGCGGCTCGGAGTAGGCGATCTGCTTGGGCGTGGTGTACGCGTTCGTCCAGATGTTGATACCGAACGGCAGGTAGTTGAACTTGATCGCGTCGGCCACCGGTGCCAGGTATTCCGCGCACAACTCCGCGGAGTCCTGGTAGCCCAAACGGCTGCCGGCCTGAATCGCGCTGCAGATGAACTGCATCGGGTTCGCGAAGTTCACGATAACCGGGGAACCGAGGACCATGCCCTGCGCCGGGTGGTAGATCTCGTCCACACCGGCCAGCACGTTCGGCAGGATGTGCAGCGCGGTCTCAAAACCGTCCAATGCATCCGGCTGCGTGATCGCCGTGGTCACCTCGGCCACGTTGTTGATGCTCTGTACCAACGGCTTTGCGTTCTGGTTCAGGAACGCCTTGATGATCGTCATGGTGGCGTAGAACTGGTCGGTAGCCGTTGCCAGTGCCTGGTCGGTGCTGTTCAGGTTGCTGGTGAACTTGGCCAAGTCATGGTTCAGCGCGACGAACTGCTGGTCGTTGTGGTCCAGCGCCTTCACGAACAACGACAGGCTGCGCACCACCGCGAAGAAATCCCCGCGGCCTTTGTTCAGTGCGGTCAGCGCATCCGACAGGCTGTTGAACGCCGTATTGATCTCCTGGCCCTTGCCAGAGAGTCCGTCGGCGAACGATTCGATGGCGTCACCGATGGGCCCCTTCGGCTGCTCGGCCGTCGGACCCAACTTGTTGATGATGTTGGTGACATCGTTGCGCAGCGTGTCCCACTCGACCGGGACCTCAGTGCGCTCCTCCGGGATCACGGCCTTGTCGGCCAGCACCGCCCCGCCCCGGTACGGCGGCTCCAACTGAATGGTCCGCGACGCAACCAGTGTCGGGTTCAAGATGATCGCCTTGGCGTCTGCGGGCACCTTGTACTTGTTGTTGAAGTGCAGGGTGACCTTCATCTTGTCGCCGGCGGGCTCGATCTTGTCGATCGCGCCCACCCGGACACCCATGATCTGTACCGCGTCGCCGGGGTACAGCGCGTCGGTCTGCGGGAAGTAGGCGACGACACTGGTGCTGTTCAGCTTGCGGAAGAGCTGCATGCCCCCGAAGCCGGCCACTAGCGCCAGCGCCAGCAGCAGCGAACCGACGATCATCGTCGACCGGGACCGCTCCGGCAGTCGCAGGTTGCGAACATCAAAGACGGTACTCACGGCCGCTCACTCCCTCTTGCGCCACCGCCACCACCGGGCTGACTGTTGCCACCTTCGCCGGGCGTGATGAACGGTGCCGGTAGCTGGTTGCCGGGTCCAGGCGGAGCCGGCGGACCGGGTGCCCGGGGTGCCGGCGGCGGTGCCGCGCCCGGGTTGGCGGGAGCCGGACCGGCGATCGGGCCCATCGGCTCGGAACGCCCGCCGGGGTTGGCGTCGGGCATCGGGACCGGGGTGCCAGGCACCACCGGCGGCGTCTCGCCCGGACGGCCCGCGATCGAGATGCCCGGCGAGGACGGGATGCCATCGGGGTTTGCCGGCGAGACCAACACATCGGTCGGGCCCGGGTACGGTCCGCTCCGTCCGAACGGGCCATCGTTCGGGTCCAGGTTGGCGCACGGCAGCGGGTTGCCCGGAGTCGGGAACATGCCCGCAGCCGGTGCGTAGGAACACGGCGATCCGGGTGCGACGGCCGGCCCGGGGTGCTCGGCGGTGCCCTCGATCACCTGCGGAGCAGGCGGCGGTGCACCATTGGCGAACCTGGTTCCGTTCGGGTCGGGGTAGCGGAACTCGGGCAGCCCGGCGTTGCGCCAGAATTCCTCCGGCGAGATTCCGCGCTTCTTGAAGGCTGAGTCGACCCAGGGCTGCAGGATCCAGTACGGGATCAGGTTCAGGGTCGAGACCTTGAAGTAGGGCCCCGAGGCGATCGCGTCGTTCACGATCGTCAGGTACCTGCCCAGGATGGTGAACATCTCCCTGAGGTCATCTTGGCGCCGCACCAACATGTCGGTGATGTTGGAGGCCTCGGTGAACACGTGGCTCAGATCCAGGCCCGGATTGTCGCGGACCAAGCCCTGCACCTGTTCGCCGAAGTAGGCGATGTTGCCCAGCAACGCCGAGATCGCCTGGCTGCGCTGGTTGACCGCTGCCGAGAGGGTCTGGGTATTGCGCAGCAGCGCATCGATCTGGTTGCTGCGGTCACCGATGACGCTCGCCACCTGGTTGGTCTGTGCCAGCAGATGGGTGATCTCGTCGTCGCGTTTGCCGATGGTGTCGGAGAACTTCGCGACGCCGTCGAGCGCCTCGCTCAAGTCGGGGTAGGTCTGATCGACCGTCTCCGACAGCACTTTCAACGACTTCTTGACCGTGTCGATGTCCCAGCCGGAGGCGGCCTTGGTGGCGTCGAAGACCGCATCGTAGAGCTGGTAGGGGGTGGTGCTCTGGCCCAACGGCAGGACGGCCTGCGGCGCAATGCGGCGCTCGCCCTTGGGCTCGATCGACAGAACCTTGCGGCCCAGGATGGTGTCGGTCTTGACGCCGATCACGCTGTCGCTGCCGATCGGGTTGGCCCCGACCGAAAACTTCACCAGCACGTGGTCGTTCTCGATCGACAGGTCTTGGACCTTGCCGACGTCCACGCCCGAGATGCGCACCTTGTCACCGGCGGTCAGGCCGCCGGTGTCGGAGAGCTGTCCGAAGTAACTCGGCTCGGCGAAGAGCATCGGCACCGTGGTGAAGGTCTGACCCACCAGGGTCACCAACGCCACTGTGGCAACACCGATGATGCCGATCCGCGCCCGGTTGGGCGGTTCCAGGGTCCTCACTGGGGCGTGCACCTCCCCGTCGGTTGCTGCCACAACCGGACGTTTCGGACCGGCCCGCCCGGCTGCAAGCCAGGAAGCTTGATGGTCGCGTCGCAGATGTAGAAGTTGAAGAAGTCACCGTAGACACCGGTGCGCCCGATCAGCTTCAGCGCCTTGGGAATCTTCTGCAGCAGCTCGTCGACGTCGTTGAGCCGGTCTGGCGGCTCCGGGCCCGCCACCGGGAACAGGCTGTGCAACTGGGTGCGGTTGTCGGCCAGCAGATCCGCCAGGTTGCCGGCGGCGTTACCGAACTCCGCGGTACCGTTCGCCAGCGGGTCGGCGTGACTGTTCAAACCCTTGACCAGCTTGTCGAAGTTGTCGACCGTTTCGTCGAAGGTCTGGCGATGCCGCACCGCGGTGTCCAGCACCACGTTCAGGTTCTTGACCACCTCGCCGATGGCGGCATCGCGGTCGGCGATGTGGGCGGTCAGCTGGGCGGTCTGCTGCAGGATGTCATTGATGGTGCCGCCCTGCCCCTGGAAGACCGTGACGATGGTCGAGGCGATGGTGTTGATCTTTTCCGGGTCCAGCGCCCGGAACACCGGCTTGAATCCGCCGATCAACGCATCCAGGTCCAGCGCCGGCTCGGTACGGGAGGCAGGAATGAATCCGCCGATGGGCAACCGCTGGTCGGCGCCCTCACCCTCGCCCCGCTTGAGCTCCATGTAGCGGTTGCCGATGAGGTCGTCGTAGCGGATCTGCGCGGTGGTCGACTGGAACAGCGGCAGTGACCGATCGACGTCGAAGTCCACCACGGCCCGACGGCCGCCGTCGACCAGCCGGACCTTTTTGACCTTGCCGATCTCCACGCCGGAGGCGCGGACGAACTGCCCCTGACGCAGGCCGCTGGCGTTGCTGAATTCCGCGGAGTAGCGGGCCGTCCGGTCGAACCGGATCTGCCCGAAGACCACGACGAGGCCAACCGTGAAGAGCAGCAGCACCGAGCCGACGGCGCCGAGTTTGAGGGCGGTTCTGGTGATGTTCATGGGTTGATCGTGTTATCCCCGACTTGGCGACCCCAGACGTAATCAATGGCCAGGGGCGATCCGGTATCAAAGTGGTTGTACGGCGCTTGGCTGACTCCCGTGTCGGCCACCAGGTAAGGCGCCGGCCAGAAGTCGTGAGTGATCTCCTGCCAGCAGCCCGGCGCACCGCCTGGGCCACCGCGAGCGTTGTAACGCGGCAGGTTCTCGGGATAGACGTACGGGTTGGCCGGTCCGACCAGTTCACTGACGGTGTCGAGCGCGTAGCCGTCGCCGCCGAGGAATTCATAGACCTTGGGCGCGCCCTCGGCCAGGTTGCGGATGGCGCAGAACAACTCCGGGCTGTACTCATCCAGCAGTGCCGACACCGGGACCAAGTCGGAGAACTGCCGGCGGAAGTACGGCCCGAACCGCTCGGTGACGTCCGCCCCGAGGTTGCCCACTCCGGCGGCGCCCAGCAACGCCGAATCCAGTTCCTTCTGCTGGTTGGTGATCGTCTTGACCGTCACGACCGAGGTGTCCAAGAAGCCGATCAGATCCGGTGCCCCGTCGGCGTAGACCTCGCCCAGGGTCGCGAAGCCCTTGAGGTCGCGGCGGAACGAAGGCATCCGCGCGTTGACGTCGTCGAGAATCGCATTGCCGTTGACCAGCGATTCGCCGAGCTTGTCGCCCAACCCGGTCAGCGCCTCGGCTGCGGCGTGCAGCGTCAGGTTCAGTTTGATCGGATCGATGTGTTCCGACAGGTTGTTCACGGTCTCGAACAGCGTGTTGAGCTCCGTCGTCACCGACGTCGCAATGATGCTCTTGCTGGTGATGCGTTCCCGCGCGGGATGCTCCGGGGCCGTCAGCGACACGTACTTGTTGCCGAACAGCGTGGTCGCCAGGATGTCGGCTTTGACGTTGGACGGGATCAGCTTGATGTATTTGGGGTTCACGTCGAGGGTGAACTTGGCGGCCGGCTTGTTCTCGTACTCCGTCGGCGCGATGGCGGCCACGCGGCCGATCTGGACGCCGTTGTAGGTCACCGGCCCACCGGGATCCATCACCAGGCCGGCGCGCGGAGCCACCATGGTCAGCGACGTGGTCTTGGTGAAGGACCCGCGGAACTGACCGTAAACCAGCCCGCCGATCAGTGCCAGGACCGCGAAGGTCACCAGGCCCGCGATCCGGAACGGCGGGTTGTGCACTTTGTTCTGCTTCCCGGTTGCCATGCCCGTCACATCGTTAGGTTGAAGTTGGGGTCGACGCCGTAGAGCGCCAACGCTGCGAGCAGCACGACTGTGGGCACCGTGATCAGGGACAGGCGCATCGACTGGCCCACGGCGGCGCCGACGCCGACCGGACCGCCACTGGCGTTGAACCCGTAATAACAGTGCGTGACCATGACCACCACCGCGATCAGGATGGTCTCGATGAAGGACCAGAACACATCGTCTGGCCGCAAGAACGTTCGGAAGTAGTGATCGTAGGTACCCGACGACTGGCCGAAGAACAAGGTGGTGACGATCTGCGGTGCGGCGAACGCCATGATCAGCGCGAGCGCGTACAGCGGGATGATCACGGTGAAACCGGCCACCACGCGGGTGGACACCAGGTAGGCGATCGAGTTGATACCCATCACTTCGAGGGCGTCGATCTCCTCACTGATGCGCATCGCGCCGAGTTCGGCGGTGGCGCCCGCTCCGACCGTCGCGGCCAAGGCGATACCGGCGTTGACCGGGCCGACCACGCGGACGTTGACCAGGGCCGCGGCGAAACCGGTGTAGGTCTCCACACCGATGTTGCCCAGCGAGGTGAAACCCTGAATGGCGATCAGCGAGCCGCCGGCCAGCATCACGAAACCCATGATGGCGACGGTGCCGCCGATCACGGCCATGGCGCCGGTGCCCATGCCCAATTCCGCGACCAGGCGCAGCGTCTCGGTGCGATACCGACGCAGGGCCCAGGGGATCTGCCGGAGGGCGGTTACCGAGAACCAGCCGAGCCGACCGCTCCTTTCGAGCCCGCGGCCCGCCATCCCGACGTAGCGCTGGTAGTTCGCAACCAGCCCGGGAAAGCGGCCCCGAACCACTGTCGATGTCGACATGTCAGGTCCCCGTTCCGAACTTCACGCCGATGGTGGTCAGCACCACGTTCACGGCGAACAACGCAAGCACGCACAGCACGACGGTTTCGTTCACGGCCGTTCCCAGACCCTTGGAGCCGCCGCGGACGGTAAGTCCCCGATAGCACCCGACTAAGCCGGCGATAAGTCCGAAGACGCTGGCTTTCACGGTCGAGATGATGACCTCGGGCAGCCCGGTGAGCAGAGTCAACGTGGACAGATAGGCGCCGCCGGACACGTTCTGCAGGTACACGCCGAAGAGGAAGCCTCCGGTCAGGCCGATCACGATCACCAATGCGTTGAGGAGCAAGGCCACCACGGTCGCGGCGATCACCCGGGGCACCACCAGTCGATGGATCGGATCGATCCCGAGCACTTCCATCGCGTCGATCTCTTCGCGGATGGTGCGGGCTCCCAGGTCGGCACAGATCGCGGTGGACCCGGCTCCGGCGACCACCAGCACGGTGACCAGCGGACCCAGCTGGGTGACCGCGGCGATGCCGGCTCCGGCACCCGAAACGTCGGCAGCACCGAACTGCGCCAACAGGATATTCAGGGTGAAGACCAGGAGCACGGTGAGCGGAATGGCGACCGCGATGGTCGGAATGATGGCGACGCTGGTGATGAACCAGCCCTGCTGCAGAGTCTCACGCCATTGGAACGGCCGTACGAAAAGCGCACGAGCGGTCAGAGCACACATTCTGAAGAATCCGCCGACCATGATCAGCGGCGGCAGCACCCGATCCCGGAGGAAGTCGGTGACACGAGGACGCGCTGGAGCCGTCACACCACCCCCCTCACTAGAAATCCCGCCGCACGACTCAGCAAGGAACCGCGTCGCACAGTGTCTTCTCCCGTCCGTCGATCAGCGAGACCCGCGTCACCTTATCGGCCCGAAGTGCCCTTGGCGACCATCGGACAATACCTGATGGCTGCGTGAGAGGGGCATCGAACGGTAGGAACCTCCGCGGGTTTCCTACCGGAGAGTAACGTGCCGCGACCTCACTCATCGCTGTTTCGGGCGGCATCGCTTGGGGCGCTGTCCTACTCGGATCCCTGAGCCGACCCGTAGTTAATGCGTAGTTCGGTTTTGAGCACTTTCCCGGCCGGGTTGCGTGGCAGCGCGTCGACGATCTCGAGCGCCTTGGGGTGCTTGTAGCGCGCCAGCCGCTCGGTCAAGAAATCGTCGAGGTCGGCCAGGGTGAGGCCCGCCCCGGACAGCGCCGCGACCGCGATGGGAACCTCACCCCATCGTTCGTCCGGACGGCCGATGACAGCGACCTCGGTGATGGCGGGGTGATCGGCCAGCACGTTCTCCACTTCGGCGCAGTACACGTTCTCTCCGCCGGAGATGATCATGTCCTTCTTGCGGTCGACCACCCAGACGTAGCCCTCTTCGTCCATCCGGACCAGATCGCCGGAGTGGAACCAGCCACCGGCAAAGGCCTCCGCGGTGGCCTCCGGGTTGTTCCAATAGCCGGCCATCAGGGTGGACGCCCGGTAGACGATCTCGCCCACCTCGCCGACGGCGACGTCGTTCATCTGCTCGTCGACGACCCGGGCGGAGACGGTCGGAATGACGGTGCCGACCGAGCCGAGCTTTCGGGTGGCGTCTTCGCCGAGCAGGATGCAGGTCACTGGCGACATCTCCGTCTGCCCGAAGGCCGCCAGGATCTTGGTGCCGGGGAAGGTCTGCGCCATCTGGCGCAGCAAGGCGTCCGAAGCCGGCGCCGCGCCCCACGACATGGTCCGCAACCGGATGTCGCGCGGGTTGGCCTGCTGCTGTGCGCACACCGCCTGCCATTGGGCCGGCACCAGGAAGATTCCGGTGACCCGCTCGGCGGCCAGCACGTCGAGCAGTTGGCCCGCGTCGAACGCACCCAGGGGGTTGATGACGGTCGGGATGCCCAGCCACATGCCGGGCAGCAGGTTGCCCACACCGGCGATGTGGAAGAACGGGACCCCGATGAAGGCCACGTCGGCGGTGCCGGTTCCGGCGGTGTGCAGCGCCGTCATCGTCTGACCGACCAGGTTGGTGTGGGTGAGCACCGCTCCCTTGGGCAGGCCGGTGGTGCCCGAGGTGTACATGATCAGGGCTGGTGAGTCGTTGAGGATGTCCACCGGCGCGTGCGGCTCGCCGGTCTCATTGATCAGGTCTTCGTAGGCGATCAGGCCCTCACTCGTTGAACCGCCGGCCACCACCACGTGGTCCAGCAGTCCGGTCAGCTCGCGCACACCGGTTGCGACCGGCACCAGCGCCGGTTCGGTGATCAGCACCCTGGCCTCGCAGTCGGTGACCAGGTAGGCGATCTCCGGTGGGGTGAGGCGGAAGTTGACCGGGACAGCGATGCCGCCCAACATGTTCGCGGCCAGCACCGACTCGACGAACTCGGTGCGGTTGAGCATCAGGATCATCACCCGGTCACCGGCGCGGATCCCGCGGCGGCTCAGGGCGTCGGCCAGCGCGGTGACCCGATCACGCAGCTGCGACCAGGTGGTGGTCTGGCCCAGGAACCGCAGCGCCGGAGCGTCCGGCTGCATCAGCGCGTGCCGGTCCAGCTGGTTGACCCAGTTCTGGCGACGAGCCCGGTAGGGCTGCTCTGCGGGATCGACGGTTGGGTGGCTCAATTCGGGTCTCCCGCTTCGTGCTAGCCCGAAGCCAGTTCTTCGGCGCGCCGTTTGAGATTGTCAGCCAGATAGTCCAGGGCGTTGCTGAATGCCTTTTTGAGCATCGGCTTGGGCACCGGCATCTGGGTCTCGACGTTCATGTCGACGGTGAGCAACGTGGTGGGGCCGATCTCGACCGCCGAGAACAGCTGCTCCTGCTTGGTGAACAGGTCGCCCTGCTGGAGCACGGTCTGGATCTGGGTGCCACTGGGGTAGTAGACGGCCTGGATAAAGGTGCCGTCGAAGCCCGAGTAGGACGCGTCCAGCCGCAGCTGACTGGGCCGGCCGTCGTCATAGCGGGCCAGCACCCAAGCCCCCTTGATCTCTTCGTTCCACTGCGGGTACGCCTCGAAGTCGGCGACGATCCCCATGATGGTGGCGGCGTCGGCGGCGACTTCGACGGTCTTGCTCACGAGCGGCATCCGCCGAGCATAACCACCGGCGAAAAAGCCGCCGGGCTAAACCTGGGCGGTGGCCAGCAGCGCGCGAATACCGTCGGGGATCGGCACCGGCCGCCGGGTGGCGCGGTCGACATAAACGTGCACCCAATGCCCGAGCGCGGCGAGCGGTACGGCGCCGGTGTCACTTCCGATTTCAGGGGCCCGGAACAGCGCGAGCCGATACGTGACGCTGCTGCGGCCCAACCGGGTGACGGCCAGTCCCACCGCGAGACGGTCCGGGAAGGCGAGTTCGCCCAGGAAGCGGCAGCCCGATTCGGCGACCACCCCCAGCTCCGGCATCGCGACCGGGTCGACGTCGACATGGGCCGCGATCCATCCGTTGATCGCGGTGTCGAACAGCTGGTAGTACACCGCGTTGTTGAGGTGGCCGAACATGTCGTTGTCGGCCCAGCGGGTCAGCACCGGCCAGTGCACCGGAAAGTCGTGACTGGTCAACCCTTCCGGAGCGGGCGGGACCGCTGCGTCCGAACTCATGGTTGTATTCCAGCATGACCACGATCCGCGGGGCGGTGCTGGAGCGGATCGGGGCGCCGCGCCCTTACGCCGTCTCGCGCCCGCTGACGGTGACGGAGGTGGAGCTGGCCCCGCCCGGCGAGGGCGAGCTGCTGGTGCGGGTGGAGGCCGCCGGGGTCTGTCACTCCGATCTGTCGGTGGTCGACGGCAACCGGGTGCGGCCGGTGCCGATGCTGCTCGGCCACGAAGCCGCCGGCGTCGTCGAAGCGGTCGGCGCCGGAGTCACCGGGATGCAGCCGGGCCAGCGGGTGGTGCTGACCTTCTTGCCGCGCTGCGGGCACTGCCCGGCGTGCGCCACCGACGGCCTGGCGCCGTGTGAGCCCGGCAGCGCCGCCAACGGCGCGGGCACGCTGCTCGGTGGCGGGCTGCGGCTGCACCGCGCCGACCAAACCGTCTACCACCACCTTGGGGTCTCCGGGTTCGCCACACATGCGGTGGTGAGCCAGGCCAGCGCGGTGCCGGTGCCCGACTACGTGCCGCCGACGGTGGCCGCCCTGCTGGGCTGCGCGGTGCTGACCGGCGGCGGCGCCGTCCTCAATGTCGGCCGTCCGGCCCCGGGTGACACCGTCGCGGTGGTCGGGCTCGGCGGAGTCGGGATGGCTGCGGTGCTGACCGCGCTGGCCCACGACGGCGTGCAGGTCATCGCGATCGACCGCCTTCCGGAGAAGCTGGCCGCCGCAACCGCGCTGGGCGCCCATCTCACCTACACCCCGCAGCAGGCGCTCGACGGCGGCGTGCGCGCATCGGTGGTGATCGAGGCGGCGGGTCATCCCGCCGCGCTGGAGGCCGCGATTGGTCTGACCGCACCGGGCGGGCGCACCATCACCGTCGGCCTGCCGCCACCGGATGCCCGGATCAGCGTGTCCCCGCTGGGTCTGGTTGCGCAGGGGCGCTCACTGATCGGCAGCTATCTGGGCTCGGCGGTCCCCGCGCGCGACATCCCGCGCTTCGTGGAGTTGTGGCGGGCCGGCCGTCTTCCGGTTGAGCAGCTGGTGTCGGCGACCGTGCCGCTCGAGCAGATCAATGAGGCCATGGACCAACTCGCCGACGGCGCCGCGGTACGTCAGATCATTACCTTCGATCCGCACTGACTGCCGGTTCGAAGGTGAAGTCGGTGGCCCGGAACCGGCGGGTCATCGCCCAGAACGCTCCGGCACTGCGCGGCCACTGGGTGACCACCCGGCCGTTGGCAGCCCGAAAGTAGTTGCTGCAGCGGGTGGTCCACACCGTGCCGTGCATCCACCGGTCCACCTTGGCGATGAAGTCGGTCAGCGCGGCGGGCCGCACGGCGACATAGGACTTGCGTGTGCGCCGCAGATGTTTGAGCACCCGAACGATGTAGCGCGCCTGGGCTTCCAGCACGAAGATGACGCTGTTGGAGCCGACGTTGGTGTTGGGTCCGTAGAGCATGAAGAAGTTGGGAAAGCCGGGCATCGCCATACCGAGGTAGGCACGCGGACCGTCGCGCCAGGCCTGCTTGAGTGCGGTGCCTGCCTCGCCGGTCACCTCGATCTGACCGAGGTAGTCCGCCGCGGCATATCCGGTGGCGCAGACCACCACGTCGACCTCGCACTCGGTGCCGTCCTCGGTGACCACCGATCGCGAGCGCAGCGCGCGGGCCGGGCTGGTCACCACTTCGACATTCGGTCGGGCCAACGCGGGCAGGTAGTCCGAGGAGAACACCAGACGCTTGCAGCCCAGCGGGTGGTCCGGGGTCAGCGCTGCCCGCAGTTGCTCGTCGGAAATAGTGTTGTTCAAGAGTTTTCGTGCGATATCGGTGAACTCTCGGGTCTTGTCGCTGCCGTTCTCGATCACCGAGATGTTCGACTCGCTGCGCAGCCACAGCCGCATCCGGTACAGCCGCTTGGCCAGCGGAATGCGGACGAAGGCCCACCGCTCCCGCGGGGTGTAGCGCCGGTCCGGCTTGGGCAGGATCCACGTCGGAGACCGCTGCAGCGAGTACACCTTCTCGGCGACCTCCGCCAGCTCCGGCAGCAGTTGCGCCGCGGTCGAACCCGTGCCGAGCACGGCGACCTTGGCTCCGGCGATCGGCACCGAATGGTCCCACCGCGCCGTATGCATCACCGTGCCGGCGAAGGGCTGTTCTTCGATCAGATCGGGCAGCACCGGCTGGGTGAACAGCCCGACCGCCGAGACCACCACGTCGAACCGATGCTGCGCGCCGTCGCTGCTGCTCAGACACCACTGCCGTCGGTCCGGCTCCCAACGGGCAGCACGGATCTCGGTGCGCAGCCGCAGATGCGCATCGAGGCCGTGCTCGGCCGCGCAGCGCTCGAAATAGGCCAGGATCTCGGGCTGCTGCGACCACTGCCGCGACCAGTGCGGATTCAGGTCGAAGGAATAGGAGTACAGGTGTGATTTGACGTCACAGGCCAGCCCGGGATAGGTGTTGATCCGCCAGGTTCCACCGACCCCGTCCTCCCGGTCGAAGATGGTGAAGTCGGAAAATCCCGCACGCCGCAAAAGGATTCCCAGTGCCAGCCCGCCCGGTCCGGCGCCGATGATGCCGATCTTCATCGGATCTGCAGGCATTGGCCGCCGTCCACGACGAGCTCGGCGCCGGTGATGAACGATGCGGCTTCGGATACCAGGAACGCCACCGCGTCGGCCACCTCGACCGGCCGGCCGAGCCGGCCGCCCGCCGACACCGCGGCCAGGCGCTGCTGGGTGACGTCGTCGAGCATCGGGGTGGCGATCGGCCCGGGAAACACCGCGTTGACCCGGACGCCGGCCGAGACGAGCTCGGCGGCGACGGTCTGGGTCAGGCCGCGCAGCGCCCATTTCGACGACCCGTAGGCGCTGTGCTGCGGGAAGGGGCGGATCGCCCCGGTGCTGCAGGTGTTGACGATGGCGGCACCGTCGGCGGCACACAGGGACGCAAGCGCCGCCTGGATTCCCAGGAACGCCCCGAGACAGTTGACCCGCCAAGCGTTTTCGAAGTCCTCGGGTGTTTCGTCGGCGATCGCCGCACGGTGCAGGGTGCCGGCGTTGTTGATCAGCGCGGTCAGCGCCCCGAACCGCTCGACGGTGGTGGCCACCGCGGCCTTCCATTGCTCGGGGCGGGTCACGTCGAGCCGAACGCCGATCAGCGCATCGTCGGCCCTCGCGGCGACGGCGGCATTCAGTTCGGCGTCGTTGATGTCGCAGGCGACTACGGCGAATCCGTCGGTGCGCAGCCGTTCGGCGATCGCCCAACCCTGGCCGCGGGCTGCGCCGGTGACCAGCGCTACGCGGGCTGAGCTCATCGGCCCCTCGCCTCGTCGAGGTGTTCGAGGGCTCCGCGGCGCAGCGCCGCAGACTCGGCGGCCAGCGTGATCATCTGGTAGTCCCGCGCGGCCAGCGCCGCTCCGATCGCGCCCGATCCGCCGTGAATCGCCGCGATCACGCCCGCTTCCGTTGCCGCGCACTGGATTCGTGTCATCGCCGTGACCAGTTCGGGGTGCGTGGTGGATTGGGAGACGTCGACGCCCATCGAGATCGCCAGGTCGGCGGGCCCCACGTAGATGCCGGCCAGTCCGGGAACCGCGCAGATCCGTTCCACATCGGCCAAGGCGGCGGCGGTCTCGATCATCGCGAAGACGTCTGCCCGCGATTCCAGCGTGGCCAGGTCGCGGCCCAGGCCGAGCCGCAGCGGCCCGAAGCTGCGGACCCCCGCCGGCGGGTAGCGCGTGGCGGCCACTGCGGCGGCCGCCTGCTCGGCGGTCTCGATCAGAGCGATGATGACCGCGTCGGCCCCGGCATCGAGCGATGGGAGCCGGATCCGCATTGGGCAACCGGACCGCCGTGGCGATCGGCAGGTGTTCGGTGTGCCGCAGCATGGCGGCGATATCGGCATCGTCGAGGTAACTGTGTTGGGCGTCGAAACCCACGTAGTCATAGCCGGCACGGGCGAATTCCTCCGGGCCCAGCACCGTGGGCCCGGTGACCCAACCGCCCCAGAGCGGTGCCCGGTCGGCCAGGGCGGCACGCAGCGCCGACGTCATGCGACCATCGCGATCTTGACTCGGCCCGGCACCGGTCGGGTCGCCAACTCGAACGCCGCCTGGGCTTCGTGGCAACCGAAGACATGAGTGACGTAGTTGCCCAGCAGTTCTGGATGATCAGCGGCGAATCGGCCTGCGGCGGCCAGCATCCGCCGCCGATCCTGGGTGACTCCGGAGATCAACGTCAGATTGTTGCGGAGCATGGTGCGCATACTGATCGGATAACTGTCGTCGTCGGGGACACCGAAGTAGAACACCGTGCCGCCGGGTGCGACGGCCTCGATGGCGTGGCCCAGGGTGGCAACCTGATGGCCCACGGCCTCGATCACGATCTCCGGGCGGTCGCCCGCGTCCAGGTGGCGTACCCACCGGTCACTGGTCGCCTGCACCACGGTGTCAACCCCGAAGGCGGAGGCCACATCTCGGCGGTCGATCGGGTCCACGCCGGTGACGCGGCGCGCACCCGCCGCTTTGGCGACAGCGCTGAACAGCAGTCCGATCGAGCCCTGACCGATCACCGCCACGTGGCGGCCGGCCAGGTCGGGCAACTGTTCGACGGCGTAGAGCACGCAGGCCAGCGGTTGCAGGCCTACGGCTTGGGCGGGCGCCAGCGCCGGGTCGTAGGCCACCAGGCCCTCGCCGTCGCTGATCACCTGTTCCCTCAGTCCGTCAAAGCCCGACGCCCAGCCGACGACGCGGTCCCCGGGCTGGTGCTGCGGGTGCCGGCTGACGATGACGTCGCCGACGATTTCGTGGATCGGGAAGCCGAGCTTCTCCGCGGCGCCGGCGCCGTCGTCACCGGGCAATCTGCCCTGCGCGCCGCGAAAGGCCGGCAGGTCGCTGCCACACACCCCGGCGGCGATGAATTGCAACAGCACCTGCCCCGAACCGACCTGCTGCGCGGCGGGATCGGCGAGCTCGACCTTCTCGAACTCATACGGCGCGATCAACCGGTATGCCCACATGTTTCAGACCTCCACCGGGATGGTGTTCCAGCCCCACTGAAAACTGGACGGCAGCCTGGTCGCGCCGTCGTCGACGATCCGATAATTCGGGACTCGGCGCAGCCATTCCTGTACCAGGACGGTCACTTCCAGTCGGGCCAGGTGGTAGCCGATGCAGAAGTGCTGCCCGCGCCCGAATGCCAGTGACCGTTTGATCGGCCGGTCCCAGTGGAATTCGTCGGGCTCGGGATACTGGCGCTCGTCGCGGTTGGCCGACGCCAGCAGGGTGATGATGCGTTGGCCCGGCTCGACCGTCGTCCCGTGCAGCGTGAACGGTTTGCGGGCGGTGCGGGCGAACCATTGCGCCGGTGCGCAATACCGGATCATCTCCTCGCGTGCCAGCTGCACCTTGTCCTGCGGATTCTCCCGTACCGCGGCCAGTTGGTCCGGGCGCCGAGCCAGTTCCCACAACCCATGCGCGACGATCTTGGGCACGGTCTCGGTACCGCCGATGAAGATGCACAGCAGTTGCGTCGCGGCTTCGACGTCATCGAGATCGCTACCGTCCGGTAGGCGGTAGGCGAGCATCCCGTCGACGATCGGCAGTTCGGCGGGACCCCGCTCGGCGCGCCGGCGTTGCACGGCCGGGACGAGGTATTGCAGGTAGTTGGGCCGTGCCGCGGCCGTGTCCACCCCGCTGCCGGCCTGCGCGAGACTGCCGGCGTTCACCGCTGCCAGTACCTCCGCGGCGCACTCGATCGGAATGCCCAGCAGTTCGCAGACCACCTGGGCCACCACGACTCCGCCGTAGTCACAGGTCAGGTCGAAGCGGCCCAGCGGAAGCAACTCATCGAGCCGCTGGTTGGCCAAGTTGCGGACCCGGTCTTCCCAGTCGGCCACCGACCGGGGCCGAAACGCCGGGGACTGCAGGCGGCGAATGTCGTCGTAGATCGGCTTGTCGAAGACGGCGTGGAAGGGCAGCGGGTGCAGCGGCGGATCCGGGACCGCCCCGTTGTTGTGCTGCGCCAGCACATTGGCCGCCGGCAGCGTTCCCTCGGAAGCCACGAAGGTTCCGTCACTGACCGCCAGCACATCCCAGATGTCATCGAAACGGGACAAGGCGTACAGGTCCCACTGCGGGACGTAGTACATCGGGTGCCGGTCGCGCAGCACGCGGTAGTAGGGCAGGGGGTCGGCCATCACCGCCGGGTCGAACGGATCGTAGGAGAACTGCGGTGCGGCAACGCTTGTCACGTGGCGTCTCGCTGCAGCGGGGAGGGCGGCAGGGCTTGCAGGATCGAGTCCTCCCAGCCGTCGCGTAACGCGGGCGCCACGCTCATCCACGTCACGATCTCCGCCGGCGGGTGGTCCTTCCACGACGGGTAGTGCTCGGCGAAGCACTCCCAACCGCCGTCAAGCGCCCAGTAGTGGATGACCTCGTTGTAGCGGAACGTGGTGGTGAACGAACCGAGCCAGCGCTTGCCGGTGCTCTCCGACCACGGCACGTACAGCCGCTCCAGTTCGCGGATATAGTCGTCCTGGCGACCGGGCTTGGTCTGCATGATCTCCTGAATCACCACGGTCGCGTCGAACTCCGCCGCGCGCAGCGCAGCCAGGGTCTTGTTGTGCGGGCCGGGGTACATGATGCGGCCCTCCCCCGACGCGCCGATACCGCCTAAGTAAGTCGACCATTCGGTCGCGCGCTGGGCGTGGCTGCCGCCGCTGCTCTGCGCCCGCCCGATTCGGGCGTAGTCGGCAAATGCGTCGATCTCCCAGATGACCGTGACCTGCGGCCAGTGCCCGTTGTAGGCGGTGCTCTCCCACAGCGCGAACAGGCGGGCGCCCAACTCGGTCATCATCGGCTGGTAGATCTCGGTGAAGTTGCGGGTGAACTCGTCGCGCAGGCCGCGGCCCAGGTCGATCGTCTCGTGCAGATACAGCAGGGTGTGGTCGTAGTGTTTGCGCATCAGCCGACCGGGACCAGGTCGGAATTGACCGGCAGGCAATGCTTCTGGTCGCTGCGGAATACCTCCGGACCGTCGACCTGTGCTGTGTCGCTGATGTCGGCGGCGGCCAGCGCTTGCCTCTTGAACGCCCGGCCCGCCACGGTGGGGATGTGCTGCACGGCGCTCAGCCGGTGCTCCACCTCCAGCGGCCAGCGCTCACCCCACAACACGACCTCGGTCAGGCTGCGCCGCAGCGCCTGGTGCACCCGCCGGCTGATCCGCGGGTCGGCGGCGAGCGCGTCGGCGACCACGGCCAGGCTGTGTCCGGAGGCCTCCCCCTCGGGGGCGGACAGCTCCGCCTCGAGGTCGGCGGGGGTCAGGCCCAGGATCTGTAACGGCCGCAGATCCAGGTGCGGTGGCACCAGCACACGCACGTCCCAGCCGGTCGCCGCACGGTGATACAGCCAGCCACCCGCCCCGTGCACCAGGGCGGGGATATCGAGGGCGATGACATCGAGGCGGTAGCGCAGGTACTGGTCCTGCGCCGGGGAATCCAGGGCCGCAGCGGTACTCGTCATCACATCATCCCAGCTCGTCGCGAGAATCTCAGACGGCGCCGGCGGCCGGACAAACCGTCCGACCGCGCAGCACAACTTTTCCGAGATATTACAGTTGGAGTCGAATTTGTAAAGCCGAATGAGGCGAACGCGGGTGGGAGTGAAATGAGTCTGGTTGCCGGGCAGGGCCCGCTCAGCACCGAGCGAGCCGGCTGGTTCTCGCCGGAGATCACCGGCGCCCTGGTGTACGTCGAACCGCATCCGCGCCGCGTGCGGGCGATCCGTGACGAACGGACCGTGATCGATACCGAGAACGCGCTGCTGGTGCATCGCCAGGGCGAGCCGTTGGGCTACGCCTTCCCCGCCGATTCCATCGGCGACCTGCCGCACCGGGCGCTGCCGGAGGCATCCGGCTTCGTGCAGGTCCCCTGGGACGCCGTGGACGCCTGGTTCGAAGAGGGCCGCCGGCTGGTGCACTACCCGCCGAACCCCTATCACCGGGTCGATTGCCGGCCCACCCGCCGCGCATTGCGCGTCGAACTCGCCGGGGTGGTCCTGGTGGACACCGACGACACCGTGATCCTGTTCGAGACCGCCCTGGCGCCGCGGCTCTACGTCGCCCCGGACCACGTGCACACCGCTCTGTTGCAGGCCTCGACGACGTCGACCTACTGCAACTACAAGGGCTACGCCACGTACTGGTCTGCGGTGGTCGGTGACACCGTCGTGCCGGACGTGGCCTGGAGTTACGCCGACCCGCTGCCCGAGAGTGCGCCCATCGCAGGCCTTTTCAGCTTTGACCTGTCACGCGTCGGCGGTTTCGCCGAATTGCCGAAGCCGGCCCGGCGCCCGCGGCTATAGCCGCGAGTGCTCGGCGATCTTGTTGTCGCTGGTGCGCAGTGGCCGAATGAGACCGTCCTGGGCGAACGAGGCGAGCAGTTCGCCGTCCTCGGTGTGCACGGTGCCGCGGACGTAGGACATGCCCGCACCCACCTGGGTGCTTTCATGGCCGTAGAGGATCCATCCAGCCCAGCGCACCGGTTCGTGGAAGCTCACCGTGACCGTCATGGGAGCGGTGGACACCGTCAGGTGCGACTGGCTGGTACCGATCCCGGCGTGCGCACGCATCGTCGTCGAGATGCCCAAATGCCCGGTGAAATACGCGATCAGCGCCTTGGCGAGGTCGTCGCGGGCGGGTATGGGGTCGTAATTCAGCCACGCGTAGAGCTCCGGCGGGCCCACCTCGTCGGGACTGTTGACGTCGACGACATCCACGAGGCGCACCTCGCGCCCCGTCATCGGCATGACGCAGGGGTTGGCCTGCGCGGGGGCTGCCACGTCGGGGCGGGGCAGGTGGTGCGTGATGACATCCGCCGACGGGACGTCGGCGAGCACCGTGATGGTTGCGCACCGCTTGCCGTTCTGCAGCACCGAGATCACCGCGGTGGCCGTAGAACGCCCCTCGCTGACCACGTCGATCACGTATTCCGCCGCCGGCCCCACCAGCACAGCCCGGGCAAAGACCGCGTGCACCGATCGGACGGACTTGTCCGAGAAGCGTTTCGCCGCCGCGACGATCGCCTGCGCCAGTAGTTGGGTGCCCTCCACGACTTGGCGCTCGTCGTCGCCGGCCAGCCCGGTCGCGCCGGTGAACCGGTCCGGGCCGTCCGCCGTCACCTCGAAAAGCTCCAGCAGGCCACTCACCGACCATTGCGCCGCAGGGGAGGTTTCGGTGGTCGGAGACGCTTCAGCCATTCCGCGAGCGTGACATTTAAGCCACATTTTGTAAAGTGGGCTCTGACCGCGCCCGCGGCCGCAGGACAGGAGGGCGACAGTGTTGGGTATCGCCGAAACGACTTCGCAGCAGGACAACCCGGGGTCAACGTCACCACCCGCGCCGCTGGCGGGCGGCTTCTGCTTCGGGGAGGGACCGCGCTGGTTCGAGGGCCTGTTGTGGTTCTCGGACATGCTCGGCGAGGCGATCCACACCGTGAACCTGCGCGGCTCGATGACTACGGTCCCGCTGCCGGGGCATACCCCCAGTGGCCTGGGTTTCCGGCCGGACGGATCGCTGCTGATCGCCTCGGCCTCGGACCGCCAGGTGCTCTGCTACGACGGCGACGCGGTGAGCACGCTGGTCGACCTTGGCGGGCTGGTGCCGGCCGATCTCGGCGACATGGTGGTGGACGCGGCAGGCCGCAGCTATATCGGGTCGCAGGCCTACTCCGGTGGTGTGGTGGTGCGCGTCGATCCGGACGCCAGCGTGCGCATCGTCGCCGAGGACCTGGACTTTCCCAACGGGATGGTGATCACCCCGGACGGCGGCTCGCTGATCGTCGCCGAGTCGATGGGTCGCCGGCTGACCCGGTTCACCATCAGCGCCGACGGTGGCCTGCGTGACCGCCGGGTGTTCGCCGACGGGTTGGACGGTCCACCGGATGGCATCGCACTGGACGCCGCCGGCGGAATCTGGACAGCGATGACCCTGGCCAATCAGTTCGAGCGCATCACCGAGGGCGGTGTCGTGACCGACCGCATCGCAACCGACGGGCGGGCCGCGATCGCGTGCGCGCTGGGCGGGCCCAAACGCCGCACGCTGTTCCTGCTGTCCAGCCCGTCCGCCTACCCCAAACGGCTGGTCGGGAGCCGCGAGTCGCGTCTGGACACGGTGGCCGTGGAGATTCCCGGCGCCGGACTGCCCTGAAAGGGATTCGATGACCGACTCCTACTACGAGCTGCTGGACGCCGCCGATCCGCGGGGAGAGAAGTTCGCTGCCACCGACTTGGTGCGCGGTACCTGGTCGGCTCAGATTCAGCACGCCGCACCGGTTTCGGCGCTGCTGGTGCGGGCGCTGGAGCGCTTGGCGCCCCGCGACGACACCCGGCTCAGCCGGGTCAGCATCGACCTGTTGGGGCCCGTGCCGGCCGAGGGCGCGTTGTGGGTACGCGGCCAGGTCGACCGGGCCGGCAAGCAGATCGAACTGGTCAGCGCCGAGATGCTGGCACCCGGTCCCGACCAGCTGCCTCGGCCGGTCGCCCGCGCCAGCGGTTGGCGGCTGCAGACCTTGGACACCGGCGACGTGCAGCACGCCTCGGCTCCCCCGCTGCGGCCCGTCAGCGAGGCGCGCAGCAACAACATGCAGCAGAACTGGGACCGCAACTACGTGCACAGCCTGGATTGGCGGTGGCTGACCACGCCACTGGCCCCCGGGGCCGGCGAATCCTGGATCTCACCGATCGTGGACCTGGTCAAGGGCGAAGCGATGACTCCGCTGCAGCGGCTGTTCGCGGTGGCCGACGACGCCAACGGGGTCGGTACCAAGCTCGACATCAGGAAGTGGACGTTCCTCAACACCGACCTGGTGGTGCACGTGCACCGGATTCCCGACGGCGAGTGGATCGGGATCCGCGCCGAGACCAACTACGGTCCGGACGGCATCGGGACCACCATCGGCACCCTGTTCGACCAGCAGGGCCCGGTGGCGGGCATTGCGCAGTCAGTCCTCGTGCGCCGTCGTTAGCGGATCGCTCCTTGCGGCCGGGAGAAGTTCGACCAGACGCAGCCGCGACTCGTTGGCCATCCCGGCCACCAGGCGGCCGGCCTCAGCGGTGAACGCGAAGGCACCCGGCTGGGCCGACCGCACCACTGACGCCCGCACCCCGGTGCCGACGAACTCCGCATCCAGGGCCGCGAGCCAGGCGTCGACCTTGCGCCCGGCGGCGGCGCAGCTCACCCCGGCCAACTCCGGGCCGACCAGCACGACGTCACCGCTGCCCCGGGCGATCATGGCCGGAATCACCCGGGTGGCAAGGGTTTGCGCCCCCACTCCGGCGGCCTCCGAACACTCGCCCGCCCGGCCGGCCAGGCCGAAATCGGTGATGAGAACGTCCGGGGTGCCGATGAGGTAGTGCGCGGAAGCCAGGAATCGGTTGATCGAACGCGGGTCGGCGAGATCAAGGTGCGCCGCGAAGGCACTGCCGCCGCGGTCGCGCAACCGCGCTGCGAGCCGCTCGGACTCCTCGAGTCGTCGACCGCCGATCAGCACCAGGTGTCCTTGCGCGGCCAACTGGGCCGCGACCGCCCGGCCGATCCCGACTGCTTCGATGACGATCATCACGGCTCGCGGCGGATGCGTGCGTTCCTCGCACGTGACTTGCGGCGCTTCGATCACAATAATTGCCCTACGTCCCGATCCTCCGGGGCCCGTGACGGTGAGGAACTATGTCCAGGCACCGAACCAGCGTGACACTATCGCTATTTTTTGTAAAGTCTCCGCTATGACCCGCAGCACGGTGGACGCACCCGACAGCTCGACCCGGCAGCGGATCCTCGCTGCCACCGCCGAGGTGCTCGGGCGCAATGGGATGACCAAGCTCAGCCTGTCCGAGGTCGCCTCCCAGGCCGGGGTATCCCGCCCCACCCTGTACCGATGGTTCCCATCGAAGGAAGAGCTGATCTCGGCGTTCTCCCGCTACGAGCGGCACATCTTCGACAGCGGGATCGCCCGCGCCACCGAAGGGCTGAAGGGCGCCGAAAAGCTCGATGCTGCACTGCGGTTCATTGTCGACTACCAGCACTCGTCGACCGGCGTGCGCATGATCGACATCGAGCCCAAACATGTGCTCGCCGACTTCTCCCGCATCATCGTGCCGATGCGCGAGGGTCTGCAACGGATGCTGACCGGACCGGACGCCCCGGTGAAGGCGGCCGCAGCTATCCGGATTGCCATCTCGCACTACATCATTCGTAGCGACGACTCCGAGCAGTTCCTCGCCCAGCTGCGTCAGGCCGTCGGCATCAAGCACCGCGACTAGTCGAAGAGCACCGCGGCATTGAGATAGCCGGTCGGATCGAATGCGGCTTTGATCGTCCGCATCGCGGCGATGTCGTCCGGCCCGCGCGACATCGCCAGGTAGGCCCGCTTGCGGCTGCCCACCCCGTGTTCGGAACTGACGTTGCCGCCGCACTCGGCGATGAGTTGCATCATCGCTGCGTACAGTGCCGGCTCGGCTGATCCCGAACAGCGCAGCACGTTGAAGTGCAGGTTTCCCTCGCCGATGTGACCGAACAGCACCGGAAGCGCCTCGGGTGCATGCCGGCGTACCACCGCGCTCGCCGCCGCGGCGAATTCGGCGACCGCTGCCAAAGGAAGGGACACATCGAACTTCAGCGGCGGCCCGAATGCACCCAGCACGTCGGCGATCGCCTCGCGAATCCGCCAGAGCCGCTGCTGAGTTGCAAGGTCGATGCCCACCGCCGGTTCGTCGCAGGACCGCACCTGCATCAGCAGTTCGGCGAGACGATCGGTCTGATCGGTGTCGCCCGCCAATTCCACCAGCAATAGCCAGTCACCGCGCACCGGAGCGCCGATCCCGAGCCGCTCCCCGGTCAGCGCCGCGACGCGGGCGTCGATCAACTCCAAGGTGGCGATGCCGTCGAGGTCGCGAAAGATTCGGGCCGCATCGACCAGGGCTGTCAGCTCCGCGAAGCCGCAGACTGCCGTGACCCGGTGCACCGGCACGGGATGCAGGCGCAGATCCAGGCCGGTGATGACGCCCAGGGTTCCTTCGGCACCGACGAACAGCGCCGGCAGGTTGTAGCCGGTGTTGTCGGAGCGCACCGCGCTGTGCCGATGCACCAATGTGCCGTCCGGCAACGCCACCTGCAGACCGAGTAGCTGCTCGCCCATGTTGCCGTAGTGCACGGTGTACAGCCCGCCGGCGTTGGTCGAGGCCATGCCACCGACAGTCGCGGTGTCGCGGGCGGTCAGGTCGACACCGAAGATCAGCCCGGCATCGGTCGCCGCGCGCTGCACCGCCGCGAGCGTGGCACCCGACCCCACACTCACCCGTCGCTCGACGACGTCGACCTCACCGACGGTGTTCAGCCGCTCGGTGGACAGCAGCACGTCATCGTGCTCGGGGACGGTGCCGGCCACCAACGAGGTACGCCCACCCTGGACGGTGACGTGCGCGCCGGCGTCGCGGCAGCGCCGCAGCACCGCGGCGACTTCCTCGGGCGACCCGGGCCGCACCAACGCACCCGCTCGGCCCCGGTAACGACCGGTGTAGTCGACACTGCGGCCGGCCAGCACGTCGGGATCGTCAGTGACGTAGGCGGAGCCCACTACCTCCGTCAGGCTCTGCAAAAGGCTCCGAAACTGGCTTTGAGTCACCGCCCCGGTCACGAAGCCGGTTTACCACACGCGGGGCTACCTTTAGGCATGGCTATCCGCGAAGATGTCTCGTTTCGATCGGGCGCGGACCGAATCAGCGCCTGGCTGTACCGCCCCGATGACGCCGGCCGCGACGGTGCCCCGCTGCTGGTGATGGCGCATGGCCTGGGTGCGGTGCGAACCATGCGGCTCGACGCCTACGCCGAGCGGTTCGCCGCGGCCGGTTACGCCTGCCTGGTGTTCGATTACCGCAACTTCGGCGACAGCGACGGCGCTCCCCGCCAGTTGCTCGATGTGGACATGCAGCTGGCGGACTGGTCCGCCGCGGTCGACTTCGCGCACACCCTGGCCGGTGTCGACCGCAACCGGATCGGCCTGTGGGGCACGTCGTTCGGTGGTGGCCACGTGATCGCCACCGCGGCGCGACTGCGGGTGGCGGCGGTGGTGGCGCAATGCCCGTTCACCGACGGGATCGCCTCCGCGCGCACCATTCCACCGTTGACCATCGCGCGGATCAGCCTGTTGGCGTTGCGGGATCTGGCCGCGGCCCGGCTCGGCAACCCGCCGGTGATGGTGGCGACCGCCGGCCGCCCCGGAGACGTCGCGCTGATGAGTACGCCCGACTCGTACCCGGGCTACCTGAAGCTGGTTCCGCAGGGGCAGAACCTGCGCAACGAGGTCGCCGCCCGGATCGGGATGAAGATCCTGGCCTACCGGCCGGGCCGGCAGGCGGCCAAGGTGAGCTGCCCGATTCTGTTCTGCGTGTGCGACACCGACTCGGTCGCCCCGCCCGAACCGACCCTGCGCTACGCCGCGAAGGCGCCCCGCGGCACCGTCAAGAGATATCGCGAGGGCCACTTCGACATCTATGTCGGCGACGCTTTCGAGCGAGCGGTCGCAGATCAGCTGGAGTTCCTGGACCGCAACCTCAAGATCGCGGGGGCCTGAGCGCGCGGCACCAACTTGTCACACCCGTGTTGCCTCACGTCAAGATGCGCGCGAGGGCGGGTTCGTTGCCTCACGTGATTGTGCGCGCTTGGGGACTCGGGA